>CAYZTJ010000120.1:0-10098 GCA_964481215.1 uncultured Nitrospira sp. | reverse complement strand
GTCGCCTGGGAGATGAAGCAGCGCATCGCCGAACGCTTCCCCTCCCTGGCGGCGCACATCCACGCCACCCCACCGGACGAAGAAGATTCGCTGACTCGGTAACATCGCCGCGGGTGCCTGCTAATAATCGTACAAGTGGTCGAGCACCAGCCCTTCGCGGTCGAGGCTCGGGAGGGTTTCGTGGAGTTGCGCGATGGGGACGAGGAGCGCGACGCGTTTGCGCTGCGGCTCGGTGAGGATGGTCCACTCGCAGACCGTCATGCCGCGGTGATAGAGGTCGTCCCAGTCGCGGGGCGCCAGAATCGTGAGGAGAATCTGTTCATTGCCGGCCACTTCGACGAGTCGGGCATCATGGGCAATGAGTGTCTGCACGGCCTGCTTGAAGGGCTCATAGCGCGGGAGGGCCATGAGGTAGGACCGGTCGTCGAGCTGTTCGAGCACTTTGATCGTCGGTGCGAGGCTCGCAAGGTCCTGTGAGCCCTTCTTGACCCAGGCCTGGACTTCCAGGGCTTCGGGGTCATAGCCCGCCTGGGTCCCTTGCTTGATCGCCCAGCCCCACGCTGCCTTGAACAGCAGCTCGGTTGTGAACTCAAACCGCCGCTCCCATCGGCGGAGGAGCGGGCCTTCCGCCGGTCCGGTCGCGGTCCACAGATCCTTCAGCCTTGCTCCAAACGGATACTCATACCAGGGCGTGGCGTGGATGAAGGCGGCATAGTCCTTGGCCACCTGCTGGATAAACCGATCTTCTCCGGTTGCCGCTTTCCATTCGCCCTCCGACGTCAGCGAGGCAGTCACACTGCCGACGGTCGTCTCATAGAGGCCCTTGAAAAAGTATTCGACGGTGTAGCTCGCGCCGATCACCCCGATCATCACGTGGTAGCCCCAGTTGAACGTCGGCGCATCCCAGGTCTCGCGGAGCACCTGACGGTAGAGGCACCAGAACTGACGGATGCTGGAGAAGTAGGGAAAGTCGTGCGGCGGACGAGTTTGGACAAAGGCGCCGAACTCGTCGGCGCTATAGACGATGTACCACTCGGGAAGCGTGAGGAACGTCTGATCCCGGCTACGGGCGTAGTTGGTTAGGGCGTGAAGTTTTTTTTTACGTCTTCGGGTCCGGGGCCGCTGGGGGCTGACGCCGGTTCGGCGGGTGATGCCACGGAGGTCGCAGGTGGATGGTCGTACTTGTCCCAGAGCTTATTGCGGAACCGGTTCTCGGGATCGAGCTGTTGTTTCAGCGCGAAGTATTCCTGCGCGCGCGGGTAGGCCCGATGGAACTGCTCGTCGGTGGCATGCAGCTGGTACGGCAGATAATAGGTGCCGCCAACCGAGAGCACGGCGTCGATCAGCTCGCGCGTCCAGATCCCGACCGCCGTTTTCTCATGCGGACTTGTGCCCTGCTTGTAGTAGACGACGAAGGCGAAGACTTCGTCGCGGGCCCAGGCCAGCAAGGAGCCGCGGTCTGGAATGGCATGCCGGATCGACACGTTGACGATGTTGGCCTCGTAGCGCTGAAAGATCTCGGCCATCTTGGGGACGAACTCGTCGAACCGGTGGACCGGGACAAAATACTCTTCCAGCACGTAGGTCGACTCGGCGCGGGAACGCGGCTCGAGCTGGCGGACATCATAACTGGCTTCGTAGTTGCGCCAGACCACGGCCTCGCCGCGTAGCCGGACCGGGTCGATGATCTTCTCGCGGATCTGCTTGCCGAAGGGCACTTCCGACAGCATCCAGTAAGAGAATTGGTCGAACCAATAGTGGTCTTGCACCGGCATCAGGCGGTCCTCGACGGTGACGGGCTTGTCGGTCGCCGACCAGGTGATGGCGAGCACCTGGTCGTAGGCCGGCGGATAGATGTCGCCGTTGTGAAAAATCGCGGTCGTCGACGGCTTGATGGTCTTGAAGAAATAGTCTTTGTAGGCGGTCACGGGCATCTTCTGCACGCTGCGCTCGACCCGGCGATTCTCGTCCAGCTCCAACGTGGCTTCGACGATGACGCCCAGCCCTCCGTAGCCGCCGATGCAGCCGAAGAAGAGCTCCGGCCGTTCGGTGGGGGTGGCCTCCACCAGTTGGCCGTCCGCCAGGACGACCTTGATCGCCTTCACGGACCCGATCAGTGGCCCTTGCCCGACGTAGCGCCCGTGCACGTTCACGCTGAGGGAGCCGCCCACTGTGAAGTTGGCGTAAGACTGCATGATCTTGAGCGACAGGTTGGAGCGATCGATGGTCTCTTGAATGGCCCGCCAGGTGATCCCGGCCTCGACCGTGATGCTCTTCGTCTCCGGCGAGAAGGCGAGGATGCGATGGAGGCCGCGCATGTCCAGGTGGAGGGTTTTCTCCGATGCCGTCTGGCCGCCCATGCTGAAGTGGCCGCCGCCGATAGAAATGGGGCCGCGATGGGTGCGGACCAGCTCGCGGACTTCGTCGACGGTCTTGGGCACTACCACCTGATCAACCTCGATCGGATTGATCTGCGTGACGTCGTTGACGATGGCCGGTTCGGCCGCGGCGGGAAGGGCAAAGCCGGCGACGAGGGTCAGGATGAGCAGGATCGCAGCAGGTCTGAGCCGCATCGGATTCTCTAGAGGGGGCGCGTGGCTGGTTTCACGAAGACCATCAACGTGTTGATGGTGGGATCGTGGGCTTGCAGTTGGACGGCGCCGGTCTTCTCGAACCCGGCTTGTCCAAGCACCTCGGCCAGTTGCGGCACGGAGGTGAAGTTTCTGATTTGCGCCGCGTTGTCCTGCCATGTGATGCCGAGGCCGGCGTTGAAGACGTCATGGGCCAAGGCGACGAAGGCGTCCATCTCAGGGCTGTTGACGTCATGGTCGCGCACGACCAGGCGTCCCCCCGGCTTGAGCACCTGCCAGACCGCTTGAACGAACCGGGCCCGCTTCTCCGCCGGCGCATGGTGGAAGCCGATGAAGTTCGTGACCAGCTCGACGCTGTCGTCCGGAATGGCCGTCCCGTTGAAGGGCTCGTAATTCCCCATGTTCACGAAGGCGCCGAGCCTGGGCAGTTGCCCACGCTCGGCGATGTCGTTGGGCGAGAACCCGGGCGCAATGTCGTTCACGATGTAGAGCGGGCCGTCGATGGGAATGAGACGCCGGATACCGTTGGCGTAGCGGCCCGTCGTGCCGATCTCCACATAGCCGGACAGGGTCCGCGTGGCGCCGAGGAGCGCTGCCGTTTCGTGGGCCATCTCCTCCTTCTGCTTCTTCAAGGCCGGCAGGCCGTAGGTGGCTTCGGACAGGAAGGGCTTAATGGTGGGCAGCCGCTCCTGCAGCTTCAGGTAAATCTCCTGGTCGGAGCGATAGTCCTTCGTGAGGTCAATGATCAATTGATGAAACTGACTTTCCGGATATAGGTGGTAGACATTTTGGAGAAACAGGAAAAAACGGTCCCGCGCGAAAAGGTCGTCGTAGACGGCGTGAAAATTGGATCGGAGCGATGCAGGCGCCGCCGAGGAAGCCGGCGTCATGGACGCTCCCGCCAGATCGGCCAGGCGCCAGAGGAGCGAGCGGTCTGCTGAATCGCGCCAGGGTGGAATAGACGGGGGCCCGATCAGCGTCGCGAGTCCGGCGAGGCCGTACTTGAAGATGGTGCGACGTGATAGAGGCGAGGGGGCGCTCATAGGTCTACGGCCCTGAGTGTCGACCGGGATGAGGACCAGTATAGCCTTTTCAGCAAATCACTCAAGGCCCTCCCGAAACGACCGAGGTCTCGGCTCCCGAATCGGCGCGAAACCACAGCCGAATCACATGGTGCTCCGAGTTGGGCTACTCCGGGCGAGAGAGCAGCGGGGGGCCCAGCGGAAGTAGCGCAGAGCCCGTAAAAGCCTGGGTCAGGCTGGCGACGGCGTGATAAAACGCCATGAGTCCGACCAGGATGTGGCCGATGCCAGGCAGGGTTTCCGACAACAGATCCAGCCGGGCGAGCGAGGTCGCGAAAAACGTGAGCGTAATCACGACGTGCAGGAGGCAGAGCGTCGTGTTTCGGTAGGCCGTCAAGTACACCATGACGGCGGAGAAGAGGCAATAGACGATGTTGATCGGCGCGTAGAGCACCATGTCCAGGTGGAACGAGGTGCCCTCGCTGACGAGCTTGGCGGTGCAGACGGTCGTCCAAAAGAACCCGTACATCGTCAGGGCTGTCCCGCCGAGCTGTTCGTGATAGCGGATGTCGGTAATCCCCGCCAGGATCTGCACGATGCCGCCAAAGGCCAGGGCGATGACCAGCGTGCCGACCTTGTTCGATTCCGGAATGCCGCCCAACTGCGCCACGCCCAGGGTCAGGGCGCCGACCGCGAGGCCGAACAGGCCGATCGCCAGCACGTCGATCCGGCGTGTGTGCAGGTCCTCGATCATCGCGACCTCCTGGTGGCTGTGGCGAGTGACGCTATTCTTTGATCGCCTTGGCGCGTTTTTGGAGATAGGCGTTGCGGACGGCGACGTAGAGGTCGAGGGTCGCCTCTTCTACGCCCTGATAGGTTTCCAGATTCAGCGAGCGGTCGTTCACGATCTCATAGACGCGCGAGCCGAACTGCGCGATGGTCGTCGTGCCTCGATTCTTGTGTTCGATGAGCGAGGGCGCGCCGTCCAGCTCGATGGAGGGGAACACGAAGTAGTTGATCGGGTCGAGGACGATGTCCACGAGGAAGCCGGTCACGTCCCGGACCGTGAAGGGGGGAAGGAAGGGCAGCATCAAATAGGGGCCCGGCTTGACGCCGTAGACGCCGAGGGTCTGGCCGAAGTCTTCGGGCGGCGTCTCGAGCTTGAACCAATGGCGCGCCGGATCCATGAACCCGCCGACGCCCAAGGTGCTGTTGATCAGAAAACGGCCGCCCTCGATGCCCGCGCCTTTCACCTTGCCCTGAAAAATATTGTTCAGCAGGCGAGGCACGAAGCGAACATTCTGGAAGAAATTCGAGAAGCCCCGTTGCACGGCGTCGGGGAGCACAAAGTTGTACGCTTTGGCTACCGGCTTGAGGAGGTACCGGTCGACCTTCCGATTGAACTCGAACACCGCGCTATTATAAGGCTCCAAGGGATCGTACTCGTCTTGCTTGCCCCCGGCTTCGTCTTCCTTGGCGAAGGGATCGAGGGGTTCCTCGCTGGAGGCAGCTTCGGACGGCGCGGCCGGCTCCGGCGCTTCAGGGGCCGCGATCCCGGTCGGGGGCTCGGCGAGCGTAGTGGGTTCGGCGCGGTCCGGCGTCGGCTTGTCCGAATCGGGAGTCGCACCCTGCGCCAGCTCGATCGGAGCGGGCACCGTCGCATCGAGCTGCGTACCAGAAACCGTGACGTCGAACGAGCGGAGGTCCGAGACCGACGCGCAGCCCCCCAAGCCCAACGCGGCCAGGAGCCAAAGGAACATCCCTCGACGAATCGCGACGGCGGACATCTCGGACAGGGTCTTCGGCATGGTGAACCTGTTACGCGGGTGACAACGAAAACGGATTCACATCAAAAAAACGCCGCACTCTAGCAGAAAAGTGAGTGAAGCTCCACCGATCAGGTCGGGCCAGCCTACCGCCCATCGGCACGATCCGCAAGCGGGACATGTTCGTGAAGAATTCCTTCATCGGTCAGGGTGAGGAGGCCCAGGCTCCGGGGCAGTGAGAAGCGCTTCGGCCCCGCCGAGCCTGGGTTGAACAACAGGGTCCCTGCACGCCAAACGGCCGCAGCCTTGTGCGTGTGACCGAAAACGCAGAGGTCGGGCTTGACCCGGTCGAGATAGGCCGCCCCTTCTGTTGTCAGGCGACCGCCCTCGTACAGGATGTGACGGAGCGCGATGCGGCGTCCGGCCAGCGTGACGAGGGATTCCGGGAGGATCCCGCTGTCTTCATAACCATCGACATTCCCGGAGACGACATGCACCGGCGCGAGCGCCCGCAGCTGCTCCAGCACGGAGCGATCGCCGACGTCACCGGCGTGAAGAATCTGGTCGACGCTCTGGAAGTGGCGGAGGATGGCGCGGTCGAAGAGGCCATGGGTGTCGGCGATCACGCCGATGCGGAGGGGCCGCGTCATGGACGCGCCGGCTCGCCCGGCTGTTCCACGGCGGCATGCACGGGGGCCCATTCAAAGGAAAAGGGCACCGGTTCCTGTTTGGGCAGCGCGGCCAACTCCTGCTTCAGCCGTTCGGCGCGTGCGGCGCTCATCGGGTGCGTAGAGAGCAACTCCACATGCTGCTTGTCCCCCTCGGAGAGTTTCTCGAAGAAGCGGATCATCCCATCGGGCGCGATTTTGGCGCGATGGATGAGGCGCAGGCCGGTCACGTCCGCTTCGATCTCCTGCTCCCGGCCGAATTTCAGCGTGAGCAGTTCGAGCCCCAACTGTTTCGCCAAACCGACGAGCCCTTCTTGGTTCCCAAAGAGGATGGACCCAATGGCCACCAGCCCTAGGGTCTTGACGATCCGCTCCATGGCGTGCCGCTGCACTACGTGGTTGAGCTCATGGGCCAGGACGCCCGCGACTTCCTCCGGGCCGTCGGCCTTCTTCATGAGGCCGGTGAAGACCACCACATAGCCGCCCGGCAGCGCAAAGGCGTTCACCACGTCGCTTCGGACGACCGTAACCTCGAAGGCGTAGGGATTGTCGGGGATCTGCTCGCTCAGCCGTTTGGTGATCTCCTGCACGGAGGAGACGGCCGGCCCTTCCTTCAGGACGGTCTGATTGCGCAGAAAATCCGCGCGGGCCGCCTCGCCGATCTGCCGCTCCCATTCGATCGGCACTTGCCGCGCGGCGCTGCGCGCCAGCAGGTCCGAGCCGAACCAGAGGAACAGCAGTAGGCCGACCACTGACGCGAGGCCGGCCAGCAGCCAGCGGCGGTGGCTGCCCCTTGCCCGACGGACTTGCTGCGCGGTCCGCTCCAGGGCCTCGGTGAGTTCGTGCGGCGCCGCGTGTCGGAAAGCTAGGATCAGGTCGGCGTCCTTGAAGTAGAGGGTGCGGCTGCCGCCGAGACGGTTCCACGTGAGCACGAGATGGTCATGATCGAATCCGCCCGCGCCGACAGAGAGCTGCGCGTAGGAGATCAGCTCCGGTTCTGTCCCATTCTGAGAGAAAGCCAAGCCGTCGGGGCCGACGTCGAGGCGGCAGGGCGCCCCGGCCCCGGGCAGGCCCTCGCCGTAGCAGAGGGCGTTGGGGGACCATTGGGTCATTGAAGGATTGCCGATTGATTCATTGACGTCGCCGACACCGGGTTCTCAATGAATCAATGACCCGATGATTCATGGTGCAATCATTCCGAGACGGGAATGAACTGGCGGATCCAGGCGCCGAAGCCGCCGGGGTTGCGGCTCTGGAGATAGACCACGCCCGGCCCGCGGAAGCGGCAGACGAACCCTTCGCCGGAGGTAAAGCTCGCGATCCAGCCGGCGGCGGCCCGTTCGATGGCATAGGTCGTCGTGGCGGTCCAGGCGACCAGGTGCGCATTGTCGACGATGTACTCTTGATTCGGCGCCAAGTCGACCCGGTGAATGGCCCCGAAGCTGTTCAGGATGAGCTGGCCCTGCCCGCTGATCTTCAAGATGAAGAACCCTTCGCCGCCCAGGAGGCCGCGGCCCAGTCCCTGCATTTGACTGTCGATCTTGACGCCGTCGGCGCCGGCCAGGAATCCGTCTTTCTGAACGAGGTACTCATTCACGCCGTCAAGGTCGATGATGACGATGTCGCCGGGCACGGTCGGAGCTAGGAGCACTTCGCCGGCGCCGCGCGAGGCTCGCAGCGTCTGGAAGAAAAACTTTTCCCCGGTCAGCAGTTTGCGGGAGAGCGCGCCGAGAAAACCGCCCTCCATTTTGCTTTCGACATCGATGGTCGGAGAGGAGGCGACCATGGCGCCGGATTCGGCTTTGATCGTCTCTCCCGACCCTAGCTCTACGCGCACCAACGGAAAGGCACCCGGATACAAAATCTCACTTTTCATCGGTCGTACTCCGTGATTGACGGTGTTGAATGGCGCGAATCTGCTCGATCGCCACGTCGATCTGATCGAACTGCACTTCCGCGAGATCGGCGAGACGCAGGTCCCACCAGCACAGGTCGAGCAATTTCGCGATGGTCGCCTCCGGGAACCGAAACTTCTTCACCCGTGCCGGAGCCCCGGCTGCGATGGCATAGGGGGGAATGTCCCGATTCACGAAGGACTTCGCGCCGATGATGGCCCCGTGGCCGATGGTGACGCCCCCGAGCACCGATACTTCATCCCCTATCCAGACATCGTGGCCGATCGTCAAGGGGCCGTAGGTCCATGATCGCGTGATCTTCCTGACCGCGACGTAGTCCGGATCGAACTCGAAGGGCTTGGTATTCGCCTGAAACGGGTGCGTGCTCAGCCAGTCGGTCGGGTGGGAGGCCAGGTTGTTGAGATTGCAATGCTCCCCGATACTGCAAAACGAGCCGATCGTGGCGCGCTGCACGAGCGTATGGGCCCCGATGACCGTATAGCGCCCCAACACCACGCCGACATTGATGAAAACCCGGCTCTTCAACACGATCGGACTCTCGTACCGTGTCCCGGCCCGCAGGACCGACTGAGCGCCGAGGCGGACCCCGCCCTGGAAGATCGTGTCGGACGCCTGCTCGTTCCGGAAATTCTTGGTGACGATGTTCAACGCGTGGCGGAGCCCTTCATGTCATCTCGAGCAGACCCGTGCCGCCTGTGCGGAAGAGGGCCGTTCTCACGTTCCCCCGGCCACCCAGCCGTACCAGCGGGAGGGCCCTCCTGGGGCCGTCTCTTGGTAGGCCATCTTGATCCGGCCCAGATAATCGGACGGGACGGCTTTCCTGGTCGCGCCGACATCGACGCCGAACAGGTGAGCGGCGTTCAACCCGAGGATCTGCGCCTTCACCTCAGGCGTCACCGGACGATAACCATGCCGCTCGATCAGGCGATCCGGAATCTGGAACCGGCGGAACGCTTCCAGCTGCCATCTAGGGCTGCCGTACCAAATGGAGTCCGTGCCCCATAGGACATGGTCGGCGCCGAAGGCGGCGAGGATCTGTCCCAGCAGATGGGCGCAGAGCTCCGGATGCGTGGACACCAGTTGTCCGAAGGTGGAGCCCAGCTCCATATGAATGTTGGTGATCGAAGGTTCGGCCGCTTTCATCCGGCAAAACTCGGTGGTCCAAGGGAGGTCGCCCGTGCGCCGGAACGCCTCGTCGAGCCCGGCCGTCCCGCGAAAGCCGGAGTGATAGACCAGAAACTGAATATCGGGGAAGTCCTTCGCCGCGTTGATGAGGTCGCGCGGGTGGTTGTAGTCCTCAATGGGGCCCAGCGGCAAACCCTTGTGGACACAGATGCGCGGGACTTTGAGCGCGCGGGCCCGCTCCAACATCGGGTAGGCGATCTTCTCGTCGTCCATCCACCAGCCTTGTTCGAGGCCCTTGGGCGGCGAGCCCGTATAGCATTTCCAGGCATCGACCTTCAGCGATCCGGCCTGCATGTCCATAAAGTCGAGATCCGCGCGGCCCAATTGCGGTGTGGCCAAGCCGTGCGCCAGCATACGCTGGGAGCCGGCGACGCGGTTGATCTCATCCCGGATATGCGTCATCTCGCTCGGCGGGACGACGGCCTCCTGCGGATAGGGCCCCGGCGGTGTGCTGATGAGGCCGATGGTGGTATCGCTCTCGAGGAAGACTTCCCTGACGAAATTTTCCCAGGAGAGATCGACGAGGCTGCCGGTATCGCGCCGGAGGTCCGGATTCCAACCCAGTTCCCGCACATGTTTGCGGAGGGCCAGGAGGCGATCCTTGGACACCGCGCCCTTGCGCGAGGCTTCCGCATTCACCGGATCGTACCGACTGCCCACGTAGTGGGTCTGCACGTCGAAGACGAAGGGTGGCGATCCGGCCCGCTCCGCCGCCGCGGACGGGTCGACCAGTTCGATGTCCCACACATCGAAGAACCGCCCGAAGACCGAGTTCGTCGCGAGAAAGGCCGCCGCCATGCCGCCGCTGGTGCGCAAGAACTCGCGCCGGTTCAGACCCAGGCGCCGCGCCTGGCGCTCGGCCGTCTGATAGGCAAGGGATTCAACATGGCGCTGGGCCTCGGTTTGGGGAAGCGGCGGAAATTCCTCGTTGGAGACGAGCCGTGTCGGGA
>CAYZTJ010000119.1:0-10287 GCA_964481215.1 uncultured Nitrospira sp. | reverse complement strand
CCCAGACCCCGCAGGGCATGAACATGATCCCGCTCGACACCGTGGTGACCACGGAGTTCCAGAGCGGGCCCGATCCGGTCAACCACTTCAACGGCTACAACACCGCGCTGGTCCTCGGCGCCGCCAAGTCGGGATTCAGTTCCGGCCAGGCCCTGGAAGCGCTGGATCGAGTGGCCAAGGAGGTGTTGTTGCCGCAGGGCTACGCGATCGACTGGAGCAATATCTCTTTCCAGGAGCGGCGGGTCGGCGGACAATCGGGCCAGGTCTTCGCCATCGGACTCTTGATGGTCTTTCTCGTGCTGGCAGCCCAGTTCGAGAGCTGGGCGGTGCCCTTTGCCGTGATCCTGGCCGTGCCCTTTGCGATCTTCGGGGCGCTGACGGCCGTCTGGGCCCGCGGCTTCACGAACGACATCTACTTTCAGATCGGGCTGGTGACCTTGATCGGGCTGTCGGCCAAGAATGCGATCTTGATCGTCGAGTTCGCCAATACCCGCTATGAAGCGGGCCGGCCCCTCTTGGAAGCGGCGACCGAAGCCGCGCGCTTGCGGTTCCGACCGATCATCATGACCTCGATGGCCTTTATTTTCGGCATGCTGCCCTTGGTGGTGGCGACCGGCGCGGGCGCGGCGAGCCGGCAGTCCATCGGGACGGGCGTACTGGGCGGGATGCTCGCCGCCACCTTCCTGGCCATTTTCTTCGTGCCGCTGTTTTACGTGCTCATTCGCAAGTTGACCGCGCGGCGCGCGCCGGCCGAAGCGCCGCCGCCGGAACCGGCCATGCCGCTTACGCCCGCCGAGGAAGAACCCTGACATGCGCGCCCTCTTCGCCATCGGGATGGTTCTGATTCTCCAGTCCTGCGCCGTGGGACCGGACTTTCAACGTCCCGATCAGCAGCCGGGAGCCGCCTTCCGGGAGGCGGCGGGCGCCGGCGATGCGCCGTCCATCGCCAATCTGCCCTGGTGGGAACTGCTCAAGGATGAGGAGCTGCACAAGCTGGTCCGCATTGCGTTGCAAGAGAACAAGGATCTGCAACGTGCCGTCGCCACGGTGGAGGAGTATCAAGCCAGGGCCCTGGTGGCGAAATCGGACTATCTGCCGGGCGCGGCGATTTCGGGCAACGCGCCCTCGTTCGGGCGAAAGGCCATCTTCTTGTTTCCCGGTTTTGCGAACCCCTTCAACTATTACCTGCAAGGGAGCTTGTCCTGGGAGTTGGATGTCTGGGGCCGGATCAGACGTTCGAACGAGGCGGCACGGGCGGACCTGCTCGCGCGCGAAGAGAGCCGACGCGCGGTGATCTTGCAACTGGTGAGCGGGGTCGCGGAGGCCTACTTCGACCTGCTCCAGTACGACCGCCAGTACGAGATCGCCAAGCGCACGCTCCAGTCGTGGGAGGAGTCGGTGCGGATCGCCCAGGCGCGCTTGCGCCAGGGGCTCTCGTCCAAGTTGGACGCCGATCAATTCGAAGCCGAGCGCGCCAACGCCGCGGCGCGGACGGCCGAGCTGGAGCGGCAGAAGATTCAGCAGGAGAACGAATTGAGCGTCTTATTGGGGCGGAAGCCCGCGGCCGTGTCGAGAGGCAAGGGACTGGCCGAGCAGGTCCTGCCGCCGGATGTGCCGCCGGGTTTGCCGTCGGACCTGCTGCAACGCCGGCCCGACTTGGTTCAAGCGGAGCACCAGCTTGCGGCGGCGACGGCGCGGATCGGCGTCGCCAAGGCCGAGCGCTTCCCCAAGCTCAGCCTGACGGGTCTCCTCGGCGTCGCCAGCCCGCAGTTGTCCCGGCTCGTTGCCAACGAAACGGCCTACGGCGCCGTCGGCCCGGGGCTGACCTCGCCCCTGCTGAACGGACAAGCGCTGGGCTTTCAGCAAGAGGTGGCCGAGGCCATCGCGAAGGAAGCCCTGGCGGACTATGAAAAAGCCGTGCTGACGGCTTTTCGCGAAGTGGAAGATGCGCTCGTGGCCGTGCGCACCGCGCGCGAGCAGAACAAGGCTCAACAGCAGCAGGTCGCGGCGCTGCAGTCGGCCCTACGCCTGGCCGAGTTGCGGTACAAAGGCGGGTTGGCCAACTATCTCGACGTGCTCGTCGCGCGCCGCAGCCTGTTCGAAGCCGAGCTGGCGCAGGCAGCCAGCCAACGGCTCCAGTTGGTGTCGATCGTCCAGCTGTACAAAGCGCTCGGCGGCGGCTGGTCGCCGGAGAGTACGGCCGCACAGCCGGCTCCACCGCCCGGGGCCGCCCCGCAGGGCTAGCCTCACCCTCCCAACATCTCGAGTTCCGGCACCTTGAGCGCGTGAACGGCCGCGTGGATCGCCGTGATGACGTCCGGACGCGGAAAACCCTTCCGCCAGGCCAAGGCGATGCGCCGGCCCGGCACGGGCTTGCCGAAATCCACGACGGCCAGTCGCTTGTGCTGGTGCTTCGCCGTGACCGCGCTGCAGGGCATGACCGTGACCCCCAGCCCCGACATGACCATCTGACGAATCGTCTCGAGCGAATTGCCCTGCATTCCCTCCGCATCGGACCGGCTCAACTCCGGGCAGGTCTCCAAGACCTGCTGCCGAAAGCAATGGCCCGCATGGGGGAGCAAGACCCGCTCCCCGCTCAGCGCCCGTGAATCGAGCCTCGCCTTCTTGGCCAAGGGATGATCGGCGGGCACCACCGCCTTGAACGGCTCGTCGTAGAGGGCCTTCGTCACGATGCCGGGCTCGTCAAAGGGCAGCGCGATCATGATGACGTCGAGCTTCCCGCTCTTGAGCATGGCGGTGAGGTGGACCGTGAGATTCTCTTCGATCTCGAGCGGCATCTGAGGCGCCCGCTTGTGGAGGAGGGGGACGAGCTCGGGCAAGAGATAGGGCCCGACGGTCGCGATGACCCCGAACCGCAGCGGGCCGATGAGCTGATTCTTGCCCTGCGCGGCGAGGGCCTTCAGCTGTTCGGCTTCCTCCAGGACCCGCTGGGCCTGCTGGACGATCCGTTCGCCCAAGGGCGTGAGCGCCACCTGGTTCTTGCGCCGGTCGAAGATGGCCACGCCCAGCTCGTCTTCCAGTTTCTTGATCGCCAGGCTCAAGGCCGGCTGCGTCACGCAGGCCCGGTCCGCCGCCCGCCCAAAGTGCCCTTCCTGCGCCACTGCGACGACGTACTGCAATTCCGTGAGCGTCATAGCCCGCCTCCTCATGAGATAAGCAATACTAATCGAAATACAATGCATTATCAATTGGACTGATGATCTGGGCGGCGCTAAGGTAGGCGGTGTGCTCACGGTGACAACACATCACGCATCTGGATCAACAAGGAGGAAGGCACATGAAACCGACTATCGGCATCAGCGACGGCGATCGACAAGCGGTGAGCCGAATTCTCGCCGCCATCCAGGCCGACGAAGCAGTCTTATCCGCCAAGACCCGTCAGTATCACTGGAATGTGACGGGTCCGCACTTCAGCGAATTGCATCGGTTGTTCGGGGGCCAGTATGAGGCGATCGACGACACGATCGATGAGATCGCGGAGCGGGGGCGGGCGCTGGGCGCCGTCGCGCCGGGGACGCTCGCGTCGCTCCTGGCCATGACCCGCTTGCAGGAACAGCAAACGATCCTCAACGCGCAAGGGATGGTCGCGGCCCTTTTGCAGGACCACGAATCAATCGTCCGGCAGGTGCGCGCGGACATCGAGACAACTGGCGTCACCTATCGAGACGTCGGCACGAGCGATTTCCTCACGGGGATCCTGGAGGCCCACGAGAAGATGGCCTGGATGCTTCGGGCCCATGCGGAGGCGTAACGGACAGGGACGGAACAAAGAAAGGAGGCGACGATGAAACGGACTCAGATCAGGCAATCAGTCGGCGCGATCATGGCCATCGCGGCCGTAATGGCCGGCGCTGCGATAGACGAATCCCGAGCGGCTCAATCCATGGCCCCCGCGACACAACAGGCGGTGCCGCTGGGCCTGGAGGATCCGGCCGGCTACATCCCTGCCGACAATCCGCAAACGGCGCAGAAGATCGAGCTGGGCCGGCTGCTCTTCTTCGACAAGCGGCTGTCCAAGAACAACACCATCGCCTGCGCGAGCTGCCATCTGCCGAGCATGGCCTTCACCGACGGCCAGCCGGTCTCGACCGGCATCAAGAAGCTGAAGGGAGGCCGGAGCGCGCCGGCGTCGATCAACCGGGTCTACAGCAAGGGGCAGTTCTGGGACGGCCGGGCCGAGACGCTGGAAGATCAGTCGATCGGCCCCTTCGTGAGCCCGGTCGAGCACGGCTTCATCAACCACGACGAGATGGTCGCCAAGATGCGGACCATCGCCGGCTACCGGAAGCTCTTCCAGGAGGTGTTCGGGCGCGACATCGTGATCGAAGACGTGGGCAAGGCCATCGCCAGCTTTCAGCGGACCATCGTCTCGGGGAACAGCGCGGTGGATCGGTTCGATGTCGGCGGCGAGGAGAAAGCCCTCTCGGCATCGGCCCAGCGCGGGTTGGAGCTCTTCCGCGGCAAGGCCCGCTGCACCCGCTGCCATTCGGGCTTCAACTTCTCCGACGAGAAGTTTCACAATCTCGGCATCGGGTGGGATACCAACACCGTCGACTTGGGCCGCTACCTGGTGACCAAGAACCCGGAGGACATCGGGGCTTTCAAGACGCCGACCTTGCGGGAGATCGCCCGCACGGCGCCCTATATGCACGACGGACGATTCAAAAATCTGGAGGACGTGGTGAACTTCTACAATCAAGGCGGCATCCAGAACCCGCACAAGGACAATACGCTCATCCCGCTCGAGATGAATGAACAGGAACAGGCCGACCTCGTCGCCTTCCTCAAGTCTCTCAACGGCGAAGGCTGGCAGCAGATCAAAGCGCCGACGTCCTTCCCGAAGTAACGCTCGCCGAGATCGACCGCGGGGAAGGCCGGAGCCTCCGGCCTTCCCAGCCTTTCACCTGCCGGTTGACAGACCCAAGACCGCCTCGTTAGGGTCCAGGTTGGTCAGATACCCCACCGAGAGCCGGCGAACCGTGGAGGCCGAGTCGTCCGCGGTGATCAGCCGGCCAACGAGAGGAGTGAGCAGCGTGGCGCGTCAGAATGTCTCAACGGGTGGTCCCTGGGAAGGCAAGATCGGCTATTCGCGCGCGGTACGGATCGGGGCGCATGTCCAGGTGTCCGGATCGACGGCCATGACGCCGTCAGGGTTGGTGGGCAAGGGCGATCCCTACGCCCAGACCATTCAGACCTTCAAGACGATCGAGGCGGCCCTCAAGCAGGCCGGCGCCTCGCTCAGCGATGTGGTCCGCACCCGCATCTACATGGCGAACATCGATCAGTGGCAGGACGTGGGCCGCGCCCACGGCGAGATGTTCGGCAACATTCGACCGGCCACCACCATGGTGGAGGTCAAGCGCCTGATCGATCCCGACATGCTGGTGGAGATCGAAGCCGACGCAATCGTGGCGCAGGACTAGGGGAACGTGCGACAACGATCCATGGGGCGGCACTCTCCAGCCACGCGACACCTGGCCCGCGTCGATCCCGTGATGAAGAGGCTGATCCGGCGGATCGGACCCTTCGCCCTGAAGCCGCGCAAGGGGCGGTCGCCCTTCGAGTCCTTGGCCCGGGCCATTGCCTTCCAACAACTGCACGAGAAGGCGGCGGAGAGCATTCTGAAGCGCTTCGTCGCCCTGTTTCCGGGCCGTCGATTCCCGATGCCGGCCGATCTCTTGGCCATGGAGCCGGAGTCGATTCGGCAAGCGGGGTTCTCGCGAGCCAAGGTCGTGGCCCTGCGGGACCTGGCAGCCAAGACGCTTGATGGCACGGTGCCTCCCGGCCGAACGGTCAGTCGCTTGGAGGATGAGGCGATCATTGAACGACTGGTGGCCGTGCGGGGGATCGGCCGCTGGACCGTCGAAATGCTGCTGATCTTTCAACTCGGGCGGCCGGACGTGCTGCCTGTCCACGACTTCGGCGTGCGGAACGGATTTCGACTTGCCTATGGACACCGGTCCATGCCGACGCCCAAGCAGGTACAACGGTACGGCGAGCGCTGGAAGCCCTATCGGACCGCCGCGGCCTGGTATCTCTGGCGGGCGGCGGATCAGGTGAAGGGCGAGACGAAAATTCTTTAGCACGACGCGCATGGCCAAGATCGAAAAACGGCTCGATTCGAACGTCCCGGGGAATTTCTACGTCGATGCCACGTGCATCAACTGCGACACCTGTCGCCAATTGGCCCCGGCCTCCTTCGAAGAACTGGGCGATTACTCGGCGGTCACTGGCCAGCCCCGGAATGCCGAGCAGATCCGCCAGGCCTACCAGGCGCTTGTGGCTTGCCCCGTCGGCTCCATCGGAACCGAGCACAGCGATGGGGCTGCACTTCGAGCGGCCAAAGAGAGTTTCCCCCTCCACTTGGAGGACGGGGTGTACTACTGCGGCTTCAACTCGGAGAAGTCGTTCGGCGCCAACAGCTTTTTCATCGCCCGTCCGGACGGCAACTGGCTGATCGACTCGCCTCGGTACCTGAAGCCTCTCGTCGAGGCCTTCGAGTCACGCGGCGGGCTCGCGCACATCTTTCTGACGCACGAGGACGACGTCGCCGATGCCGACCGATACGCCCGGCGCTTCGGGGCGCGGCGGATCATCCATCGGGCCGATGCGGCGGCCGTCCCCGACGCCGAGTGGATCGTCGAGGGAACGGACCCGATTCCGTTGGCCCCGGACTTGCTGGCCATCCCTGTCCCCGGGCACACGCCGGGTAGCATGGCGCTGCTCTACAAAAACCGGTTTCTCTGTACCGGCGACCATCTGTGGTGGGATCCGCGCGCCGGGACCCTCGCGGCTCCCCAACGCCTCGTGTGGAGAAGGGCGGCGCTCGTGGAATCGCTCAGGACATTGCTCAACTATCGGTTTGACTGGGTGCTCGCAGGGCACGGACATCGGAGCTGCTTGGGGGCGGCGGAGCTGCGCGCCCACTTGGCTGCCTTGGTCGAGCATCGGCACGCGGCAGTCCCCGCTCGCTAACATGTTCGCGCGTCTCGCAGGGTGGATTGATCGCAACGTCCTCGAACTGGGCCGGGAGATGCGCATGTCCTATCTCCCGCCGCTCATGGTCTACATGGCCTACGGGATCTCGGGGCTCACCGGTATCGTCGGCACCTTCTTCGTAAAAGACTATTTGGGGCTGTCCGCCTCGTTCTTGGCCGCGCTGGGATTTTGGGCCGGCATCCCCTGGGCGCTGAAAATGCCCATTGGGCACGCGGTCGATCTGCTGTGGCAGTGGAAGAGTTGGCTCGTCGGCGTCGGCGCCGGGCTCTTGGCGGCCAGTCTGGGCATCATGGCGGCGCTGATCGGGCATCGAGAGGCCATGACCGCCATGCTCCCGGCGGAAGTCTGGTACGTGATCAGCGTGCTCCTCGCGCCGATCGGGTATGTGATTCAGGATGCCACGGCCGATGCCATGACCGTCGAAGCGGTTCCCCGGGTGGACGACTCCGGCCGACCCCTCGATGAGGCCACCCTCAAGCTGATGCACACCACGATGCAGACGCTCGGCCGGGTGGCCATCGTCGGAGGCGGCATCCTGGTCGCGTTGATCAACGTGTACGTCTTTTCAGGCCTTGAGGGCCGGCCGCCGTCGGAGCTGACGACGATCTATCAACGCATCTATGAGATGGCGCTCGTGATTCCGTGTGTCTCCGTGCTGGGTGTGGGGTTGGCCTGGTGGCTGCGGCGGCGGCAGGGTCGGCGGTTGCTCGCGCAGGGCTTCACCGCCGAAAAGGTCGCAGCCCTGCTCGACGTCCGCAAGGACTCGGATGAGCCCACGAAGCCGAATCGGTGGATCCTCTGGGGCAGTGCCGCCTTTGTGCTGTTTACCGTGACCATCGGATTCGGCGGGTTCCCCTACAGCGAAGAGATCGTGTTTGCCGGGTCCATGGGCATCGTGCTGTTTTTGATGGGCCGCTTGGTGAAGGATCTGACGCCGGACGCGCGGCTCACCTTGGTCGGGACGGCGGTCGTGGTCTTTCTCTTCCGAGCGATTCCCGGGACCGGGCCCGGGACCACCTGGTGGATGATCGATCAGCTCAAGTTCGACCAGCAGTTTTTGTCCGTCCTGTCGCTGATCGGGAGCAGCCTGGCGCTCGTCGGGATGTTCCTGTTTCGCCGATTCATGGCGGAACGCTCCATCGCCTACGTCGTGGGATTCCTGACCCTGATCGGGACGGCCCTCGCGTTGCCGATCGTGAGCATGTTCTATGGCCTGCACGAGTGGACGGCGAAGCTGACGGGCGGGCTGATCGACGCGCGATTCATCGCGTTGGTCGATACGGCGCTGGAATCGCCGCTCGGGCAAATTTCGATGATCCCCATGCTGGCCTGGATCGCCAACTCGGCCCCGGCGAATCTGAAGGCCACCTTCTTCGCCGTCATGGCGTCGTTCACGAATTTGGCGCTCTCTCTGAGCCAGCTCGGCACGAAGTATTTGAATGAACTCTTCGTCGTGACCCGTGAGGTGCACGATCCGGCCACCGGGGCGATGCAGACGCCGGCCGACTACAGCCAGCTCGGCGCGCTGCTTGTCGTTCAATTGCTCATCGGCCTCGCCCTCCCCCTCGCGGCCATCCTGTTTGCCAAGGTCACTCGTTTCAAGAGCGCCTGAGGCCACGCATGAATGCCCTGCAATTTCTGGTCGAGCATGGGGCGAGCCTGCTCTTCCTGGTCGTCTTCGTCGAGCAGATCGGGCTGCCCATTCCCGCCATTCCGTTGCTGATCGCCGCAGGGGCCCTCGTCAGCGCGGGCAAGATGAGTCTGCCGGCGGTCTTGTTGATCCCCGTCGCGGCGTCCCTCCCGCCCGACCTGGCCTGGTACTACGTGGGACGGGTGAAAGGCGGGCCGGTCCTCGGCTTCCTCTGCCGCCTCTCCCTGGAGCCGGATTCCTGCGTGCGGAGCACCGAAAATCTGTTTCACCAACATGGGCCTCGCGCCCTGCTCGTGGCGAAATTTATCCCAGGCTTTAGCACCGTGGCGCCCCCACTCGCCGGCATCGTCGGCATGCGACCGGTTACCTTTCTTGCCTACGATGCGGCCGGCGCCCTCCTCTGGGCGGGGCTCTGCGCCGGCGTGGGCGCGCTGTTCAGCGGGCAACTCGAATGGCTCGCGGGACTGTTCGATCAGGCCGGCGGGCTGTTGCTCGCGATGGTCGCCGTCGCCTTCACGGGATTCATTGGGTACAAATGCTATCATCGGCAGAAGTTCTTGCGGGAGCTGCGCATGGCCAAGATTTCCGTCGAAGAACTCAAGCAGCGGATGGATGCGGGCGACCCGGTGACGATCGTGGACGTGCGGCATCCCCTCGCCCTGGAGCTGGACCCTGACGCGATTCCAGGGGCGCTCAATCTCATGTTGGAGGAGATCGAGCACCGGCACCATGAGATTCCGAGGGACCAGGACATCGTGCTCTACTGCACCTGCCCGAACGAGATCTCCAGCGCCCGCACCGCCTTGCTGCTCAAGAAGAAGGGCATCCACCGGGTGCGTCCACTGGAAGGCGGCCTGGATGCCTGGCGCGACCGGAACTATCCGGTCGAACGCATGAGCATGGCTCAGGCGGCGGGATCGTAACCGCGATTGACGCTGAAAGTTCGAATGGGCTAGACTCCCGCGCGCAATGGGGCGGAGTCACTCAGGGGCATTGAGACGTTCGGGTGTGGAGGGACGAATGGCGATCAAGCGAAAATCTGTTGGTATGGCCGTGGCGGCGTTCGCGTCGCTCTCGCTGCTGGGGTACGCCTGGGCCGGCGAACAGTCCTTGGACCTCACGGCGCGGTATATCCTGGAGATCGTCAAGGCCTTCCGCACCGCCTATGTGCTGAACGTGGTCGAGCGCGTGCGCGACGCCGGCGTCACGTCCGCGGAAGATTGGAACCAGGACGTGCACCGGATTCCCCTGCCGGCGCAATTTGTGAAAGGCGCCGCCAGTGAGCTGGAGACCTATGAGCTGGGCCTGATCGGCTTGGCCCCCCTCAACAAGGCCAACTATCCGAAAACCCCGGCCGAAGTCGAGGCCCTCACCAAGCTGCTGAACAATCGTGAGCAGAAAGTGGTGAGCTTCGTCGACGGCGGTCAATTCAAAGCGATTTCGGCCGACCTGGCCCTCGTGCAATCCTGTGCGGATTGCCACAACCAGCACCCCAAGGCCACGGCACGCGACTTCAAACGCTTTGACGTCATGGGCGGCCTGATCGTCCGCCTGAAATTGGACGCGCGCCCCGAAGGCATGCCTATCATGTCCGACGCGCCCCCGTCCGCCGAGCG
>CAYZTJ010000118.1:4265-10576 GCA_964481215.1 uncultured Nitrospira sp. | reverse complement strand
TCACCGCGCACCCGATGTAGATCAGTCCCAGACCGAGCAGCCAGTGAAGCTTGGACATGGGCCACCTCCTCGCGAATAGATGCCGCCACCTCTCGCAAAAGTCTACCGGCTCTCTCCCGCGTCCTGCAAGGGCAGCCGGCGTCGCTCCCATCAAGTTCCCGCGTCAATCTGCCGACACAGAACAGAGAAACATCCGTTCACACCAGCTCGTGAAATCCTCATCGCGCGGCTCACACAAGTCATCCTCGGCTTCCCTACTGGGGGTCGATCTGGCGGAAGCGCTCCGGCTGCTGCATCAATCCGGCTACCCGGACCCGCTCGCGCAGGGGTTGAAAGGGAAAGCCCTCATCCAGCACGTGCTGGCGGTCTTGTGCGAACTGTCCCTGCAAGACGGCCTGACCGGCATCGCCAATGCCCGCAGTTTTCGGGCCACGCTGGACCGCGAGTTGGACCGCGCCGGCCGCACCCAGGAACCGCTCACGCTGATCCTCGCCGACCTCGACCACTTCAAGACCATCAACGACACCTACGGCCATCCGGCCGGCGACCAAGTGCTGCGCGTCATCGCGCGACGGCTGAAAGATAACCTGCGCCCCATGGACACCATCGCCCGTTACGGCGGGGAAGAGTTCGCGCTCATCCTCCCGAACAGTTCCGTCACGTCGTTGGGCCGCGTCGCCGAACGGTTGCGCCTCTGCGTCGCGCAAGAACCGGTGATCTTGCCCGACGGCACCAAACTGCACGTCACCGCCAGTTTCGGCGTCGCCTCGTCCCAACCCTGGGCCATGTTGAGCGCCTCCGCGCTGATCGATTGCGCGGATCGCCATCTCTATCTGGCCAAGACGCGCGGCCGGAATCAGGTCTCCTGCGAATCGCAAACCGTGCCGGCGGTCTCGCCCGACGAGCGCACCGCCCTCTTTCAACGGAGCCGCGCGTCATGACCCAGCCCGGTTCACAGGCCCGCACCATCGCCGTCACGAGCGGGAAAGGCGGCGTGGGCAAGACCTGCCTGACGGCCAATCTGGCTTGGACTTTGGCGCGCGCCGGGCGCCGAGTGCTGGTGGTGGACGCCGACCTGGGGTTGGCCAACCTGGACATCGTCTTGAACATCAATCCCACGGCCACGCTGCACGATGTGCTCTTCGGCGCCTGCGCGCTGGACCGCGCGATTGTGTCGGCGCCCGGCGGACTGCACATTCTGGCTGCCGCCTCCGGCGTCGCTGAATATGCCCGTATGACCACCGACGTGCGCGAGCAATTTCCCGCACTCATCCGAACGCTGGAGTCGCGATACGACTATGTGTTCTTCGACACCGGGGCGGGCATCTCCGACGTGGTGCTGTACACGACTTCGCTCGCCCAGGATGTCATCGTGGTGGCCACCCCGGAGCCCACCTCGATGGCCGACGCCTATGCCACGATCAAGGTGTTGTCGGCGACGCAACAGCGGCAACGATTCACCCTCGTGGTGAATCAGGCCCCCAATGCGCAGCAGGCCCAGTTCGTGCTGACGCAGTTGCAGGCCGTGGTTGCGCGGTTTCTCTCCGCTCCGGGACGGCCCCCGATCGAGCTGGCCTACCTGGGCTCGGTCCCCGACGATCCCACCATGGCTCGGGCCATCTGCCAACGCACCCTGCTCATGGATTCCTCGCCGGCCTCGCCGGCCGCGAAAGCGATCCAAACCCTGGCCGAGCGGCTTGAGTCTCCTCGCGCGACGAGCGCCCGCGCCGCCGCCTAGACGCATCCCGCGTTCCGCCTTCCCGCCCCTTGCCGTCTTTCACCGCCTGGTGAACAATAGGGCCGATCGTTCAGAAGGCATGGCCCACGTGAGCACGATCTCCTCTCCTCGCGAGCCCTTGTCGCGCCGTCCCTTGGCGACGCTCGGGACCGTCTTCTTGCTCATGATGCTCATCCCGCTGGCCCTCTATCCGTTGGCGCCGGACGAGCCGGTCGCCGTCGGGGACCGCGTCTTCGCCGAGGGCAAGCAGAGCGTGCTGTTGGCCGATCCGGCCCGCTACCGTACGCTCGGCTACAAGACCTCCTGTGTCCTGGAACCCCACGATCGCGTCGTGATCCTTCGAATGCCCGAACAGGCCGGCCCCGACCAAGCGATCCTGGCCCAGCGAGAGGCAGAGGCTGCCATGCGCCCGCAATTCCCCTTTTGTCCGCCGAGCGCGGAGCTCTTGCTGCGACCGCATCAAATCGTCAAGAAAGAACGCCTCCCGATCCTCATCAAGGAAACCGTGAGGCGATTGGTTGGATTCTGACGAGGGGGCGACGTGAATACCGAAGGTCTAATCTTACAAGAAGTTGGCGTCGGTCAGGAGAAGCACGGATGACAGCCTCAGTGCTGGTGCACATGGATTACGCTCCTGGAAAGCAAGGCTCTCATGGAGCACTGAGCGTAGACGTGCAATCCGCAGGAAGTTCAAAAGGGCCGTCGCACCCGCCAGGCGGGCACCGGGGCCGCAGCGAGCATGTACACGCGGAACGATGAACGCGGAACGCTGAGCGGGGAAGGCAGCGGGACGAGCGAGAAACGCGCGACGGGCGTGACGCGAGGCGAACGTTTCTCGCCGTTCGCGCTCTCTCACAGTCTCGCCGGATCTTCCTTCATCGCTCATCGTTCCTACTTCAGCGTGTCCCCGCTGGAGGGTTTTTTCAGCATCCGGCTACGATGCCGATTGAAATCCTCCCGGCACGCAGTACTGCGGCATGAGCTCGCCGTTGTGATAGTAGGACTTGCGCGTCCACTGGCGGAGCACCGCCGCACGATCGAAGGTCAAGACATACTCATCGCACCAGGTGCCCGGAACGCTGACCCGACTCCCGGGCTGCTCCGTCCGGATGCGATAGACCCACACGGCAGCCCCGCCTTCTTGGGCCGCAGTGAGAGCTGGCTCGCCCATTTGCGCCCGGACCTCCTGCTGGGTGGCTCGGTCTTGAGCTGATTCCAGAAACTTGGTTTCATTCGAAATGAAGAGAGAGCACCCGGCCATCCCCAGGGCGATCGGAATGAGCAGCGACTTGGAGAGCATGGCACACCTCCTGAGCGAAGGAAGTCGAGCAACGGCTCCCGCATTCTACCCCGGAGCCCCTCCGAGAACACAAGGGGTGGACCCAGAAAACTCGCTCAAAATCTGAAAAGTACCACTTTAGGTGTGCCGCAAAAGTTGCGGAATAAGCAGCAGAGGATGAAGTCGGCGACCCTACTCGATCAGGTCGAGCTTGATGGAGAGTTCCCGTAACTGTTTGGCGTCGACCTCGGAGGGCGCATCCGTCATCGGGCACTGCGCCTTCTGGGTCTTGGGGAAGGCGATGACGTCGCGAATGGAGTCGGCCCCACCCAGCAGCATGATGAGTCGGTCTAGTCCGAAGGCGATGCCTCCGTGGGGAGGCGCGCCGTAATCCAGGGCTTCGAGCAGGAATCCGAACTTCGCCTGCGCCTGGTCCTTGTTGATCCCCAGCAGATCGAGAATGCGCAGCTGGACTTCGCTGCGATGATTGCGGATGCTGCCTCCGCCGATTTCATTGCCGTTGAGCACCATGTCGTAGGCCTTGGCCCTGACCTTGAGCGGCTCGGAGTCCAAGGCAGCCACATCCTCGTCCATCGGCGCGGCGAAGGGGTTGTGCATGAAGACATACCGCTTTTCTTCCGGCGAGTAGTCCAGGAGCGGAAACTCGGTCACCCAGACCGGCTTCCAGGCCGACTTGTCGATCAAAGTGAGTTCCTCGCCCAGCAAGAGGCGGATGCGGCCCAGCACATCATGGACGATGGCCGGCTTGTCGGCGCCGAAAAGCACGAGGTCGCCGGGCTTTGCGGCCGGCAGCGCCTGCGCGAAGGCCTTGGCATCCAAAAATTTCGCGATCACCGACTCCAACTGCCCGTCGGCGGTGATCTTCAACCAGGCCAGCCCCTTGGCGCCGAATCCCTTGGCTGTCTCCCCCAGGGCGTCGATGCGGCTCCGTGCGATGGATCCGCCGCCCTGGACGATCAAGGCCTTCACGATACCGCCCTTGGTCGCGGCCTCCTTGAACACCTTGAACTCGCTCGCGGCCGCGAAGGCCGTGACGTCGTGCAGCGGCATCTCGAAGCGCAGGTCCGGCTTGTCGGACCCATAGCGCCCCATGGCCTCGGCATAGCTCAGGCGCGGAAAGGGCGTCGGCAATTGCACGCCGCCGGCCTCCTTGAAGACGGTGACAATCATCCGCTCCATCAGACTCATGACCTGTTCCCGATCGACGAACGACATCTCCAAGTCGATCTGCGTAAACTCCGGCTGGCGGTCGTTGCGCAGATCTTCGTCGCGGAAACAGCGGGCGATCTGGTAGTAGCGGTCCATCCCGCTGATCATGAGCACCTGCTTGAAGAGCTGGGGCGATTGCGGCAGCGCGAAGAAGGTCCCGGGATTCACGCGGCTGGGCACGAGGTAGTCCCGCGCGCCTTCCGGGGTGCTTTTGGTCAAGATGGGTGTTTCGATCTCGAGGAACTGCTCTCGATTCAAGAAGTCCCGAACGGCTTGCGCGATCTTGTGGCGCAAGATGACCAGCCGCTGCATCTTCGGGCGGCGCAAGTCGAGGTAGCGATACCTCAAGCGGATCGACTCGGTGACCTCCGCATCGTCCTCGATGAGGAACGGCGGCGTCTTGGCATCGTTCAGAATCTCGACCTCATCGACAAAGACCTCCACGTCTCCCGTCGGCAGGTTCGGATTCTTGGACTCATCGGGCCGGGCCATGACCTGGCCGGTCACGGCGACCACGCACTCGCTGCGCAAGGCGTGAGCCGCCTGATGCACGGAAACGTTGCGCTCCGAGTTGAAGACAATCTGCGTGAGGCCCTGGCGGTCGCGCAGGTCGATAAAGATCACGGTCCCGTGGTCGCGGCGGCGCTGCACCCAGCCGTTCAAGACCACCGTCCGGCCGACGTGGCCCTTGTTCAATTCTCCGCACCGATGCGTTCGGATCTTCATGCGACTCGGCTTCGTCTGGGTTTCGCCCATCCAGCCTTGCGCTTGGTCCGCTTAGGCTCCAGCGGGTCCGACCCCGCTCGGACGGCTGATTCTCGCTGCTCGACCAGCTCGCGCAGCGCATTGGCCTCGCGATCTTCCAGGTATCGAAACTCTCCCGGCGCCAGATCGCCGAGCGACAGGGGCCCCATCTTGATCCGGACGAGCTTCAAAACCAGATGGCCGACGGCTTCCAGCATGCGTTTCACTTGATGCGTGCGCCCTTCGTGGATCGTGATCTCCAGCCAGGAGTTCGCTTCGGCCTTGCGGATCTTTTTCACGCTCGCCGGGCTCGTCATCCCGTCTTCGAGCTTGACGCCCCGCTCGAGCTGCGCGATCTCCTCGTCCGTCAACACACCCTTGACCTTGATCAGATAGGTCTTAGGGACGTGATAGCGAGGATGCAGCATGGCCTGGGCCAATTCCCCATGATTGGTCAACAACATGAGCCCTTCGCTGTCGAAATCGAGGCGGCCCACCGGGAACACCCGCACGCTCACGCCGCGCAGAAAGTCCTTGACCGTGGGGCGTCCGCCTGGATCGTGCAAGGTCGACATGACGTTCTTGGGCTTGTTCAGCATCAAGAAGACGAAGGGCTGTGCTTCCTTGAGATGCCGGCCATCGACCTTGACGTGATCGCGATCGGGATCGACCTTGGTGCCGAGTTCCCGCACCACGCGGCCGTTCACCGATACGCGGCCCGCTACGATCAACTCCTCGGCCTTTCGGCGCGAGGCCAATCCGGCGCCGGCGATCAGTTTTTGCAATCGAACGTCCATAAGCAGTGATCAGTGAACAGTGATGTGTGCTGAGTGAATCATCGGACTTACTCCCGACTCATCACTGATCACTCATCACAGCCTTACTCCCATTCAATCGTGCTCGGCGGTTTCGAGCTGATATCGTACACGACGCGGTTGACCCCGCGCACCTCGTTGATGATCCGATTCGAGATCTTCCCAAGCAGATCCGGCGGGATGCGCGCCCAATCGGCCGTCATACCGTCGAGACTCGTCACGGCTCGAATCGCAATCACATGCTCATAGGTCCGCTGATCGCCCATGACCCCCACGGTCCGAATCGGCAACAGCACCGCGAAGGCCTGCCAGATGTCCCGATAGAGCCCCGCCGTCCGAATCTCCTGATCGACGATCGTCTCCGCGCCCCGCAAGATCGCCAAGCGCTCGCCGGTCACTGAGCCCAGCACGCGGATCGCCAGTCCCGGTCCAGGGAAGGGCTGCCGCCAGATGATCTCATCCGGCAAGCCCAATTCCTTCCCGAGCACCCGCACTTCGTCTTTAA
>CAYZTJ010000118.1:0-4255 GCA_964481215.1 uncultured Nitrospira sp. | reverse complement strand
GCCCACGTTGTGATGCGTCTTGATGGTCGCCGAGGGTCCCTTGAAGGTGACGCTTTCAATCACGTCGGGATAGAGGGTCCCCTGCACGAGGAACTTCACCCGGCCCAATTTCTTGGATTCTCGTTCGAAGTGCTTGATGAAAAGCCGCCCGATGATCTTCCGCTTCCGCTCCGGGTCAGTGACGTTCTTGAGCGCCGAGAGAAACGCCTTGGTGCAATCCAAGAACCGCAGATTCAATTTCAGATGGGCCGCGAAGGTCTTTTGCACCTGCTCGCCTTCGCCGGCGCGCAGAACGCCGTTGTCGACGAACAGGCAGGTGAGCTGGCCGCCGATGGCGCGATGGGTGAGCGCCGCGGCGACGGAGGAATCCACCCCGCCGCTGAGCGCGCAGATGACCTGCTCCTTGCCGACCTGCTCCCTGATCTGCCGCACCGCCGTCTCGACGTAGGACTGCATCGTCCAGGTGGGCGTGCAGCCGCAGATGTCGTAGACAAAGTTGCGAAGGATCTTGGCGCCCTCGGGGGTATGCGCCACTTCGGGATGGAACTGCAGGCAATAGACCCGCTGCTTGTGGTCGTCCCGCTTCATGGCGGCCACCGGCGAGTTGCCCGTGTGGGCGATCGAGCGGAACCCCGGCGGCATGCGCTCGATACGGTCCCCGTGCGACATCCAGACGACGGTCGAGCCGCCGTCGCCGACGCCGTTGAAGAGATCGCCGCGATCGTCGATCAGCAGATCGGCCCGTCCGTATTCCCGATGCGGCGCCTTCATCACGTCGCCGCCGGAAAGGTGTGTGACCAGCTGCATGCCGTAGCAGATGCCGAGGATCGGAATCCCCTGGTCGAAGAGCTCCTTCGACACCGAGGGCGCCTTCTTATCGTAGACGCTCGAGGGGCCGCCGGATAAGACGATCCCCTTGGGCCGATAGGCCAAGACCGTCGCCAGCGGCGTCGTGCAGGGAAGGATCTGCGAATAGACCTGCGCCTCGCGGATGCGCCGCGCGATCAGCTGGGTGTACTGGGACCCGAAATCGAGAATGAGGATGCGATCGTG
Source organism: uncultured Nitrospira sp. (assembly GCA_964481215.1). Classification (GTDB taxonomy): domain Bacteria; phylum Nitrospirota; class Nitrospiria; order Nitrospirales; family Nitrospiraceae; genus RSF151. Next base: position 3,202 of record CAYZTJ010000118.1, on the reverse strand, counting down.
CCAGAGTTCCATTCGATGAGTAATCCGTAATCAGTTATCAGTAATCAGGTGGGACAAGCCTGACGAGAGGCTCTCGATCAAGACAGGATGGCTTGGGCTAGACAAACCATAGCTTCACATCGCCGGAATTCATACACAGCACACTGAAGACTGAGAACCGACCACCTCCGCGCTATTCGCTCCAGTCCGTTCGGTAGTTCGGCGCTTCCTTCGTAATGATGACGTCGTGCACGTGGCTCTCGCGCAACCCGGCGAACGTCTGCCGCACGAAGCGCGACCGCTTTTGCAGTTCGGGAATCGTGCGGGCGCCGCAGTAGCCCATGCCCGACTTGAGCCCGCCGACGAGCTGATAGACCACGCCGGAGAGGGTCCCCTTGTACGGCACCCGCCCCTCGATGCCCTCGGGCACCAACTTGTTGTCGGGGCGGCCGCCCTGGAAGTAGCGATCCTTGCCGCCGCGCTCCATCGCGCCGATCGAGCCCATGCCTCGATACACCTTGTACGTCCGCCCCTGGTACAGGATGGTCTCCCCCGGCGACTCTTCCGTCCCGGCGAGCAACCCGCCCAGCATCACGGCCGACGCGCCGGCCGCCAACGCTTTGGTCATGTCGCCGGAGTGCTTGATGCCGCCGTCGGCGATGACCGAGACGCCGCTCCCCGCCACGGCCGACGCACATTCCATGATGGCGGTCAACTGTGGAACGCCGGCGCCGGAGACGATGCGCGTCGTGCAGATGGAACCGGGGCCGACGCCGACTTTGATCGCGCTGGCGCCCGCCTTGACGAGGTCCTTGGCCGCCGCCGCCGTGGCCACGTTCCCTGCGAGCAGTTCGACATGCGGGTATCGCTTCCGCGTGGCCTTGACGGTGTCGAGGACGCTGCGCGCATGACCGTGGGCGGTATCGACCACGAGCAGGTCGACCCCGGCCTTCACGAGCAGGGCCGAGCGATGTTCCGCATCCGCCCCCACCCCGATGGCGCCGGCCACCCGGAGGCGGCCATGGCCGTCTTTGCAGGCGTGCGGGTACTTGATGCGCTTTTCGATATCCTTGATCGTAATGAGACCCTTCAACTCGTAGCGCTTGTTCACCACGAGCAGTTTTTCGATGCGGTGCTCGTGCAAGATCTCGCGCGCCTTCTCCAAACTGGTGCCTTCCGGCGCCGTCACGAGGTTTTCGCGCGTCATCACTTGCGACACCTTCAGGTCGTGCCGCGGTTCGAAGCGCAAATCGCGATTCGTCAGAATGCCGACCAGCTTCTTCTCTTTGGTGACGGGAATGCCGGAGATGCGATACTTGGCCATGATCTGCAAGGCGTCGCGGATCGTCTGATCCGGCGAAATCGTGATGGGATCCAGGATCATCCCGCTCTCCGATTTCTTCACCTTGTCGACTTCGGCCGCCTGATCTTCGGGGGACAAGACGCGATGCACCACCCCGATCCCGCCTTCGCGGGCCAAGGCGATCGCCATGCGGGATTCCGTCACGGTGTCCATCGCCGCGCTGACGAGCGGAATATTGATCGTGATGGACTTGGTGAGGCGCGTCTGCGTGTCGACTTCGCCCGGCAGGACGTCCGAATACCCGGGGACCAACAGCACGTCGTCGAAGGTGAGGCCGGTCGGCAGGTCGCGCGAAATCATCTTGAAGATGCCGATCTGGTTGGAAGTTGGCGGGACTCTAACATAGGGGTTGGGGGTGGTCAATCTTTCGTCGGCCCCGCCATGGGCTCGGCTGACCCTGCCGATCGCCGGGCGGGGGCTGCTCAGGATCGCCGCTCGCTGGGACTCCGTTCAGGCGTCGCGCATGCGCCCGCGCCGCTGACGGCGCGGGCGCGCTTCGTCCGGCGGCAATCAGGCCCGCGGCTGCCCGGCCTGGTCGCGCAAGGCATCGGCCGCATCCGCCGCCAATTCTTGCAGGCGCTCGCCGCCCTCGTCGGACGGCATGAACTGCTGCACGCGGCTGTTGGCGCTGTCGGTGACGAACACGCTACCCCGGGCGTCGACCGCGATGCCGTAGGGGAAATTGAACTGGCCGTCTTGGTTCCCGAATCCGCCCCATTGGGTGAGAAAGTTGCCTTCCCGATCGAACTTCTGCACCCGCTGATTGCCGGTGTCGGTGACGTAGATGTCGCCCTGGCCGTCCACCGTCACTCCCCAAGGCGAGCGGAACTGCCCGGGCTCCTGGGCCTGCGGGTTGCTGGCGTGGCCGGGACCGAGCCCGCCGCCGATCTTCAAGAGCAGCTGCGGGAGCACGTTCGTGCTCGTGTCGAACTTCTGAATGCGGTGGTTGCCCATGTCGACGACGTAGACCGCGCCGTCGGCGGGATCGACGGCGATGCCGCGCGGGAAATAGAACTGGCCGTCGTTGTTGCCGAAGCTTCCCCACTGCATGATGAACTCGCCGTTGAGGTCGAACTTCTGGACGCGGAAGTTGGCGCTGTCGACGACATAGACATAGTCGCGCACGCGATCGACCGCGATGCCCCACGGCGAGCTGAACTGGCCTTCCCCGTTGCCGCGCGACCCGAATTTCATCAGATAGCCGCCCAACTTCCCGTCGAACTTCTGCACCCGATGGTTGTTGGTATCCACCACGTAGACATCCCCCTTGGCGTCGCAGGCGATGCCGGTGGGATTGTGGAAGTTGGCGTTCGCGGAGCCGAAGTTGCCCCAGAGGATGATGAAGGCGCCGTTATTCTCGAACTTCTGAATGCGGTTGTTGCCGTTGTCGACGACGAAGAGCGACCCCTGCTGATCGACGGCCAGCCCGTAGAGCGGGCTCATGAATTCCCCGCCGTGCAGCAACGAGGCGCCGCGGCCCGGCCGGCCCCACTTCGACACGCACAGATAGCCGGAGGTATTGAGCAGGATCGACGCGGTGGCGGGCACGGACACGTTATGGTCCGCATCCTTGAACCAGACGTAGATCGTCTTCTGGCCGTCCATCGGCGAGAGGATGAACGGGATCGTCGCGCCGAACTTGTGCGCAGGCGGCGACACCTCCACCCACCCCGGCGCGCCGGCCGACGGCGACATGGGGCTCTCGGAGACGTAGTAGGCCGCCACCCCGGTGTCGACATCATTCGCCGAGATGGTCGCCATGACCTCGGGGGAACTCGTCATGAAGGCGACGTGATTGATGCTGACGTAGGGATTCTGCGGCGCCGTCATATCGATCAAGACCGGCGTGGCGGTCACCTC
>CAYZTJ010000117.1:7554-10577 GCA_964481215.1 uncultured Nitrospira sp. | reverse complement strand
GCCCTTGTCCAGCAGCCCGATCAGCTTCTGGAGAAAGGCCATCTCGAAGGCGGCCTTTTTATCGCCCGCGCGGACCTTCTTTTCCGTCTTCTGTTTCCGCCGATCGAGCGTCTCCAGATCGGACAGCATCAATTCGGTTTCGATCACGCTGATGTCCCGCAGGGGATCGACCCCGCCGCTCACATGCACCACATCCGTGCCCTGGAAGCAGCGCACCACGTGGAGCAGCGCGTCCACTTCGCGAATGTGCCCCAAGAACTGATTGCCGAGCCCTTCCCCTTTGCTGGCCCCTTCGACCAACCCGGCGATGTCTCGGACTTCTAACGTGCTGTAGGTGGTCTTCTTGGACTTGAAGATATCCGTCAGTGTGCCGAGGCGGGAGTCCGGCACCAGTGCGATCCCGGTGTTGGGATCGACGGTGGCGAAGGGATAGTTGGCCGCCAGCGCGCCCCCGCCCGTGAGGGCGTTGAAGACGGTCGTCTTGCCGACGTTCGGAAGCCCGATCATGCCGCAACAGAGACCCATCAGGCGACCAGTGCTGAGTGCTGAGGACTGAGTGCTGAGTTCATGAGAATCAGATCATCTGAGATGGGTCTATTCCGACTCCGTTGGCTCGGCCGGGTCGCGCGCATGGAACCGATTCATCGCGGCGTTCGCCCCTTCGGTCAGCAGACATTCGACTGCATCGATCGCCCGAACGCAGAGCTCGTCGACCGTCGCCCGCTCTTCGGCGAGGAAGCCGGCCAAGACATAGTCCGCCGAATCGATGCCCTCCGGCGGACGCCCCACACCCAGCTTCACCCGCGTGAATTCCTCCGTGCCCAATTCGGCGATGATCGACCGCAAGCCATTGTGTCCGCCGGGTCCGCCTTTGAGCTTGATGCGCAGACGTCCGAGGGGGAGATCGAGATCGTCGTGGAGCACAATCAGATCGGCAGGACTGAGCGCGTAGCGAGCGAGTAGGGAGGCAACGGCGGGACCCGATTCATTCATCCAGGAGAGCGGAACCGCCAGGGCGACCGGGGCGCTGCCGACTCGGCCCTGCCCGGTGCGGGCATCCCCGCCCTGCCGGAGAGCCACCGACCATCGCGCCGCGGCGCCGTCGACGACCCGCGCCCCGATATTGTGGCGAGTGTCGGCATAGCGCGCGCCCGGATTCCCCAGCCCGACGACGAGGCGCAACGCTACTTCTTCTTCTCTTCCTTCTTCTCGCCGCCCTTGGCCCCGGCCGCCGCCGCTTCGGGCTTGGCTCCAGGCTTGGCTTCGGCCGCAGGGACGGCCTTGTCGCCGGCCGCAGCCGGCGCCGCCGCGCCCTCTTCGCCCTCCGCCACCTTGCCCTTGGCGATGACCTCCGGCTCCTTGCCCTCCTCGCCCACCGCCTTACTGGTCAGCAAGGCTTCCAACTTGGCGTCGGACATCGGCGCGGCGACGCTCAGCACGGTCTGGTCGGGGCCGTCGAGGATGCGCACCCCGGCCGGCGCCGTGAGGTCCTTGACGTGCAAGCCCTGGCCGATCATGAGCGGCGAGGCATCGACTTCAAACTTATCGGGGATCGCGCTGGGTAAACATTCCACATGCACTTCGCGCAAGACATGGTGCAGCACGCCGCCTTCCTTCACGCCCGCCGGCATGCCGCCAATGACCACCGTCGGCACCTTGAGGCGGATCGGCTTGTCCATGGAGACTTCGAAGAGGTCGGCGTGCAGCAACTGGCCGGTGACGGGGTCGGCCTGGTAGTCGCGCAGCATGGCCGTCCGCTTTTTGGTCTTGGCGCCCTCGATGTTCAGCGTGATCAGCGCCGTACTGCTGACGTGCGAGTGAATGACTTCCAGCACCGCCTCGGGATCGAGCGACAGCAGCACGCATTCCCCCTGCCCGTACAGCACCCCCGGGATGCGTCCCTTGGTCCGCAGCTTGCGGGCCACGCCCTTCCCCGATCCGTCTCTGACCGTTGCGGCTAATTCGAACTTCATGACACCCTCCTGAAAAACCAATAGCGAACAGCTAGGTGCGGCGATCCGGCGCGTCTAGCTCTTCGCTATTCGCTCTGGTTACGCAAACAACGAACTGACCGATTCCTCGTCGTGAATACGAGAAATCGCTTCGCCCAGCAGCGGGGCCACGGAGAGCACCCGCAGCTTCGGACAGCGCGTCTCCTTCCCGTTCAACGGGATGGTATTGGTCACGACCACTTCCGCCAAGCTGGACTTCTGCAAGCGCTCCAGCGCCGGCCCCGACAAGACCGGATGCGAACAGGCCGCCCAGACCGATCGCGCGCCCTTGTCGATGCAGGCCTGCGCGCCCTGCACGATCGTCCCGGCCGTGTCGATCATGTCGTCCAGCAGCAGCGCGTTGCGCCCTTCCACGTCGCCGATGATGTTCATCACCTGGGCCTGATTGGGCCCTTCGCGCCGCTTGTCGATGATGGCGAGGCTGGCCTGCAAGCGTTTCGCGAAGGCCCTCGCGCGCTCCACCCCGCCGGCATCCGGGGAGACCACGACGAGGTCGCTGCCCGCCACATCCTGAATGTAATCCAGCAACACCGGCGTCGCGTAGAGGTGGTCCACCGGAATATTGAAAAAGCCCTGGATCTGCCCCGCGTGGAGATCCATCGTCAGCACGCGGTTGGCGCCCGCGGTCGTGATCAAGTCGGCCATCAGCTTGGCGGTGATGGGCACCCGCGGCTGATCCTTGCGATCCTGCCGGGCATAGCCGAAATAGGGAATCACGGCCGTGATGCGGGACGCCGACGAGCGCTTGAGCGCGTCGGCCATGATCAACAGCTCCATGATGGAGGTGTTGATCGGCTCGCAGAACGACTGGATCAAAAACACGTCCGCGCCGCGGACGTTTTCGTCGATCCGCACGCGAATCTCGCCGTCGCTGAAGCTGGAGACCGTGGCCTCTCCCAGCTTCATGCCGAGGTGGTCACAAATCTCCCGGGCCAGCGCCGGATTCGAATTGCCGGCAAAGACCTTCAATTCCCGATGCATAGAAACCTCTCCGGCGAAGGGACGGTAGGA
>CAYZTJ010000117.1:0-7454 GCA_964481215.1 uncultured Nitrospira sp. | reverse complement strand
TTTCCGCTGATGACACCGCTCGGCGCGTAGAGGAAGAAGGGCACATCGCTGCCAAGCTGGGCGCCGATCTCCGCCAGCTTCGCGGTCGACCAGTCCAATCCGAACACCTGATTGACCGCCATCAGCGTCGCGGCCGCATTGCTGCTCCCGCCCCCGAGGCCTCCGCCCATGGGGATGGTCTTCTGCAAGTCGATCTCAAGCCCCTCCGTTCGCCCGGAAGCGGTCCGCAGCGCCTCGGCGGCCTTCACCACGAGGTTGCGGCCATCCGTCGGCAGATCGGGCACATTGCAGCGGAGGCGCACGTCGCGATGGGCGGGATTCAAGCGAACGGTCAGGTCGTCGAGGAGCCCAACGGTCTGCATCAACGACCAGAGATTGTGATAGCCGTCCGGCCGCCGGTCGAGGATGCGCAGGATGAGATTGACCTTGGCCGGCGCCGTCAGGCGCACCGATTCTTCCTGAGACTGCATGCGGGCTATTTAATCAGAAGCGCGGACGAATGGCGAGCCCGAAGCCGCTCCAGGTTCGAGATGCGGGGCAACGAGGTGCGTGGTTTGGGCGCGAGGCACGGGGGTGGGGTACGAGGCGGAGGTCTCCGGCAGATCTTCTTACCTTTTCACTTTCTACCTTTCACTTCTTATCTCTTACTTCTCACTTTTCACCTTTCACTTTTAACTTTTCACTTCTTCTCAGTCCCTCCCCCCCTTAATCGAATACTTCTCCAGTCGGTACCGGAAGGACCGAGTGTTGAGTTGCAGGAGCCGCGCGGCCTTCTTCTTGACCCACTTCGCCCGTTCCAGCGCTTTGAGCAGCAGATCCTTCTCAATGCCGCTGATCAAGGCTTCAAGGTCCAACCCTTCGGGCGGCAATTCGTTGGGGGCCGCTGCGATAGGAGAGGGCGCGCTTGTGGTCGGCCGCACTAGCCAACCGTTCAGGTCCTCAGCCGTGATCGCCGCCCCGTTGGAGAAGGCCACGGCGCGCTCGATGAGATTCTCCAGCTCGCGGACATTGCCGCGCCATTCATGCTCCAGCAACCGGCGCAGCGCGTCCTGCGTCAAGGTCGGCGTGGGCTTCCCGTTCGCCTTCGCAAATTTTTCCAAGAAGTGCTGCGCGAGGAGCGGAAGGTCTCCGGATCGCATCCGCAGGGGCGGCAAATGAATGGGAATCACATCCAGCCGGTAGAAGAGATCTTCGCGGAACGACCCGTCGGCGACCGCCTTTTCCAACTCCCGGTTCGTCGCCGCCACGACGCGGACATCCACCTTGACGTCGCGCGTGCCACCGACCCGCCGGAACTCCCGCTCCTGGATGACGCGGAGCAGCTTGACCTGCATGGCCGGCGTGGTGTCGCCGATCTCGTCCAGAAAAATGGTGCCGCCGTTGGCCACTTCGAAGAGGCCGGCCTTGTTCGACACGGCCCCCGTGAACGAGCCCTTCATGTGCCCGAACAACTCGCTTTCGAGCAGGGTCTCCGGCAGCGCGCTGCAGTTGACGGCCACGAAGGGGAACTGGCTGCGGCTGCTGTGATAGTGGATCGCGCGCGCGACCAATTCCTTGCCGGTGCCGCTCTCTCCGCAGATCAGGACATTGCTGCGGGAGTCCGCCACTTTCTTGATCATCTCGAACACGCGCTGCATCGACTCGCTGTGGCCGATCAACTGGGAGAAGTTGGCTTGCCCCGCGAGTTCGCGCTTGAGCAGCTGGTTCTCGCTGGTGAGGCGGCGTTGCTCCAGGGCGTTGCGAATGATGAGCTGCGCCTCGTCGACCTGGAAGGGCTTCGTGAGATAGTCGAAGGCGCCCCGCTTCATCGCCTCGACCGCCGACTCCGGCGAGGCGAAGGCCGTAATCATCAGCACGACGGTGCCCGGGGAATGTTCTTTGACGGCCTTCAGCACCTCCAGCCCGTCGGCCTTCGGCATCTTGAGGTCCGTGATCACCAGATCGAAGATATCCTTCTGGATCTGGCCGATGGCGTCCTCGCCGTCTCCGGCTTCTTGCACGGCATACCCCGCCCGCTTCAACATGATGGCGAGGACGTCCCGCATGCTCTTTTCATCGTCGACGATCAGAATCTTTTCCATGGTTCCCTACCCTCATGCCAAAGTCGCGGCCCCGCGTCGGCCGACACGGGGAGACACACGGTGAAACAGGACCCCTTGCCCTCTTCGCTTTCCACGCGAATCCAGCCGCCGTGCAGATCGACGATGCGGTGCACGGCCGCCAGGCCCAGCCCGGACCCGGTCCGCTTCGTCGTAAAGAACGGCAGAAAGATCTTGTCCAGGTCCTGCTTGCGAATTCCCTCTCCGGTATCTCGAAACTCGATTTCCACCACGCGCCCGCTCTTCTTTCCCGAGCCGACGGTCCGAGTCCCGACGGCCACGGCGAGCTCGCCCCCGTTGGGCATGGCGTCGAAGGCGTTGACCGCGAGGTTCCAGACCACTTGCTTCAATTGGTCCGGGTCCACCTCCGCCATGGTCTTCGGCGGCGTCGGCTTGGTCGTGAGCCGGATGCCCGCGCGGTGCTTCACTTCATGACGGATCAGGTCCATCGTTTCATCGAGCAGCGCGCCCATGTCGCAGTCCTTCAGGTGCAGAGCCGGCGGCCGCGCATAGAGCAGAAACTCCGTGACGATGGCGTCGAGCCGCTTGGCCTCCCGCGTGGCGATGTCCATCAAGCGGGCATTGGTTTCTTCGAGCGGCACGTCCTTGCGCAGCATCTGCATCGCGCCGGCCAGGGCCGCCAGGGGATTTCTGATCTCGTGCGCCATGCCGGCCGACATTTCGCCCAGCGAGGCCAGCCACTCCCGGCGGCGCATCTCCTCTTCCATGTCCCGAATCTGCGTGAGGTCCTTGAAGACGCCCACCAGCCCCGTGCGGACTCCGCTTTCCGTCAAGGAGGACAGGGTCATGCCGACGACCAAGCGGCTGCCGTCCGCGCGAAGCCCCTCCGCCTCAAATCGGTGCGGCAGCGGCATCGTGGCCAAATCGGCGCCGGCCACGCGACTGTCCTGCCACTGAAAGACCTCCCACCAGAAGCGGGACTTGGCCGATTCCATCGTGACACCGGTCGCCTCTTCGGCCGCGCGATTGAAGGCGGTGATCCGTCCCCCCGCGTCTGTGGTAAACAACCCGCTGCTGACGCTCTGCACGATGTTCTCGTGGAACGCCTGCAGCCGGCTGAGGCCTTCTTCCGTCTTTTCCAGCGACTGGCCGGCGCGCTTGAGCTGTTCGGCCACCGTGCCGCCCATAAAGCCGACGACGATCAGGGCCAGGCCATGCACCCCAAACGTATGCAGTGCCTCCGCCTCCGCCAATCCGCTGGAGGGCACCCAGGCCGCCACGGTCGAGGGTCCATAGAGTTGGGCCAGCGTCACCCCGCCGAGCAAGAGCACGGTCGTGACGGCGGTGCTGACGCCGCCCGGGCGGCGCAACAGCAAGCTGGCGAAGCTGACCGACACCACGTAGAGGAGTGCGAAGGGGCTGGCGATGCCGCCGGTCTTGGCCATCAAATAGGTTTCCATCAGCACGTCGACGCCGATCTGCGCCGCCGCGAACCGGCCTATCTGCTCGGATGTCGTCATCCGACGCATGGCCAGGAGATACACGACCGTCAACCCGTAGACGAGTCCCGCCAATCCGTAGAAGGCCGGCTGCGCGGGTCCGCGTCCACCCTGCACGGCGATGGACACCCCTAAGAGGAGGGTCACGATCGCGGCCCGAACCCCGATCATCCAGTAGAGCGTATGGGCCACGGCGCTCCTTACCCGATGACGGAGGCCATCTTGAAGATCGGCAGATACATCGCGATCACGATGAACCCGATGATCGTGCCGAGCACCACCATCATGACCGGCTCCAACAGCGAGGTCAGGGCCGCCACGGCCACGTCGACTTCGTCGTCATAGAAATCGGCGATCTTGCCGAGCATGGCATCCAGGGCGCCGGTGGTTTCCCCGACGGAAATCATGTGCGTGACCATGGGCGGAAACACCTGGCTCTTCTCCAAGGGCGCCGCCACGGTTTTCCCCTCGCTGATGCTGGCGCGCGCGTCCAGAATGGCCAATTCGACGATCTTGTTGCCGGCCGTCCGCGAGGTGATCGCCAAGCCGTCCAGGATGGGTACACCGCTGGAAATCAGGGTGCCGAGGGTTCGCGTAAATTTGGCCACGGCGGCCTTCCGCAAGAGATCCCCGAAGACCGGCGTCTTGAGCATGAACTTGTCGAGATTCAGTCGCCCCTTTTCGGTGGCGTAGTAACGCTTGGTGGCGTAGGCCGCCGCCAGCGCCGCGATCCCCATGTAGACGACATTGGCCTGCATGAAGTTGCTGAGGTCGATGACCATCTGCGTGGGGCCGGGCAGGCCGGCCTTGCCGCCCGACATTTCCGCGAACATGCGGGCGAACACGGGAATGACCCAGATCATCAACACCGAGATCACGACGACCGCCACGGCGACGATCGCCGCGGGGTAGATCATGGCGCCCTTGATCTGATTCTTCAGTTTCATCGCCTTTTCGATGTGCTTGGCCAGACGCGAGAGGATGGTGTCCAGCTGACCGCTGGCTTCTCCTGCCTGCACCATGTTGACGTAGAGTTCGTCGAAGACTTTGGGATGCTTGCGGAGCCCGTCGGCCAGCGTGGTCCCGGATTCGACATCGAACCGCACTTCCCCGACCGTCTTGCCGAAGTGCTTGTTTTCGGACTGGGTTGAGAGGATCTCCAGGCACTGAATCAGCGGAAGCCCGGCATTGATCATCGTGCCGAACTGCCGGGTGAAGACCACGATGTCCTTATCGCTGACCCGGCTCCCCAGCGCGATGTCCCACCAGGCCGGCCCCGCGGCCTTTTCTTTCAGGCTGGTGATGGTGAGCCGCTGCTTCTTCAGCTGCTCCATCGCCTCGTTGCGGGTCTTGGCGCCAAGTTCGCCCTTTTTCACCACTCCTTGCCCGGTCCGGGCGACATATTCGTAGGTAGCCATGAGGTATTCTCCGAGCCTCCCACCCTAAAAAAATAGCTGGTCCCGAAGCACGCGCGATTCAGCGCGGATTCCCCCAAAAATCGAGGAACGCCGAGCTTCAGGCGATTTGAGAACTTCCCTTAGTTGTTCAAGGAGTTAGGCGGGAGGTGACAAAAAAAGTCTACGAGACACCCTGGGGGTTGTCAATGTTATTCGTCATGTGAGAAAGCCTGGTTTCTGGCCATGTTGGAAGGACAAAAATTGGCGGAAACTAGGCCCCGGATGGGTTGGTCTGTGTGATGCCCCGATAGAGATAATGGAGCCCGGAAATGAGGGTGAGTCCCGCCATCGGATAGAGGACCGGCTCCAGCAGGCGAAGATCCATCTGAGCCGAGAGCAGGACGAGCAGCAGGATGATGTAGGCAAGCTGGAACAAGGTGGTCGCCTTGCCCCAGACGGTCGGGCTGATATCCAGCCGCATCTCCGTCAATTGCGCCAGGAGCGTGCCGAGAAGGAGGATGAGATCCCGACTCACCACCAGGATCGCCACCCACATGGGGACGAGGTGGATCATGGCCAGCGTGGCGAAGCTGGCGGTCAGCAGCAGTTTGTCGGCCAGGGGGTCGAGGTAGGAACCGAGCTTGGTCCGCTGATTCGCCATGCGGGCGATCGTTCCATCCAGGCCGTCCGTGATCCCGGCCACGATGATGACGCCCAAGGCGTAGTGATGCTGTCCCTCCAGGAGCAATCCCACAAACACCGGGATCAGCAGGATGCGAAGCAGTGTGAGGCTATTGGGGAGATTCATACGGCGGGGTGGCCATTATAGGTGAAGCGTGAGAGAGCTTGTCAACTTCACGGCCATCCCCGTATAATCCCGCCGCGAGCTTGTCAGTCCGCTTCTTCGCATCAGGAGTCCGATGAGTTCACTACCGCTCTCCCTCAAGAAAGAAGGCTTAGTCGAGCGACATCAGATCGAGGGCACCGATCCGAGTGATCGCTACTTCAACCGCGCGATCATGGTCAACCGCACGGCCCAGGGCTATGCCGGCCGCGTGATGTATGAATCGTTGACCGTCGAAGGGCAGGCCGCCCCCACGGTCCCGGCGGCGGTAGGGAATGTGGTCGCCAAGCTCAAGGACTTCGGGTTTCGTCAGCTGCGCACCAGGGTCAACTTCAAGGGCAAGCGCTACCTGGCGGAAAAAGAAACCTGGGTGGATTACGCGGACTGACCAACCTTACCTATTTCCACTCGTCCCCATCGCATTCCGACCGTCGATCTCCTCAAGCGGCTACGCTCTCGACGATCAGGTCATGAATCGCCGGGCGTAATCGCCGAATCGCCTGATTCTCTCGGCTCGGATGGACGCGGTTCGTTAGGAGCACCACTTCGAGCTCGCGTTCGGGATCGACCCACAGCGACGTCCCGGTGAATCCCAAGTGTCCGAAGGACTTCGGGGAGAACCTTGTTCCTGAGGACGAGGGCGATGACGGCGTGTCCCAGCCCAGCGCCCAGCTCGTTCCGGAAATCTCATCCTGCCTTGCCACGAATCGGCGGACCCACTCGGACGAGAGCGGACTCGGGCGGCCCTGGTAGGCATTGAGCCACGCGCCTGACACCGCTGCCACGGCCTGAGCCGTGCCGAAGAGGCCGCTATGGCCGGCGATGCCTCCCAGCGCGTACGCGTTCTCGTCATGCACTTCGCCGCAGAGCATCCGGCCTCGCCACGGATCCTGCTCCGTCGGGGCCACGAAGTCCGGCGACACCGTGCCCCACGAGGGCATGCCATCCCTCCCGAAGTAGAAGAGGGGCTCGGCTTCGACTGCACGGTAGACCCGATCCCGGCAATAGGCCGGCGGCGCCTGACCGGTCAGCCGTTCCACGATGAAGCCGAGCAAGATGAAACCGAGATCGCTGTAGACGCTCTTGGTTCCCGGCGCCGACTCCAGCGCCTCGCGCCCGATAGCCTCCAGGACCAGCGTCTTCGCCTTCTCACTTCCAAGAAATCCCGACTGCACCCGATCCCGCTCCCCGATCTGCTCGTAGAACGGACGCCACCAGGGTAAGCCGGCGCTATGGGTCAAGAGATGAAAGAGCGACACCGACCCGGCAGGGGTTCCCTTCAGAGCAGGGAGATAAACCTCGACGGCCTCGTCCAGCCGCGCGCGGCCATCCGCCACGAGGCAGAGCAGGGCGGTGCCGGTCGCCAGCGGTTTGGTCAACGATGCCAGATCGTAGATGGTATCCAGGGTGGCCGGTCTGGCCGTGGGGATGAGCGAGGCCCGGCCATAAGCCCGATGGTGGAGAATCCGCCCGCGGCGCCGCACCAGCAAGACGGCGCCGGGACAGACGCCTCGGTCGATGGCCGACTGTAAGGCGTCATCGACTGAGTGGGACAATCCCATGGATGGGGAAGCGCTCGAACGGAGCGTCAGAGGTGACTAGCCCACATTATTCATGAACGCTTCTACTGCAACCGCCGATACGCCGCTGCGAC
>CAYZTJ010000116.1:9398-10701 GCA_964481215.1 uncultured Nitrospira sp. | reverse complement strand
TACTGGGGCGTCCCGCTCAATCATGTGGACCACCCGAAAGGAAACTTACAGGATCATGGGCTGCACTTTCAGGTGGTGGTGCAGGCGTTCTAGCAGGGCGTTAAAAACGTCCTCCAGCAGGGAAACGCCGAACGATGAGTGCTGAACGATGAACGGAAGAAGCTGCGTCCGCGCCGGTGGAAAGGCGGGCCTTGGCGTGCCTAGGTGGGCGGGTGACCTATGATATTTTTGAACATCCTGCGAGCCCGATGGCTCATCAACTCCTGCTACTGTCCTGGTTTCATCGAAAGGAAGGTAACACCATGTCCAGTCATTTTCTAAGGACATGCGCTCGACGCCTTGCGCTGTGCGGTCTCCTGACATGCGTCCTCCCTGGTTCACTCCACGCTCAAGCACCCGACGCCGACTACCAGGCCTTGCTAGACCGCGGCTTCCAGCACCTCCAAGCCGGCGCCTTTGAACAGGCGGCCCTCCACCTCACAGAGGCCGCCCAGGTCGCGGAACGCACGGCCCGCCCGCTCGAACAGAACGACGCGCTCGTCGCCACCGCCCACGCCTATGAGGCCCTCGGGTACTATGGACGCGCGGTGCAGTCCCTGGAAATCGCGCTGGCGCTCGTCCAAGGCGAGACCGACCCTCCCCGTCGTATGAAGACTTTGGCGATGCTGGGGCAAGTTTATGCCTCAGCCGGTCGGGTCGATGCCGCCAGCGATTCGCTCGAAGCCGCCTTGCGTCAGGCCAAGGAGAGCGGCGATCGCGCGCAGCTTGCCGGCATTCAGAACAACCTGGGCCTGGTCCGCATGACCCAGCGGCAACCGGCGGAGGCGTTGCGCAGCTTTCTCGCCGCCTGGGAGGCCGCCGAGGCCGAGCCGGTTCCAGATTTGCGGGCGCATGCCGCCGTGAACGCGGCCCGCGCGCTCCTCATGCTTGGACGATTCGACGAGAGCCAGGCCTGGCAGGAGAAGGCGCTCGCGGCCTGGTCACAAGCTACTGATTCCCACGACAAGGCCTATGGTCTGATCGCCTTGGGGCTCGCTTCCGCAGAGCTCTCCGACGCAGCGCCGGCGCTCGGTCCTGCTCCCCTGTTACGCGCCAACACGGCCCTGGCTCAGGCAGCCAAGATCGCCGAGTCGCTGGGAGATCGCCGCGCCCTCTCCTATGCCGTTGGTCACCAGGGTCATCTCTATGAGACCGGCGGGCGGCATGAGGAGGCCTTATGGCTCACCCGGAAGGCCGTCGGGGCCGCCCAACAAATCGAGGCCCCGGAGTCGCTCTATCGGTGGCAATGGCAAACAGGACGCCT
>CAYZTJ010000116.1:0-9298 GCA_964481215.1 uncultured Nitrospira sp. | reverse complement strand
CGGGACGTGGTGGAAGCGCTCAAGGCCGCGGAGCTCCGGGATTACTTTCAAGACAACTGCGTCGATGCGCTGCGCTCCCGCACGAAGAGCCTGGATGTGGTGTCCCAGACCTCCGTCGTCATCTACCCCATCCTGCTCAAGGATCGGACGGAACTGCTCGTCAGCTTCCCTAACGAGCTGAAGCGCTTCTCGGTGCCGGTCACGCAGCAGCAGATGACGGAGGAAATCCGCGACTTTCGGCGTAAATTGGGCAAGCGGACGACCCATGAATACCTTCCCCACGCCACGCAGCTCTATGACTGGCTCATCCGGCCTCTCGAGCCGAGCCTGGCGACCTATCAGATTGATACGCTGGTCGTCGTCCCGGACGGTCCGCTGCGGACCATTCCCCTTGCGGCGCTGCACAACGGGAACGAATTCCTCATCGCCCGCTATGCCATCGCGACAACACCGGGATTGAATCTGACCGACCCGCAGCCCCTGCAACGCGGCCAACTCAAAATGCTGACGGCGGGATTGACGGACGGCGTGCAGGGTTTCCCCGCGCTGCCGAACGTCGGCATCGAGCTGCAGGCGATCGAGCGTCTGTACGGGACCGCCCCGATCCTGAATCAGCAATTCCGCACCCAACGACTCGAGCAAGAGATGCGGGAGAAACAATTCGGCATTGTCCATTTGGCGTCTCACGGTATGTTCGGCGGGCGCGTCCAGGACACCTTTATCCTGACGTTCGACGACCGCATGAACATGGAGCGCCTGAGTCAAGTGGTGGGCTACTTCCGATTTCGGGATGAGCCGCTTGAGTTGCTGACGCTGAGCGCCTGCGAGACGGCCGCGGGCGACGATCGCGCCGCCTTGGGTTTAGCCGGCATCGCCATTAAAGCGGGCGCGCGAAGCGCCCTGGCCACACTCTGGTTTATCAACGACGCCGCCTCCTCGAAACTCGTGTCGGATTTCTACACGGAGCTCCAGAAACCGTCCGCCTCGAAGGCGTCGGCGCTTCAGCAGGCACAACTCCGAATGTTGCAGGACCCGCTCTATCAACATCCGGCCTATTGGGCCCCATTCCTCTTGCTGAACAACTGGCTGTAAGCTTCAAGATGAGCGAGGCGACGACGCTGCGCAAAGACTGGACAGTTCGAGCCCTGACGATTTCATATCTGTACCCAGTAGGAGAAGAGGCCGGGAAGGGAGAGATCGACATGACCCGCTTGATTGCACCTCACGTTGTGGCTCTGACGCTCCGCGTCGTTTCCGTGTTTGGGATCGCCTTATGGCTCTCGGGTGACATCTGTCCCCTGGCCGACGCGGCCGACACGCCGCCTAACACCGCCGGTTCCCGCATTTCCGCCCCGCTGGCGAATTTAGCCTATGTTCCGCCCAAGACGAGAAACCCCGGCGGACGCGTCGGCGCCGCCACGCGCGGCCAGGAGGACGAATTGCCGACGCTCATGGCCCTCGTCCCGGAGACGCACACGGGGCTTTCAACCACCGATCAGCCGTCGCTCTACTGGTTTCTGTCCAAACCGACCAGCTTACCGATCGAATTCGTGGTTCAGGTCGGCACGGAAGCCAAGCCGTTTCTGGAAACTCGTCTCAAGCCGGTCGGCGCGCCGGGCATCCAAGAAATCCGGCTTCAGGAGTACGGCATCCGGCTTCAGCCGAGAGTCGTCTACCAGTGGTATGTCCAGATTGTGCCGGACCAACAGGATCGGACGAAAGATGCCGTCGCCGGCGGATTCCTCATGCACGCGCCGGCGCCTGCCGCCGTCCAAGCGGGCCTCACACAGTCACCCAAAGAGGAGGCGCCCCGCATCCTCGCCGAGGCTGGGCTCTGGTATGACGCCCTGACCGCGTTAGCAGAGTTGATCGCCGGGGCCCCGGCCAATCAGCTGTACCGGCAGGAACGCGCGGCGATTCTCAAGCAGGAGCGGATGCCCGTGGTAGCCGCCTGGGATCTTGGCCAGACAGGAAAACCCTAGCGGGACCGCAAACCACTCACCGCTGGGGTATGGCCTCATGATCGGCTCGTCGTCTGGATCAGGCGACTTGGTTCGGTGATAGCGGCGGTTCAGATTCCGCCACGTTGACGTTTGAAGGTCCGAGGACCCGGAACGCGGGGATCTTGTCCGCCTTCCCCTTGAGCGCCAGCTCACCGAACGGCTCCATTCGATATCGATCCCCGAGGAGTCTCTTGGTCTGTTCTCCGATCAGGATCCGGCAGGGTCGTTTCCCCGGCGTTTCGGCCACGAGCTCGCGATCCAGGCTTTCGAGCCTTGCAGCCGTATTCACCGTGTCCCCCACCGTCGTGTACTTCAACCGTTCCGTGCTCCCTACGCTTCCCGCCACGACGGATCCCGTGTAAATCCCGATCCGCATCCCGACGGTGGGGAACCCTTTGATTTCATGCTCCGCATTGAGCCGGTGCATCGCTTGTTCCATGGCCAGCGCACAGGAGACGGCATTCACCGCATCCCGGCTGATGGCGTCTTCGGAGGTCCGGGGGAACGGCACACCAAAGTTGGCCTTGATCGCATCGCCGGCATAGTCGTCCACCACCCCTCCATAGCGCATGACGAGTCCGGCCATGGCGTCCAGATAGATGTTGACCCAGTCCAGGAGCGCCTGCGGCGTCATCTTTTCCGAGACGGCGGTAAATCCTTTGAAGTCGGTAAAGAGCACCGTCGCCGTCAACGTCTGGGACCGAGGCCGGCCATTTTCCAGAAACTGATCCCTCTGTTGCCAAATGCTTTCCGCCACTTCTTTTGAGACGTGGCGGGAAAACAGCTGCATGAGCACGGCCCGTTGCTTGCGTTCTTGATAGGACAGATAGGCCGTGACCAGGCCGGTCCCAGACAGCCAGGCCAATCCGATCGGCGCGAGGGGAATCCACCATCCAGCATTGAACGCACCGTGTGCGCCCGTCACCAAGATCAGGCCGCCGAGCCCCAACGCGATGGCGAAGCGCCAAGGCCGGCGAATCAAGAGTCCGACGAGGCCGCCTTGTACTCCCCAGACGAGGATCCAGATATTTTCTTGCCACTGCTCGATCCCCACCACGGGCGCCTGCCCCAGCAGAGCCATCCGCAGCAGCTGATCGGCAATCTGCGCGTGCAGCGCAACCCCGGCCGTCAGTGACCCGGTTGTCAAACCGGTATTCAATGGGGTGTGAAACGAATCCTGTGCGCTCGCGGCTCCAACAGTGCCGAACAGGACGATCTTGTCCCGAACGCTCGCCGGATCGAATCGCCCTTGGAGCACGTGCTCCAAGGGCACCGAGGCATAGGATTCACGGGCATGCCTATAGTCGAGAAGGAATTGATAGCCACCCGTATCGAGTCCCACATACCCGCCATCGTGAGGCCGCAACGGACGCACCGTCGTCCCCCCCAGACGTATATGCTCTGGATTCGAGGGATCCGATTGCGCCGACTGGCCTTCAGCCTGGAGATAGAGCAGGGCGAGCAGGAGGGAAAAGGAAGGAATCGGCCGTTCCTGTTCATCGTGGAGAAAGAGAAGACCTCGCCGAATCACACCGCCGGGATCGAAGACTTGGTCGTTGAAACCGACTTGCCCCGTATCCGCCAGAGCCGCCGGCGGCGGGACGCCAGAGGCGACGGTATCTCCGAGCTTGGTGATCGCGATGACATTGGGATGCGACTTCAAGATGCCCGAGAGTTCTTCATACCCGGGCGAGGCATTGTTCTCCAGCAGATTCGGATCTTGCCGGACGAGATCTCGTAGTACTTGATAGCCTGGAGGCTCCGCCTTGTCCCGGTAGAGGTCGATCCCTATGGCGCGAGGCGATCCCTGAAGGATGCGGTCGAGCGCCTGCGCCAGTACCACGTCGCTGACCGGCCATTGTGCGCGCTTGATGTACTCTTCCGTGATGGTGATTAGGACGATGGGCGACGTCCATCCGTCCTTTGGCGCATCCTGATGGCGAAGGTGCCAGTCATAGAGCGCGAGGTCGACCGGTTGGAGAATCCCCGTCCCTCGGACGAGCATGGCGGCCGCTCCCATCAAGGCACCGGCCAACACGCTGGCCACGAGCGGAGTCTTCACGAGTTGGCGCACCGCCAGTTTCCCCCATGCTTGCGATCGCGCGCTCCACTGGTTGCCGCGCTGTCGGCGAGTGGAGCCGTCTTGAATGGACAGGCCGGGCAGGATCGCAGCGATTATAGAGCGCTCGACGCGTTCGCTCAATGGCGGGCGCAACTCGACGGCAGGACAGCCTCAACCAGAGGGATAGCCGTACCTTACTCGGCAGTCAGCCGAGCGATCTGCGCGCGCCACTGGCGATAGGTCCGTGTGAGCAAGGCGCGGTCGCCGAATTGGCAGTCGGCCGGATCGAAGCCCGGCGCCATGGTCGTGCCCATCAGCGCGAATTTGCCGCCACGCCTGAGTCGGGAGCCCTGCCAAACGCCGCGCGGCACGACCGCTTGCACCACCATCCCTCTCCCCATGTCGGCGCCGAGAATAATGGTGCGTCCGGTCCCGTCCGGCAGGAGCTGGAGGAGCTCCACGGGATCTCCAAGATAGAAATGGTAGATTTCATCGGACGCGAGTCGATGCAACCGAGAACAGGTATCAGGGGTGAGCAGATAGTAGATAGCGGTGCTCAGCGCCCGCGGCCCTCGATCGATCGCCCCGGCGCCCAGCACATCTTTCGAGCGGTACGATTCCGCGAAGTACCCGCCCTCGACCGGCAGGGGTTTGAGCCCCAGGCGTTTCTTCACCGCTTCCACGAGCTTGATCGGTCTCCTGTGAACCCGCCTCGTTCCAGCCTGCTTGTCCCTCATTCTGGACACCTTCGACCGCCGTGGTTAGAGCCGGATCCCGCTCATCGCCGGGATACCCTCCGGAAGAGAGAAGTTCGTTGTGACGGCCGCAATGGGTTCACCGCGCTGCTCTATCGCCGAGGCAGCTATCGGTCCAAGCCATTGGTTCGCCGTCTCTAATGATTTGATTCGGCTGGGATCGATGCCCATGACTCGCGCACAGGTCGCGTCGACGGCGGGAAGATTTCGCCCCATGACCAGTACCCCCGCATCGCGGGGCTCTCCCATGATTGGGCCATCTCCCTCCATCCCGACGATCCCATCCACGATGGCAAAGTGGGGACGAAGGGTCGCCGTCAGATCGACAATACACCCATCGATGCCCGCCTGATGCAGAATATTCTTCGGCCATCCATAATAGAGACCCGGAAGGACGCCGAAGAGATTCTTCATCGAGAGGGTGACGCCCGCCCAATGATGCGTCTTGAGTTTCGCCACGGAGACAATCCAATCGATTTCCCTAAGAATCGCCGGAACCACAATCGTCCGGAGCCCACTCACTCCGCCGGCATTCGTCAGCGAATACCCCGTCATATAGTTCAGATCGACGAAGGGGATCTTATCCTCAAGGAGCACGGCGCCCAGTCCCGATTCTTCCAGCACCTCCAAGGTATCCCGGCGATGGCCAGGCCCTTCCGCCACCCAGACCCGAGAGGCTCCAAGGCGAAGGAAGGCTTCGACGGCCCCGCGCACGACGAGAGGGTGGGTATTGATGTGCGGCGCGTTCGCCCGCGTTTCAACGAGATTGGGTTTGAGGAGAATGCGCTTTCCTGTGATTTCGTCTCCTCCCACGCCCAATTCTCGAAATCCGCGCAACAGAATATCCGCCAGATCCATCTCATATCGCCCGGCCTTGGCAATGAAGGTGCTGGCATGAAGCCGGGGTCTCACCATCCGAGACAACAGGAGCCACCCGGCCCCGGCAAGCAGTCCCGCGGCGGTCGCCGAAAGGATCTCCCGTCGCGTCCATGTCGGCGAGCCCGATGGGCCAAAGGAGTAGGCCATAATCCCTTGATGTCGACTCGCTCGCCCCAACGAACGTCATCACGTCGGGCGGGCAAGACCGCCTGGGGCCAAACCCGCTCGGAGGAGAAGGCACAGTGCGGGGGTATCGTACCCTCCATACCGAGCCTCACGTTCAAGTGTGGTCTTCACCCATCCGTCCGCCTCGCGCGGGTAATCGTCCCAGGAGGAGACTCCCAACAGACTCCAGCCGAGGCTGAGCGGAGTTCGGAGTTGTCCGATATGATTGCTCAGGTAGTCCAAGCTTCGTTGAATCTGGGCACGCGGCACCAGCCCCACGAGCGCCTGCAACACAACCCCGGTGCATTCCGGACAAGGCCATTGCTCGTGGTTGAACACAAGGGTGTTCCCATAATTCCACCCTCCGCTCGGCAACTGACGGTCCAAAAGCAGGCGTATCCCTTCACGGACGCGTGGATGATCGGACATCCCGGCTGTCCGCAAGGCCGTGATGGCAAGGCCCGTTGGCTCGACCCAGGAATGTGCGCCGCTGACCCAGGGCCAGCCAAGAATGGCCGTGTCATGGGCGATCGGCGCGCGTGGCGGTCGGTTCCAATGGAGCCCGTGGGCCCCGGCCAAGAATGTGGTGGCCTTGGAGAGCAGAGCCCGACACGCAGGGGCGCGCTGCCAGGCCAGGATGGCAAGCGACGTAGGCCAGATCACCTCGGGGTGATCCCGGCTGATGCTGACGCGGCCGTCTGCGAGCTGGTCTTGCGCCAGCCGCAATCTTGCCTCGTCCAGGAGTCCGCCGTCACCCTGCCGTCCGACTGAGAGGGCGATGATCGCCCAGGCCGTCGCATCGGGACGATAGCGACCGCCTCGCCGATCGGCAAAGCCTCCGCCCGGCAGAGCCCGTGCCCGCACCTCGTCGAGCCATCGCTCCATTACTGTCCCAAGGCGGGGAGCAACGTGCGCATCATACTGATGGCGGCGGGACCGATGATGACGATGAACAGGCAGGGAAAAATGAACAGGAGCAAGGGGAAGAGCATTTTGACCGGCAATTCCGCCGCGAGTTTTTCGGCCTTGAGGCTCCGTGTGACCTTCATGGATTCGGAGTGCACGCGAAGCGCTTGTCCCACGCTCGTGCCAAATCGATCCGATTGGATCAGCAAGGCGACCAAGCTATTGACATCCTCCAATTGAACCCGACGGCTCAGGTTGCGCAACGCTTCGGATCGCGGCACGCCAGTCCTCAACTCCAACGCCATGAGCTGAAATTCTTCACCGAGCGCCCGGTGAGCGAATTTGATTTCCTCGCCGACCCGGCTAATCGTCATGTCGAGACCAAGCCCCGCCTCCATACACACCACCATCAGATCGAGCGCATCGGGAAACCCCGACAAGATGGCTTGCTTCCGCCGATTCACAACCATTCTCAACCACAGTTTGGGGCCATAAAAGCCGGCCGCAGCCGCACCGACGTACAACTCCAGCATGGTCATTCCATCTCGTGACGCCCCCAGGACAGTCGGGAAGGAAAGGCTGAGGAGCGCGATCCCCGCAACCGCGAGAAACAGCTGGGCGCCGAGGAAGAGCGTCGGGGCTTGAGACTGCCGATATCCCGCCGCGATCAGACTTTGTTTCAGGGTCGAGACCTCCGCCATGTTCTTCGGTTTGTTGGCTCGGCCGAACCATTCCAGCATCACCTGCAGTCTGGCTGGCCAGAGTCCAGTCACAGGCCCCCAGCCTGGCTGGGCCGCCGGAGTGGCGGTCGCGTCCTCGATTCTGCGTCTCCAATCAGCGACTGCTTGCCGGGCTGCAAGGTGGGCGTAGAGTCCATAACTGGCGAGAAGGGTCGCCAGAAACACCGAGAGGACAATCATCGAGACAATATCCATCTGACTGAATGACTCCGACCGGCTCAGGGCCGAATCATCACCATTCGTTTCATAATTACGGCGCCGATCGTCATCATAGCGCCCGCCATGATCAACAGCTTGTGGCCGAGCGGATCGGTCAAGAGCGGCTGCAGGTACTCCGGGTTGATGAGGTGGAGCAGAATTCCCATGGCAAGTGGCAGACCGAAAAGCACATAGGCCGAGAGTTTACCTTCAGCCGCCAGCGCATTCACCTTGGCATCCAGCTGGAATCTGGCGCGAATCACCCGGCTGAGAGAATCGATGATTTCGGCCAGGTTGCCCCCGGTTTCGCGTTGGATGTTGACGGCGATCACGAAGAACTTCATGTCGAGACTCTCCACCCGCTCCGCGAGATTCTTTAACGCCTGGGGAACGGCGACGCCCATGGCGATCTCTTCCGAGGCCGACGCGAATTCGGGCCCGATCGGTTCTCCGAATTCATCCCCCACCATCTTCATCCCGACGAAAAACGCATGACCAGCGCGCAGGGCCCGGCCGATCAAATCCAGAGCCTCCGGAAGCTGGCGTTGAAACGCAGCCATCCGTGTTCGTTTCTGTTGATAGAGATAGCCGAATGGCAGCGCGGCGCCGAGCGCGGCGAATCCCAATGGCAACACGAGCCCCAGGCGAAAAACCTGGCATCCGAGGAAGCCCATTGCCGCAAGGGCGGGGGAGAGCAACAGGAAGGTTCCCAACGGGATGCGGCTCTTGGCTTGCCGGTGAAGTCGAGTAAAGGGGTCCAGATTGAACAGACGTGGAAGCCATGCGTTCACCCAGGGAATATCGCTGATCAGCGTCCTTCGAACAATGTCGGTTCTGGCTGGATCGCCCTGCGCCATCGGCCAGACTTGTAATCGGGCTTTCAAGCGATCCAGCTCCTTGCGGGACGTCTTGAATAACGCCGCATACGCCCCTTGGGCGATCAGGAGCATGCACGCAAACGTCGCCAGCGCGATCACCGCGGTCTCTAGCACTCGTACACCTTCGTCGGATCAAAGAGATCTGCCGAGACGGCGATGCCTCTCGATTGCAGCCGCTCGACGAACTTCGGGCGCACGCCCGTCGATCGAAATCGGCCCCTGACCCTCCCGTTCGGATGCAGCCCTGTCTGCTCGAAGGCGAACAGTTCCTGGAGCGTCACGACCTCCCCTTCCATTCCGGTAATCTCTTGAATGCTGGTGACCTTCCGACTGCCGTCCTGCAGCCGCGTCAACTGCACGATCAAGTTGAGGGCTGACGTGCAATACGCGCGCAGGGCCTTGCTCGGCAGATTCAGCCCGGCCATCGCGACCATCGTTTCAACGCGGGTCAAGGCATCTCGCGGGGTGTTCGCATGGATCGTCGCCAACGACCCATCGTGTCCCGTATTCATCGCTTGCAGCATGTCCAGCGCTTCCGCGCCCCTCACCTCACCGATGATGATCCTGTCGGGGCGCATCCGCAGGGCATTCTTGACCAGATCGCGCTGGACGACGGCTCCCACTCCTTCCACATTGGCGGGCCTGGTCTCCAGTCGCACGACATGTTCTTGACGCAGCTGCAACTCCGCCGCGTCTTCGATCGTCACGATCC
>CAYZTJ010000115.1:0-10797 GCA_964481215.1 uncultured Nitrospira sp. | reverse complement strand
CTGCCTTCCCCGCTCGCCGTTCCGCGTTCATCGTTCAGCGTGTACATGCTTGCTGTGGCCCGGGTACCCGCCTGGCTGGTGCGACGGCCTTTTTGAGCATCCTGCGTGGCAACTGGTTTTCACCCGCGATCTCGATGCCTGTGACGATTGCGCGGTGCCATTATCGCTTGTCCGCAGCCTGCTAAATTCCAAGGTCTTCCGTCAGTCGGACTTCCGACTCGTCGAGGATGTCTTCCAGGCAGGTAAAGCAGGAGAAGGGAAAGCGGTCGACCGGCAGCGCGCAGATCTCACCGACCGACGTGTCGGTCTCCACCGCCGGCCCCCCGCATTCTTTGTGGATCAGCGTCAACATCGTCCCATACTACATCGGATTGTGTGATGCCTGCTGCAACATTTTCCCCCAAACAGCCCAAACAGACAGTCCCCGTTATCCCCATTCCGATCCTGCACTCCCACTGAAGGACCGTCTCACTGGGATCGCCCGAGTCAGCAATTGGCAAGACAGCTTCTCCCCTCGCGATCAGGGCGCCAGTATCTCGGCTGGAACGGATGCGCGTGGAGGTGTGCCGGATGGCGGGTCAGGAGCATTGAAGAGCAGATCAAGGTGCCGCTCGCCATTCCGATGGCCGATGAGGCGAGCGGCCAACAGTACGACCACGGACAGCCGAGAGGGATCACCGCATCATCCGGTCACCGAACGCGCGCGCCGTTCGTCAGCCGCATCCTATTACGCACTAACTTTCGCCGGCAGGTTGATGACGGGGATGCTGATGCGCTTCTTCCCCACCGTCCCTTTGGCTGTGCATTGATCCATCAATCGCAAGACGGTCGGCCTCAGAAAGGTTTCTCCACACTGGCTGCAGACCTCGGCACGGACGTTCTTGAAGAGGTAGAGGTGACCGCCCCATCGGTGGATATGTTCGATGGTCTTTCGCTTCAACGGCGCCTTGCAAAACGGGCAGGATTTCATGATCGCCTTCCTTTTCGTTCTCGCCAGTCGACCCACAGTCTTGGATTGGGCCGATACACCGTCACAAGGATGGCCGTATTCTCATGGATCGACCACACGGCGTGCAATGGCTCATTGGTCTTCGTGAATCCAAGTGCCAAAACTGAATGCCCGCGCGGGTCTCCGGATAATCCTCGATCATTTCGCAGGCTCGACCGGAAAACGCCTGCTCGATCTCTGCGATCGTGATGGCGTCCGCGTCGCGCTCCTGCTCCGCATGCAGCGTTACCCGATACCGGCCAGCCTTGATGAGCGCACGCAGACGGTCAAGCACGGGCCGACTTTACTGAAACATTGAGGGAAGTGCAACCAAATGGAGATCGACCGAATGGGCCTTTCTCGGCTCGGCTGGAACGGATGCGCGTGGAGGTGGGTTCCCACGCATTTCACAAGCCGGCTGTCTGGCTGGAGCGGGCATCAGAGGCGTTTTGTGATCCGCCGTTGCCGAGACAAAGCGACCCGCCGGCGCGTCAGCGAGGGCGGGTTGTGAGGACTGCTCGAAGGTCCGTTCCCCCATGAGAGGAACGGACCGAGTTCCGCAACAAAGCGGAGACGAGGCTTACGGCGGACCAAAACACCTCTGGCCTTGAGCGAAGGCCAGGCAGCCTGGCTAACACATCTCGCCTGAGCAGCATCTTCCGCCCTTTTCCGCCCTTGCGTAAATTGCGCAAGACCAGAAGCCAGACACCCGCCTTCGCATGGCTGCGGCGTGAGCCAGTCCCTGCCTACACCGGCCGCAGCTCCTTGAATATCTTCCAGGTCTTCAGCAGCTCAATAGCCTTTTGAAGTTGCGGATCGTCTTCGCTGGTCTCCGCCCCTTCGGCGCCGGGCGCGCCCGGCGCCTTCGAGGCTCCCTCATCGCCCGGCTTGGCCGGCGGGGCGCCGCCCTCCGAGTTCTTGTGAGGTTTTCCCTCCGCATCCTTCTCGGCCGGCTTCACCGGCTGCGCGGCCTTGGCTTTGATCAGAATATCCGGCGTGATGCCCGTCGACTGAATCGACCGCCCCTTGGGCGTGTAGTACTTGGCCGTGGTGAGCCTGAGACCCGAGCCGTCTTGCAGCGGCAGGATCGTCTGCACGGAGCCCTTGCCGAAGGTCTGATTGCCCACGATGACCGCGCGCCCCCAATCCTGGAGCGCCCCCGCGACGATCTCCGACGCGCTCGCCGACCCTTCGTTGACCAGGACGATCATCGGATAGTCTTCCGGCTGATCCTTCACGCGTGAGACGTATTCGTCCTTGCGCCCATCCCGGCTCTTCACGTAGACGATCAGCTTGCCGGCGCCGACGAATTGCTCCGACACTTCCACCGCCGTCGTCAGCAGGCCGCCCGGATTGTTCCGCAGGTCGAGAATCGTCGACTGCGCCTTCTGCTCCCGCAGTTGCTTGAGCGCCTTCGCCAGATCCTTCCCGCTCTGCTCCTGAAACTGCGTGAGGCGCACATAGGCGATAGTGCCCTCGATCAGCTTGCTCTTCACGCTCTCGATCTTGATGGTGTCGCGCACGAGGGTGAAGACCAGCGGATCGGGCGTCCCCTCCCGCTGGATGGTGAGCACCACCTTGGTGCCGCGCGGGCCGCGCATGCGCTGCACCGCTTCCATGAGCGTGAGATCCTTCGTCGAATCTTCGTTCACCTTGACGATGAAATCGCCGGCCTTGACGCCCGCCTTGTGCGCCGGCGTGCCTTCGATGGGCGCGATGACCGCCAGCCGATTGTCCTTGATGCCGATCTGAATCCCCACGCCGCCGAACTCGCCCTTGGTCTCGACCTGGATCTCCTTGTACATCTCCGGCGTCATGTAGGCGGAGTGCGGATCCAAGGTCGAGAGCATGCCGCGGATCGCGCCCTGGACCAATTCCTTGAGTTTGGCTTCTTCGACGTAGTGCTTCTGAATCTGGGTGAGGACTTCCGAGAAGGTGCGGAGCTCGTCATAGGTCTCGGTGGCATGGCCGGTCCGCTCCCAGCCCTTGCCGATCAGGATGCCGGTCACCAAGACGGCCACCATGACCGGTCCCATCACCCACCAACGTCGAGGCTTCTGCTCGTCCATAACCGTTCCTTTCCTGCCGCCGAGTCCGCCCTGTCATCCCCGCCTGGCCAACCAGGCCAGGGGATCGACGGCCTCGGCGCCGTCCCTGAGTTCAAAATACAGCGTGCTGTCGCCGGTCATGCCGGTGTCGCCGGCCTCTCCGATGATGTGTCCCGCCCGCACGCGCTCGCCCACTTTCACCAGGAGCTTGGAGGCGTGCGCGTAGAGCGAAAAGAACCCGTTCGGATGATCCACGATGAGGACCAGCCCATAGCCCTTGAGCCAGTCGGCGTATTCCACGGTGCCGTCGGCCACGGCGCGAATCGAAGAGCCCTCCGCCGTCCTGATCTCGATCCCCTTGTGCTGGACGTAGGTATCGAAGGTCGGGTGGCGGTGCCGTCCAAAATAGGATACCACTTCTCCGTCCGCAGGCCACTGGAAAATCCCTTTCGTCGGCGCCAGGGCTCGCGGCTCCCGCCGAGGTCGCGCCGCCGCCACGCGCTTGCGCTCCTCCATCTCCTTGAGCAGGGCGTCGACTCGGCTCGCCGACCGCTGCAGCTCGTCGAGGGTCCGGTCGTAGAACTCCTTCTCGCGGACGATCTTCGCCAGGACCACCCGCTTGTCCTGTTTCAACCCCTTGATCTCGGCCAATTGCCGCTCGGTCTGGCCCTTCAAGGTCAGCATATCCGCACGGGCGGCGGCCAAGTGCTCCTCGGCGGTTTGCAAGGACGCCACATCGGCCCGATAGCCCTCCATCAAGTCATACTCGCGCTTCGACGCGGTGGAGAGGTACTGGGCCCGTCGTTGAAACTCGGGATAGCTGCCGGACGAGAGGAGCGCCCGCATCGTCCCGTGCCGCCCTTCCATGTATTGTACACGCACCCGAGCCAGAATGGACCCGCGCCGCTCTCGAATGCGCGACTGAAGCGTCGCCAACCCGCCCGCGATCTCCGTGAGGGCCTGGTCCTTTTTCTTGAGGTTCTGCACGATCACGGCATAGTCCGCCCGGCTGCGGTGCAGGCGACTGTCCAAGTCATGGATCACCTGGAGCACCGACTCCTTTTGCTTCGCCGCCTCTTTCGATCGCTGCGACTTTTCTCGAATTTCTTTCTTCAGCTTTTCCAGTGTCTGCCGTTCGCGCTCGATGGTCTGATTCGACTGGTCCGGCCGATGCTTCTTCGCCCATCCCATGTCGGCCTGCACGAGCAGGAGCAGGATCAGCGCCGAGAGCCCGGCCCGGAGCCCCGTCACGACTTGATCCTCCGGAAGCCGATCAAGGAGAGCAGACTGCCGGTGCAGCCCACGAGCAGCCCCGCCCCGACCAGCATGAGCGAGACCTTGCTGGGGAAGAAACTGATGGTCTGGCCCAGGCCCAAGATCGGTCCGGAGGCGGCCAGCCGGAGCTTCAGAAATTCGAACCCGCCCTTGAGGAGGGCCAGCGAGAGCGCCGCGCCCAAGAGGCCCAGCAGCGCCCCTTCCAGCATGTAGGGAATCTTTACGAAGGCGGAGGTGGCCCCGACCAGTTGCAAAATGTCCAATTCCCCTTCGCGCGCCAAGAGAGTCAGCCGAATCGTGTTGGCCATGATCGTGATGGAGGCCGCCGCGAGGATGAGGCCGATCGCCAGCGCCACCAACTCCAGATAGCGCAGGAGCCGCGTGAGATTGTCGATCCACTCGCGCTGATACTGCACCTGCATCACCCCGGGCGCGAGACGGACTCGCTCCGCCCAGCGGCTCACGGCCTCCGACGATCGATACTCCGGCGCGAGCGTCACTTCGAAGGAGGCCGGCAGGGGGTTTTCTCCCAGCCCCCGGATGAGATCGTGGTCGGAGGGAAAGGCGCGCATGAACTCGGTCAGCGCCCTTTCCTTGGACACATAGGCCACGCCCGCCACCTCGCGATCCGCCCGAAGCCGCTGCTCCAGCTCCTGCACCCCTTGCGTCGTGACGCTTTCCTGCAGATAGACGATGGCCTTCACGTCGTCTTGCAGCGAGCCGACCATCGCCTTGAGATTGAGATACAGCAGCAAGAAGACGCCGAAGCAGGCCAAGGTGAACGCGGTGGTGCCCGTGGCTAGGATCGTGGTCGTCCGGTTCATCCGGATATTCCCGATCGCTTCCTGCCAGAAATAGCGCACGCGGTTCATCGCGCTCCGCCTTCGTCGGTGTCGATCTTCCCCTGACTGAGCGTCACGACCCGACAGGAGAGCCGGGCCCGAACCAGCGGATCGTGAGTCGCCAGCACCACCGTCGTGCCCCGCGCATTGATCGTCTTGAACACGTCCAGGATGTCGCCCGCCAGCGCCGGGTCCAAGTTGCCGGTCGGCTCGTCGGCGATGAGCAGCACCGGACTGTTCACAATGGCCCGGGCGATGCAGGCCCGCTGTTGCTCGCCGGCCGACAGCATGGTGGGCCGGCAATCGCGCTTGTCGCTCAACCCGACGGCATTCAGCGCCTCCACCACTTTGAGGCGCGTCTCGAAGGCCCCCTTGCCCTGCACCAGCAGGGGGAGCGCGACATTGTCATAGATCGATTTCTTCGGCAGCAGACGAAAATCTTGAAACACCAGCCCCATGGTCCGCCGCAGGCCCGGCACATCGGCTTGCGTGAGGCGCGCCACGTTCCGCTCCTGGATCAGCACCTGCCCTTCGTCGGGCAGCTCGGAACGAAAGAGCAGCTTGAGCAAGGTGCTCTTGCCGGCGCCGCTCGCCCCCATGAGCAGGACGAACTCCCCTTTGCCGACCTCCAGCGAGACGTCGCAGAGGGCCGGTCGCCGGTCGTAGAATTTCCACACGTGGAAGAGTTGAATCATCGCGGAGCGTGAACGGTGATCCGTATGTGATGAGGAGAGCATCGGCCGGGTACGGGCTTTCTCGGGGGCCGTCGTCCGTCCCCTTACCCCTTGCCCCTCACCCCCTACCCCTCACACCTGACGCCTCACGAGGCCCCTCGTCCGGCACGTCGAACGCATTCTCAAGATGACTGAGCACCGCCGGGGCGCCCTCCTGGCTCCCGCAGAGAATCACGTCGAAGCGGCAGAGGCGGTCGCTCCAGCGCCGCTGCGCCAGAAATTGCCCGGCCAGTTGGGCCAGCTTCGCTTGTTTTCTGGCATCCACGGCATGCACTGCCCCGCCGTGCGCCTCGCTGCGTCGGGCCTTCACCTCGACAAAGATCACCCGCCCGCCTGTTTCCGCGACGAGATCCAACTCACCGCCCGCGAAGCGGACGTTGCGTCCCAAGATCCGATAGCCCTTTCGTCGCAAATACCGCTCGGCTGTGGCTTCCGCCTCCTGGCCGAAGGCTTTACGCTCGTCGCTCATCGGCTCACCGCCGTACAGACCTCGGCCACCGGCCGAAAGCTCCGTCGATGAATGGCGCAGGGCCCATGGTGGGCCAGCAGCCGGAGATGCTCCGGGGTCGGATAGCCCTTGTGCACGTCGAACCCATAGTGCGGATAGCGCCCGTGCGCCTCCCGCATGGCACGATCCCGGCTCACCTTGGCGATCACGGAGGCCGCGGCGATAGACACGGACAACCCGTCGCCTTTGATGATCGGACGCTGTGGAACCGCAAGACCGGGAATGACGAGGGCGTCGAGCAGCAGATACTCGGGCGTGAGAGACAGACAGGCCAGGGCCCGCGTCATGGCCAAGCGGGTGGCCTCCAGAATATTGAGCCGGTCGATCTCGTCGGGCTCGGCGAACCCGACGCCCACGGCGAGGGCGCCGGCCATGATCTCATCGTAGAGCCGTTCCCGCAGCGCGTCGTCGAGCAGTTTGGAATCGTCGAGCGAGGGGAGCGCAAAGCCCCGGGGGAGAATGACGGCCCCCGCCGTGACCGGCCCGGCCAAGGGACCCCGCCCGGCTTCATCGAGGCCGGCGATCCGGCGATAGCCGCGCCGTCGGGCTTCCGATTCGAAGAGTTCAGTCGGCTGCACGCAGCCCGCTGCTCCTTGGTCGGAGAGTTGCGCTCACCCTGCTCGCCTCGTTCCCGAGCGTACGGCGGGGAACGCTGGTCGACGGGACCGATTACGACGTTTTGGCGCCGGCCGCGGCGGCTTCCGCCTGCTTGCCTTCGGCGGAATATTCGCGCTCGCCGATGCGCGCCATCTTGCCCTTCTTGTTCCGCAGGTAGTAGAGTTTCGCGCGGCGGACATGGCCCTGCCGCACGACATCCACCTTGGCGACGATGGGCGAATGGACCGGGAAAATGCGCTCCACTCCCACGCCGTAGGAGATCTTGCGCACGGTGAAGGTCTCGCTGTTCCCGCCGCCCTTGCGGCTGATCACGGTGCCTTCATAGACCTGAATCCGCTCCTTCTCGCCCTCCACCACCTTCACATGCACCCGCACCGTGTCCCCGATTTCAAACGAGGGCACGCCCGGCTTTTTCAGCGACTGCCGGATCCGCTCCATCCGATTCATGACCTGGCCTCCTCTTCACATTCGGCCGCACCCTGCGATTCGCGGCTGATTTCGTTCAACAGTTGCCGATCTTCCTCGCTCCACTCCCGATCCCGCAAGAGATCGGGCCGTTTCAGATAGGTATTTCGCAGCGCTTCCTTTCGCCGCCAGCGCCGCACCGCCTCATGGTGGCCGGACACCAGCACCTCCGGCACCGCCAGGCCGCGCACCTCCGCCGGCCTCGTGTAATGCGGATAGTCCAACAGCGAGCTGGAGAAGGAGTCGGCCTGCGCCGATTCCGGATCCCCCAGGACGCCGGGGAGCAGGCGGATCGCCGCGTCGATCATGACCAGCGCCGGCAATTCGCCGCCTGTCAGCACATAGTCGCCGATCGACATCTCCTCCGGATCGAGGACCAGCCGCACCCGTTCGTCGATGCCTTCATAGTGCCCGCAGAGAAACACGATCGGCCGTTCATCCCGCGCCAAGTCCTCGGCGAGCGCCTGGGAGAAGGGCCGTCCCTGGGGAGACGGCAGGATCACGCGAAGCCGGCTCCCCGCTCCATATTCCTGTTGCAGCGCGTCGACGGCGCGCAGACAGGGCTCAGCCTTCATCACCATGCCCGCCCCGCCCCCGTAGGGCGCATCGTCGGCCATCTGGTGCTTATCCTGCGTAAAGTTTCGCAGGTTGCGGACGGTGACGCGAAGGGCCCCCTTCTCCTGCGCGCGCTTCACCATGCTCTGCCCCAAGACCGGCTGCACCAGGTCGGGAAACAAGGTGAGAATCTCACAGCGCATGGGTTCGCTCCGGCTGCTCCACAACCACGTCCCCGGGCAGACGCACCGTCATCGTGCGCGCCTCGGTATCCACCGCCAGCACCACCTGTTTCAAGGCCGGCACCAACCGTTCGTGCGTTCCATCCCGCACCACGAACACATGGTTCGCCGGGGTTTCGATGATTTCCTCGATCGTGCCCAACGCGTCACCGGCCTCCGTTCGAACCGCAAGGCCGCGCAACATGAACTCATAGTACTGCCCGTCGCGCTGCGGCCGGGCCGCGCTGTCCGGAATCGCGAGCAGGGCATCCCGCCAGACTGCGGCCTCTTCCGGAGACGAGAAGGCATCCAGCGTCACCAGATACTGCGTTCCCGCGCGCCGAACCTCCACCACGCGAGCCTGCCGTTTCCGCCCGCCGGAGGCCGACAGGGTCACCTGCTCCAGAGACTCGAACCGCCCCGGCACGTCGCTCAGCGACTCGACGCGCACGGCCCCTCGCACGCCGAACGGCTTCAGAATGCGACCGATGACAACGAGACCGTCGAGGTCTTCGCTCGCGCTGGTCCGCCCTGCGTCACTCGCCATGCTTGCCCCGAGCCCGGCCGAGGGGTCACGCGCACGGCCGGCGCGCTGAAGACATCAGCGCGCCGGCACGTCACTTCTTCAGCAAGCCCGCCCGCTTCAGCAGAGTGCGCACGGTCACGGAGGGCTGCGCACCCTTCTGCAGCCACTCCAGTACGCGCTCCTGCTTGAACTGCGTGACCGGCGGATTCTTCCGGGGATCGTGCGTCCCCACGACCTCTAAAAATCGCCCGTCGCGCGGCATGCGGGAGTCCGCCGCCACCACTCGATACAGCGGCAAATTCCGCCGCCCTGCTCTCGTCAATCGTATCCGAACCACGTTCCGCCTCCTTCCGAAGAGTGATCAGTATTCAGTGAGCAGTTATCAGTGAACGGTGATCAGCAAAAAAGACGCGTGTACGCCTTGACCAGGTCTCGGTACAGACAACTGATCACTGATAACTGTTCACTATCCTCTTTACATACTCCGCAACGCCTCCAGGAGCCGTCGCTTGCCGCCGCCTCCCGAAAAGGCTTTCATCATCTTGCGCGCCGTGAGGTACTGTTTGATCAAGCGATTGACTTCCGGCACCGTCGTGCCGCTCCCCTTGGCGATGCGCTTCTTCCGGCTGCCGTTGATCACCGTATGGTCGCGCCGTTCCCGCTGGGTCATCGAGTCGACGATGGCCACCACCCGCTTCATCTCGCGCTCCGGCACGCCGCCGCCCGCCAGTTCCTTGAGCCGCTGCCCGCCCGGCAGCATGCCGAGCAGCTGCTCCATCGACCCCATGCGATTGACCTGCTTCAACTGGTCGCGAAAATCTTCTAAGGTAAAGGCCTGTGAGCTGAGCTTCTGCTGCAGCTGCTGCGCTTCCTCGAGCGAATAGGTCTCTTGCGCCTTTTCGATCAGCGACAAGACATCGCCCATCCCCAGGATCCGCGAGGCCATGCGATCCGGATGGAAGGGCTCCAGCGCATCCAGCTTTTCGCCCACGCCGAGGAACTTGACCGGCTGGCCGATCGTGGCCCGGACCGACAAGACCGCGCCGCCGCGCGCATCGCCCTCCACCTTGGTGAGGACGATCCCGGTGACGCCCACCGCCTGATGGAATCGTTCCGAACTCGCGACCGCATCCTGGCCCGTCATGGCGTCCGCCACCAGCAGCACGTCGTGGGGCGACACGGCCTTCTTGATCTGGACCAGCTCCGCCATCAATTCGTCGTCGATGTGCAATCGGCCGGCCGTGTCGAGGATGGCCAGCTCGTAGCCCTGCTCGCCGGCCCGGCGGACACCCTCCGCGCAGCGCGCGGCGACGTCGCCGGCGCCACCCGCCGGCTGATCCGCGCGATGAACCGGCACGTCGAGCGAGGCGCCGAGGCTGGCCAACTGATCGCCGGCGGCCGGGCGGCGCGGATCGGCGGCGATGAGCATGACCCGACGGCCTTGCTTCTTAAACAATCGCGCCAGCTTGCCGCAGGTCGTCGTCTTGCCCGCGCCCTGGAGGCCCACCATCATGATGACCGTGGGCGGCATGGACGCGAGCTTGATCCCCGCGTGCTCGCGGCCCATCAACTCCCGCAGCTCGTCCCAGACGATCTTGACGACCTGGTGCCCCGGCGTCAGGCTCTGCAGCACGTCGTGCCCCACGGCCTTGACCCGCACGCGCTCGATGAAGTCCTTGACGACCTTGAAGTTGACGTCCGCCTCCAGCAGCGCCATCCGGACCTCTTTCAAGGCCTCGCCGATGTTTTGCTCCGTGAGCACACCCTGCCCGCGGAGCCGCTTGAGAACGGATTCAAACTTTTGGCTGAGGGTTTCGAGCATACGATCGAACTCGTCCTACCATCGAGAACACACGAACAGACTCCGGCGCCTCGCCGTCACGAGCGACGGCGGTTCGCCGGCGCGTTGAAACTTTCGCCGAGCACCCATCGCAGGCCCCTGCGATGGATCGCATGAACACGCCGATGAGAACGATGAATCGGATTCCCGCAGTCTCGGAGGGATTGCCTCGCACGC
>CAYZTJ010000114.1:0-10851 GCA_964481215.1 uncultured Nitrospira sp. | reverse complement strand
GCCGAAGTATGTCCGCCTTCGCCAAGGCTTCGGCGGACACCCGCTCCGCAGTCCTCCACGGCCTCCTAGCCGTGGCTTCCTGCGAAGGCGGGTGAAGGCGTAGGGATCGAATCTGTTGTTGTGTCTGCCGCGGCTCGTCCAGCCATGCGCGACCTCGTCCGTTCCTCTGTGTCTTCCAGACGACTGAATCCTCGGTGCGCTGTCGATCGGTGCGACAACTCCGTCGCAGCGCGTGCCGCCACGGCAGCCGCACCATAACTCCACCATCCGGTCTTCATTGGCTTCGCTCCTTTCTGATTGGAGAATACAAAGCCGGTGAGCCTGGCTTGAGTGCGCGGCTCACCGGCGGGGTGGGTACGGATAGTTCGGATGGACGCTTATCGACCGCGCCCGCCGCGATCCGCGCGCCGATCGGCCTGCCGATCGGCTTGCCGATCAGCTTGCCGATCGGCTTGGCGATCCTGCTGGCGATCCGCTTGGCGGTCCATCTGGCGATCGGCCTGCCGGTCCTGCTGCCGATCGGCCTGGCGATCTTGCTGGCGATCCGCACGGCGATCTTCCTGCCGGGGCGTATCGACGACTTGCGCCAGGACCGGGGCGCCGATCGCGAGGGCAAGGGCTACGATGAGTGTTGACGTGAATGAATTTCTGTTCATGACATCCTCCTTGTTGTGAGTGCCGCGTGGTTGGTTGTCAGAAGCGCTTCTGTGTGGTTAGACGGGGGAACGTCAGAAACGTAAATGAACGATCGCCAGAAAGGAACAGCCGCTGGAACGGGTGTTCCAGCGGCTTCCGGATGGCGGGAGTCCTACAGCGCGCCGGCCAGGATGGAGGCGGCGCCGTTCTTGACGGTCACCGTCTCATTCCCAGCCAGATCGGGAACGACTTCACCGTCATTGGTGTTGAGTTCCAATTCGCCGCAGAGCAGCGGCGACCCCGGCACGCACGGCGCCAGAACGATGGCGCCGACCCGGTCGGCGTTGACGAACACGTCGAGGCTGCCCACGGCCAGCTTCACGTCCTCGACCTCTACGTTCAGGCGGCGGCTGTTGCCGCGTTCCCGATAGTCGGCATGGCCGGACGGCACCACGCCGCCGATGGCCGCGCCGGCCAGGCGAGTCTTGGCCCGGAGTTCTCCGCCCCCGCCGGGTCCGCTGCCGGCTTGAGACAGGTCGGCTGAAGCCGCCATGAGGGCGACCGCGCCCGCCAAGAGTGACAATCCCAATCCAGATACACGCATACATCCTCCTTGTGGATGAAAGGTACACAGCGACGAAAGGCCTTTCGAGAGGGTTAGACGAAGAACGGCTGATTTCGTAAACGGAGCCGGTCAGCTTAACGGTTGACGATCAACTTGCTACAATGCGCCCGTGGACCTCATCACGACCCATGTGAACGCGGATTTCGACGGGCTCGCGTCGATGGTGGCGGCGAAGAAGCTCTATCCCGACGCCATGCTGGTTCTGTCGGGCGGGGCGCAGGAGGCGGTGCGGAGTTTCCTGGCCGTGCACGATCTGGGGTTGGTCGCGCAGGCTGCGCTGGATCGCGCGGCGGTGACGCGGCTCATCCTCGTGGATACGCAGGAGCCTGAACGGCTGGGCACCTTGGCCGACTTCTGGAAGCGGCCGGAGGTGGCACTCCACATCTATGACCATCATCCGGTCATGGCCGCGGCGGCCCCCGAAGAGGTCCCGGTTCGATTGCGTCCGGCCGTCTATGCCGTTGAGCCGGTCGGGGCGACCACCACCATTCTTGTCGAGCGGCTCCAGGCCCAGCACCTCGCGATCACCCCGTTCGAGGCGACCATCCTGGCCCTGGGACTCTATGAAGAGACCGGGTCTCTCGCCTTCGTCTCGACGACGCCGCGCGATCTGCAAGCCGCGGCTGTCGTGCTGGCGGCGGGCGCCGATCTGCGCGTGGTGACGGATACGCTTCGCCATCCTCTCGATCCCGACCAAATCGTGCTGCTGAACGAGCTGATCCAGTCGGGGGACATCTACTATATCGATGGGCGAAAGGTGTTGATCGCCTCAAGCGGGTACGACCGCTACAAAGGCGACCTGGCCGAAGTGGTGCACAAGCTGGCCGAGATGCAGGGGCTGGACGTCGTCGTGGCCGCCATGACCATGGAGGATAAGGTCGAGATCATCGGGCGGAGCCGGCGGCCGGAATTCGATATGGGCGAGTTGATGCGGCAATTCGGCGGAGGCGGCCATGACGTGGCGGCCTCCGCGGCGGTGAAAGGGCAGACGCTGGTCGAGGTGCGCGAGCGGTTGACCCAGTGGCTGACGGAGCGCCGCCGGCCGACGGTGGTGGCGAGCGACGTGATGACGAAGCCGGTGAAATCGATCGGGGCCGAGGCCGCGCTGTCCGAAGCCGAACGGAGCATGACGACCTACGGGGTGAACGCGATGCCGGTGGTGGACGCCCGTGATCGGTATTTGGGCGTGGTCACGCGCGAACTCATCCAGAAGGCGCTCTTTCACAAGTTGGGCAAGGTTCCCGTGCACGAGTACATGTCGACCGACTTCTATACGGCGGCCCCGGAGACGGCCTTTCGCGACGTGGAAGCGCGCATGATCGAGCGCAGCCAGCGCTTTGTGCCGATTCTCAGCGGGTCGACGGTCGTCGGCGTCATCACTCGGACGGATGTTCTGCGCACGCTGCATGACGATGTATTGGCGGCCGCCCGCGCCCGAGCCAAGGGCCTGCTGCCGGCGGCGGAGCACCATCGGCGGAATCTCCGGGGCACGATGCTGAGCCACCTGCCGGCGAGGGCCTTCATCCTCTTGGAAGTGGCCGGGCGATTGGCGGATGAGCTGGGCGTGCACGCCTACGTCGTCGGCGGGTTTGTGCGCGATCTGCTGCTCGACGTCAAGAATTTGGATCTCGATTTGGTCGTTGAAGGCGACGGGATCGCCTTTGCCAAGGCTCTCGCCGTTCAGGTGCAGGGGCAGGCCAAGGAACATGAGCGTTTCGGGACAGCCGTCGTCACGGCGCCGGATGGGCTTCGCCTCGATGTCGCCACCGCAAGGACGGAATATTACGAGTACCCGACGGCGCTGCCGACCGTGGAGCAGAGCTCGATCAAGAAAGACCTCTACCGGAGGGATTTTACCGTCAATACGATGGCGATCGCGCTCAATGAGCGCCGGTTCGGCGAATTGGTCGATTTCTTCGGAGGTCAGCGCGATCTGAAGGACAAAACCATCCGCGCCTTGCACAGCTTGAGCTTTGTGGAGGACCCCACGCGGGTGTTCCGGGCGATTCGTTTCGAGCAGCGATTGGGCTTCCGGCTCGCGAAGGAAACGCTGGCACTCATCAAGGGCGCGGCCAAGATGGAGCTCTTTCGCCGCCTCTCCGGCACGAGGCTCTTGAATGAGCTGATGCTGCTCTTTTCAGAGGAGGAACCCAGCCGGACCGTGGCGCGCTTGGCCGAGCTGGACCTGCTGCGGTTCATTCACCCCTCGCTCAAGGCCTCGCCGGGATCGGTGGGGATCATCAAGCGTGTCGAAGATGCCGTGAAGTGGTATCGCCTCTTGTATCTGGAGCGTCCGGTCGAACCCTGGCTGGCCCACATGATGGCGCTGCTGGATGAGCTTACCGGCAAGGCGATGGCGGAGACGCTCAAGCGGTTGGCGGTGCCGGAGCGGCAGGCGGAGGCCATACGCGTGGGACATGCGGCGTCGGACGCGATCCTGCGACGTCTGGGGAAGCAGCCGCCGCCTTCGGCCGCCGAGCTCTACCATCTCTTCTCCCCCGTGGCCGTTGAAACACTCCTCCTTCTCATGGCCAAGGCCAAGTCGGACTCCATCAAACGCCATGTCTCCGCCTATCTCACCACCCACCAACACGTGAAGCCGATCTTGACCGGGGACGACCTCAAGGCCATGGGCCTCAAGCCGGGGCCGCAATTCAAAAAGATCCTCGGCGCTCTGCTCGACGCGCGGCTCAACGGCGAGGTCGAGACCGAAACCGACGAACGTGCGCTGGTCAGTCAGATCGCGAAGTTGTAGCACGTGCTCAGTATTCAGTTCTCTGTGTTCAGTTTCCGGAACTGTCCACTGACAACTGAAAACAGACAACGTCAATCCGGCAGCGGCCGGCCTTTGGTTTCCGGCGCGGCAGCATCTCTGCTCGCTCGTGAAGCGCTATGGCTTCCGTGTATAGACGATCTCCAGGAACTTCGATTCCTGCTGGTTATGATGGGCGCCGTACATCTCGAAGGTCTGATTATCGCTGTCAGTGATCTTCCAGACGGCGCGATGGCTCATCTTGCCGCCGCCCGGCTCAGGATGCGAGCCCCGCAGGGTGATCGTCTTGCCGTCTGCGCTCGCCGTGCCTTCCATGAAGAAGATTCCTGTGCCCATGCTGTCGATCCAGGCGGTGACGTATTTCTTTGTCAGATTGTCGTAGCCGTCGATCCCGATGCCGTGGAAGGGTTGCCCCATCATTTGGGCATGGTACTCCTGAAAGAGGAATCGCCCGTCGAGCAACATTCTCGACTCGGAGGTGCCGTCCGATTCCACGGGCGGTTTGCCCGGCTCCATCCATTCCTTCGTATGGGTGGTGTAGCTGCCCGCGATGCTGGCGAACAACTTGTGCGGCTCGCCGGGCGCGCCGAGTTTCTTCCACACCTCCATCATTTCTGGCGGGTCCATTTGTTTGCCTGCCTTTTTATCTTTGGCCAGAACCGGCGAGACGGTGTACATAAGACACAATGTGGTGACTGCGAGGGACATGATCCGCATAGGGGCCTCCTTGTGAGTGAGTAGTGAGTGGCTTCGAGGAATTCGTAAGAGTGTGCGCGCAGTACCGGAACTTATCCTGCTTGCACCTGCGCCGGGTCCATCCAGAACACTTCCCAGATATGGCCGTCCGGGTCTTCAAAGCTCCGTGTGAGCATGAAACCGTAGTCTTTAGGCGTGTAGGCCTCTTTTCCGCCGGCCTTGATCGCCTTGTCCGCGAGTTCGTTCACCTTTGCCTTGCTCTCGACGGCAACGGCCGTGAGCACCTCAAGCGTCTTGTGCGCGTCGGCAATCGGCTTTCTTGTAAACTCCTTCACCTTGTCGTGGGTCAGTAACATGGCATAGATGTCGTCGCTCATGACCATGCAAGCTGCGGTCTTGTCGGTAAACTGCGGATTGAACGAGAAGCCGACCGCCTTGAAGAACGTCATGGATTTATCCAGATCTTTCACGGGAAGATTGACGAAGATCTTGCTGACCATTTCCGCCTCCTTCATGGGTCGATGATCAGTCGAGCTAATTCCAATTATCGATTTGGATATCTCTGGGAGCAGGTTTGCCTGTCCCGGTTTCTATGAGCTCCTTGAGACTCATCAGAAACACCGCCCACTTCGTACTGCAGTGGGCGGTAAACTCGACGGACTCTCTCCAATTGCGATGGCCGAACAGCACGATGGTGAAATCGTTCTCTTGTTTTAGATCAAAGGTAATTTCTGTTCCGATCCATTCCTCAGGCCCCTTTTCACACTTCCACTGAACCTTCTTGAAGGGCTCTTGTTTCAACACTTCCAGCTCAAATCCACCTTTGATCTCGCCGTCAGGAGCATGAAATTGAAACACAATGGTTTCCCCGACGTCGGAAACCCCTCTCGTGTTCTCTGTCCACCAACGAGCTAGTCCCTCAATCGTCGAGAGCGCCCGAAACACCTTCTCTGGACTTGCCTGAATGCCTACGCGATGAACGATGTCGACCATGTCACACCTCCAAGATTAGGCCGAGGCAAAATGATGACGCGTTGTCGTGTTCCACCCTTCGTGAGATGCTCGGCTTCTCTAGCTTGCGCTGCTCCTATTCCTGCAGTGCCGGCGTGAACTCGGCTTGAAGTCGTCCGCTTTCGACATCTAACTGATTACAAGCCCGAGACCTTGCACCGACCGCGATGTGGAAATCTCCATCTCACTCAAGAACCCTTGTTGTATCGCGACTTGCCTCCGGCGGTCACGAAAGTAAGTAACCGCGGGCCATAACTCCGGCAAAGAACGGGATGAATGCGATGCCCCGTTCAAGACAGGACAGCCGGCCAATAGACCCCCTTGGCCGGACCCGAAGGGTGCGTATCCATCAGGGTCATCTGCTGCACCACCCTGAGCCCGTTCTCAAGGCACCATCGGAAGAGCTCCCCGTTGCCGGTCGGGATCAGAATGCCAGGCCCGGAAAACCCGTCGGCCGATGCGATCAATGCCTTCAGATCCTCATTCGTCTCGCCCACGCCATGGCCGACAAACCCAACTCCCGTCGTGTAGCCGGTGATCCGACCGGCGCTCTCAACCACGGCAGCCGTCCCACGTGCGATGGCGTGGGCCACCTCGTGCTCACGATCAAAGCCATGCACCTTTTGGCACAGCGCGTTGCAGGCGCGTGCGTCACGGTCGGACGCCTTTCGCACCGTGCGCGACGGAACGTCGACCTTGATCGGTTTGCCCGTCATGTTGGAGAGCAACTCGCTGGCGATAAAGCCAGACTTGGCGTAGAGACATAACGAGCGATTGTGATAACCGACTTGAATAATCTGTTGTCGTGTATGACCCTGCTGAGCCATGAACTCCATGCCATGCTGCAGCAAACGTCGGCCAACGCCACGATTTTGGACCTTGGGATCGATGGTCAGGACGCTGATCCCGCCAACTCGCGAACGGCGCGAGACAAAGATGCTGCCGAGTATCCGGCCCTCTTCCTCGGCCACAAAGGCATCGAAAGCGGGCGCATTCAACAAGTCGCTCAGCAGTCCTTCTGCAGCCGCTGGGTCGGGAAAATCGGGAGGAAAATTGTGGCGCTGGGAGATGTCTTTGAATGCCTCATACATGACCCTCCCGCAGGTCTGAATGTCGCCCGTCTGAACCGGTCGTAGTTCCATCGTCTTGCCCCTCCTCCTGCCAAGGTTTGCAACATCGTCGGTGGTGTGCTCGTAACCCTTTGTCAGCGGAAACATTTGTCTGGATACCTTCCAGCGTGGTGCCGCTTAGTTCCCAACTTGGTCCGGATCCGGACTTGATGGTGCTCCGTCGACGACGATCGAGCCAAAGAATACGCTCCCGAAATAGATCGCCACTCTCTTGCTTATCCTTTTCCGACTTCCGGTACAGGCGCTGCCGGCATCTGCTGAGCAGAATCCAGGGGTGACCATCCACCCCCCAGCGCCTTGTAGAGCTGGACAACTGAAACCAGGTGGAGACGATGCGTGCTGGCCAACGCCAGTTCCGCCTCGAAGAGATTGCGTTGAGCCACGAGTACATCGAGATAGTTGGCGAGCCCACCTTTATAGCGGAGGCTGGCCAGTTGCAGGGCCGACCGCAGGGCCTCCACCTGTTCAGCCTGCGCCGTGCGTTGGTCGCGAGCCGTCTTGACCGCCACTAACGCATCCTCGACTTCTCGAAACGCGACGAGGATCGTTTGCTCGTACTGCGCGAGCTGCTCACGCGCCTGCGCTTCTGCGGCCTCCTGTTGGAATCCCAAAATCTGGGCATTCAGCAACGGGCCGGCTATACTTGGTCCGACGACACCGAACGATGTTTCGTCAGACACGAGCCGGGACAATTGCGGACTCGCCACGCCCAGAATCCCTGTGATGCTCAACTTCGGAAATCGATCCGCCTTGGCCATACCTATACGTGCTGTTGCCGCCGCCAAGACTTGTTCAGCCTGCACCACGTCCGGGCGGCGTTGAAGGAGTTCCGACGGAAGGCCGGGCGGCACCTCCGGCGGCATCACTTGCTCGGTCAACGACCGTCCTCTCCCGATATGCCCGGGATTTCTCCCGAGGAGCACGCTAAGATGGTTCTCTTTTTGCACTTTCTGCCGTTCCAATTCGGCGACACGCGCCGCGGCATTGGCCCGTTCCGCTACGAACTGGTCTGCGTCGATCTTGGTGATCACGCCCTGGCGCACGCGCGCCTGCGCGATCTTGACCGAATCCTCCCAGGACTTGAGCGTGCGTCGTGCGACGTCCAACTGCAGATCGAACTGCAACAGATCGAAGTACGATTCGGCGACACCGCTCACGAGCTGGAGAACCGTGGCTCGCCGGGCCTCTTCGCGCGCCAGGAGATCGCCGCGTGCGGCCTCGTTGGATCGGCGAATGCGGCCCCAGATGTCCAGTTCCCAGGAAAGATTGCCCTGCAAGTAGTAGTTGAACGAGTTGGGGAAACCGGGAAATAGGAACTCGGCTTTTCGTCCGAAGGACGGAGCACTTGCCGTCACATCGGCCTTCGGAGCGAAATCCATCTTGGCGATGAACAGCCGGGCCTGGAATTCCTCGACGGACGCCACCGCACGCTTCAGGTCTTTGTTCTCGCTCAGCGCGATACGGATCAGCCGCTGGAGTTCTTCGTCTTTCAATAGCTCCCACCAGGGGAGATTGGCGAAGGATTCCGCATCCTGTGTCGCTTCGGCCATCCGGAACCTGTCCGGCGTCGAGAGATGTGGGCGATCATAGTCCGGCCCGACTGCGCAGGCAGTCAGGAACATGATTCCGAGAAGAGTAAGGGTGAGTCGGCGCATGATGCAATCGTCCTCTATTTCCTTCTTCCACGATGAGGTGCAGCGCTCTGTGGGGAACGGGTGATCTGTTCGACCATGGGTTTGGTACAGCAACCGGCCGCGATCAATTCTGCTCCTGCTCGCCACATCTCCTTCAGCAGCGCTTTCCCTGCCTCTTCAATGAAGGTCACGCTTCTGAGGTCGACCACCAGGGCGCTTCGTTCTGATGCCGTCATGTGGCGCCAGGACTGTTCGAGCTCCTGGACCCAGGCGCCGGCCAGCCGGCCTTCCAGCGTCAACCGCATCGAACCGTGACTGCTCTCCGAGGTGATCTTCAGCATGACGAACGCCTTTTCTCACATGAGACAACGTGCTTCCGTCATCCCTTCGCTCCGGCGAGCAACAGGTCCTCGTTCGCAACCTTAATCTCCTCGCGCGCCGCACTCGGCTGGTGCTGGGCGGCGATCAACGAGTAGAACACCGGCACGACGAACAGCGTGAACAGCGTACCGACCGTCATCCCCGTGACCAACACCATGCCGATGCTGTTACGGGCGGCCGCGCCGGGTCCCGTTGCCAGCACGAGCGGGAGATGCCCGAAGACGGTGGCCGCAGAGGTCATGAGTACCGGCCGCAGTCTGGTCAAGGCCGCCTCGCGCACGGCATCGATGCGCGTGAGTCCGCGAGTCTGCAATTGATTGGCGAACTCCACGATCAGGATGCCGTTCTTCGCAATGAGGCCCACCAGCGTGATCAGCCCCACCTGCGAATAGATGTTGATCGTCGTCAAGTCCAGGAAGCT
This sequence comes from uncultured Nitrospira sp., assembly GCA_964481215.1. GTDB lineage: Bacteria > Nitrospirota > Nitrospiria > Nitrospirales > Nitrospiraceae > RSF151. The sequence goes on along the minus strand of CAYZTJ010000114.1, from coordinate 1,544 downwards.
GAACACCAAGGCACCGGAAATCGCGAGCGGAACCGAACCCAGCAGCACGATCAACGGATCGCGGAAGCTCTGGAACTGCGCGGCCAGCACTAAATAGATCAGCACGACCGCGAACCCGAGCGTGACGGTCAGCGCCGCTCCCTCCTGGCGGATCTGGCGCGACTCGCCCGCATAGTCGAGCACGACCGGGGGATTGCTCGCCCTCGCGGCCGCCTCTTCCAGGATGCGCAGCCCTTGATCTTTCGTGATGCCGGGTCTCACGCCGCCGAAGATGCGGACGGCGTTGCGCTGCTGGAACCGGTTCAACGTACGCGGCGCGGTGTTCGTTTCGATGTGCGTGAACGTCGAGACCGGCACGAGTTGGCCGCTCGGCGTCTTGATCTTGAGGTCGAGCAACGGGCCGACGGTGGTACGGTTCTCGTCTCCGAGTTGCGGAATGACTTTGTAGCTCCGGTCGAAGTAGTTGAACCGGTTCACGTAGGCGCCGCCGAGCATGGTGCCAAGTTCGCGGCCGACGCCGGCCAGGTCGAGTCCGAGATCGGCGAGACGTTCGCGGTCCAGCACGACGCGGGCCTCAGGCAGGTCGATCTTCAAATCGGTATCCACGTACAGGAACATGCCGCTCTGCCAACCGGCTGCGATGACGGCTCCCGTCGTCTGGAGCAGCCGGTCGATCGGCAGGTCGCTCTGGAGGACCAACTCGACGTCATATTGGCCCGGCGTCGGCAGCGGCGGGTCCAAGCGCGGGAAGACGCGCAGGCCCGGCACCTGAGAGACTCTCCCGAATACCTCGCCATACATTTCCTCGGTCGAGCGTCTCCGCTCGTGCCAGTCCTTCGCGACCAAGCCGCCGAAGCCGCCCCAGGACGTCGTCAGCCCCCAGGTGAACCTGGTTTCCGGAAACGACCTGATGGTCTGCACGACGTTTAGGTGCTCGCGGTTGCTGGCCTCCAGCGTCGAGTCCGGCGAGGCTTCGAAGAACAGACTAATGTGGCTCTGGTCCTCCACCGGCGCAAGTTCCTGGCGCGAAAACAGATAGAGCGGGCCGGCCATGGCCATGATGAGCAACGCCGCGGCCACGATCCCCCACCGCATCGCGAACGCGCCGTCCAACAGCCTCGCGTAAGCGCGGCGGACGAGCTCGAAGCTGTGATTGACCAGCACCGTCAATCGGCCTTCTTTGCCCTGTGGATGCACGAACCGCGAACTCATGACCGGTGACAGGGTGATGGCCACGACGCCCGACAGCACCACGGCGATCGCAAGTGTGATCGCGAATTCCAAGAACAGCGAGCCGGTCAATCCGCCTTGGAAGCCGATCGGCGCATAGACCGTCGCCAGCGTGATCGTCATCGCGATGATCGGCCCGAGCAGCTCGCGGGCGCCCAGCAATGCGGCCTCGATTCGGGACCTGCCCAGGCGCACATGCCGCTCGACATTTTCGACGACGACGATTGCGTCATCGACGACCAGGCCGACCGACAGCACGATCGCGAGCAAGGTGAGCAGATTGAGGCTGAAGCCGAACGCAAACATGAAGATCG
>CAYZTJ010000113.1:4174-10872 GCA_964481215.1 uncultured Nitrospira sp. | reverse complement strand
GACCACGCGTACACCACTTCCACGATATTGCCGTTTCCCTCGAAGCGCACCGATTCGCAGAGCGAGCGCAGCAGCGGGAGGCCGCGTCCCGAGTAGGCGCGGTTGGACTCCAGGTCGCGGAGTTTGGCCTGCCAGTCGAACCCCGGTCCGGTGTCCTCGATCCGCATCGTGAAGCGGCCGCCTGTCTTGGTTGGGAGGAGCGATAAGACGACGCGGAGCGACCCTTCCTCGATCGTCCGGAGCCGCTCGTTTCTGGCGGTGTAGTAGGCCGTGAATCCCTCGGGCGTGGCTCGCATCCTGGAGTCGAGCCCCAAGAGCCCGTGGTCAACGGCGTTCCCCAGGAGCTCCGCCAGGATCGTGAAGATCGTGTCGCGATGGTCAGCCAAGTCCTGAAAGTCGTTGAGGAGCCTGCTGATTTCCGGCAGGGGATCGACGCGATTGAGTGCGCCGGCGTTCAGTTCCAGCACGAGACGCCACGATGACACCTTCGCCGCCCGGGGCGCCGCGGGCTCCGCCGCGTGTGGAGGAGGGACGAGGAGTTGTGAGGTGTTCAATTGTACGATCGTCGAATCATCGTGAGAGGCCGCGCCCACGCTGAAGGCGATCAGTCGGCTCTCCAGCGCTGGGAGGAACTGGTCAAGGTCCGCGGTCTCGGCCATGCAGGCTTCCAGGCGTTCCTGACCGAATGATTCGCCGCTCGGGTTTTCATGCTCGATGACCCCGTCGCTGTAGACATAGACCCGACTGTCGGGCGGCACTTCGATGATTTGGACGGAGTGGTCAAAACGGAGCTCGCTCACGATGCCTAAGGCCATGTGCCGGGACGGCAGCCGGTGGGTCACGCCGCGACCGGGCGACGCGACCAGCACGTCGGGGAGTCCTCCATTCCACACGCTCAGACGCCTCTCGTCCCGATCCCATTCGAGGAGGCAGGCGGCGCAGAACATCCCGGGAGGGAGCAGAGCCTTGGTCTTCCGATTCATCTCCTCGGCGAGGGCGGTGATGCTGTAGCCTTTCGCGGTCATGGAGTAAAACACGTCGGCCATGGGGAGGGCGCCGACGGCGGCCGAGAGGCCATGACCGGTCATGTCGCCCATCATGAGATGAAGCGAGCCGGACGGAGTCTTCGACGCGAGCACAAAGTCCCCGTTCAAGACGGCGGCCGGCGCCAATCGATACTGCAGGGCCGAGTCTTGCAGACAGCCGCTCCGCAGGATGGAGTCGAAGATCGCGCGGGCGAGCTCCTGCTCCTGGGTGATCCGGTCGTGGTGCGCGACCAGCTCGGCGTGCTGCCGCTGGACCAGCGCGTAGAGGTCGCGGATGCGCGTCAGCGCGTCGATCTTGGACTTGAGGATCGTCCGATTGAACGGCTTCGTGAGAAAGTCGTCGCCACCCTGCTTGATGCATTCCGCCAGTCCCGTCTCGTCGGTGACGGCCGTCAAGAAGATCACCGGGACGAAGCGGTCCCCGCACTGCGCCTTGATGCGCGCGGTGGCCTCGTAGCCGGACATGACGGGCATCATGACGTCCATGACGATCATGTCCGGTTGCTCGCGCGCGAAGGCCTCCACCGCCTCCTTGCCGTCTTCCGCCGCGATGACCTCATGCCCCTCTTTTTTGAGCATGGCGGCCAGCACCAGTCGGTTGGTGGCGTTATCGTCGGCGATGAGGAACTTCATCGAAGGCAGTATCTCGTCGCTCGTATCTCGTCGAACGTGAAATGTACCTTGTGAAACGTCGCTCGCGACTCGTCGTTCGTCCCTCGTGTGATCCCTCGGACGAGATACGAGCCACGAGGAACGATCTTCGGACGCTTCACGATTCAGGTCTTTCCGTGGACCTTCTTAATGAGGCTCGTCAGCATTCTTGATTCATGATCGAGGCGTTCCAAGAGTTGCTCGGCTTGAGTCTGTGCCATGTAGCCGAGCGCGCGGGCAATCTCGATCTGTGTTTCTAGCTCCGCACATGACCCGAGCGTCACGTACAGAAATTGGCGGTACTCCATGTTATGCAATCGGTTAAACCCTTCCGCGATGTTCGAAGGGATCGACACGGCCGCGCGCCTCATCTGCGAGGTCAACCCATAGAGTTCGCATTTGGGGAACGCATTGGTCATGCGGTACACATCCAGGGCAATGTGTTTGCCGACTTGCCACACCTTCAACTGACGAAAGTTCGAGACCGCCATCTCTTCTCGAGATACGAGCGACGAACAACGAGATACGGATTAGGCCGCCTTGGCTTCGACCCTGAACATCTTGGTGAAGTTCGCGATCGTGAGAATCTTGTTGATCGTGGGGTTCGGCCGGCTGATCACCACGGAAGCGCGGTCGCCGCCAGCATGTTCCCGGAGCAAGAGCAACATGCCGAGCGCCGAACTGTCCATGTAATCGGTGCCGGAGAGGTCGACGACGAACTGATGCTTGTTGCCCGGATGTTTGGCGTAGGCGTCGCGAAATTCTCGGTGCGACTGGAAATCAAATCGTCCCTTGATTGTGATGACGACCGTCCGACCGTCTGAATTGACCGAGCTGGTGACCATGATCCCCTCCTTAGACTGCCTTCGAGAACGTGAAGTGCCCCACTGTGAATCCGACTATCGACTAGAAGAGTTGCACTGAGCCCGACGTCATCTGCGACTGCTCGACCGGCCGCTGCCGGGTCTGTTCCCATTCGTGGGCCATCTCCTGCACGGTGGCGGCGATCGCCTGTATCTGCTCGACGCACTGCCGGAGGTCAGGGACGTCTTTGCCCCGTCCCGACACGGCTTCCAGTTGGCCCTTCACGTGCGGCAGCAGTTCGGAGAGGCGCTGCAAATGCCGTTCGGCGCTGGTGAGCAGCTGGCCGCCCATGTCTTCGAATTGGAGCGCGCGGACGGCTTCGTTGACGGAGGCCGAGATGGAATCGGTGATCACCGAGATCTCTCCCGCCGTCTGGCCCATCGAACGGTTCAGCTCGGCGAATTGCTGCATCATGCTTTCCGTGCGCGACTTCGAGGCCATGGCGAAATTGAGATCGTTGGAGGCCATCTCGCCGACGACGCGCCGCACTTCGGTGGTCTTCTGTTGGACTTTTTTGACCTGCTCGCGGATCTGATCGTTGATTTGCGAGGAATGTTGCGAGAGCTTGCGGACCTCGTCCGCGACGACGGCGAACCCTCGGCCGGCTTCCCCCGCGCGAGCGGCCTCGATCGCGGCGTTCAGCGCGAGCAGATTGGTCTGCTCCGCGATGGTGGCGACGTTTTCGAGGAGCGAGAAGACCGCGTCCATCTCCTGCACCATGCCGTCGATCTGGGAGGCCGTCTCGACGCTTTGGGTGCTGAGCTTGATCAGGAGATCGACGAACTGCTGGAGCGAGCGCTTGGTGTCCTCCCCGAACTCCTGCACCGTCATCTTTTGGCCTTCTTCAGTGCCGATTTGGCTGGTGACCTCCTGGACCAACGTGTGGGCAAGCTCGACCTGCGACTGGGACTGCTTCGTGATGTTCAGAAAGCTCGCATTGAGGCCGCCGAAGGCGTCGTGGAGGAGGGTCCGGAGTTGCCGGACTTCCCCATGCACCGACTGAAACTCCTGTTGTTGCGCCACGTGGATCGTGTCAAAGAAGCCGTTGTAGCCGCGCACGACCTGTCCGGAGGCGTCGCTGTGTGCATGAGAGAGCTCGGCGCGCAATCGTTGCTCGTGCCGCACCGCGCTGCCGATCCAGACGGCCGCGATCCCCACGGCGACGGCCGCCGGCAGCCAGGACGGACCGCCGACGCCGACGGCGCCGATCCCCGCCGCGCTGAGGCCCAATGCGGCCGCGTGTGCTCTGATTGTCGCCAAGGTCATGTGTGAGAGCCCCCCTCGCTCCCGCCCCCGATACAGGCGCGTGCGCCCGCGCGAGGGACCGCCGAACGATCCTCTGCCATAGGAATTGTCGGCATCTGCGGTCACCAGCTTGAATCAACGCGTGCTGTCGAAAGCGGCCGGTGCGATCGGCAAGATCTTCCGGCACATGTGGGCAGGATTCGCGCGGACCGGCCGGGGCCTGTGGCTGCCGGCTCTGCCGGAGGGGAAACCGGTTGACGTGGATCGATCGCGATGGGCGTTGCGCGGTTTGCGGCTCGCCATAAGCCGTTGAGATTGCAGGAACAAGTCTTGCCCCTCAAGTTTGACGGCAGGGTGTCGATATCGAGATACCGCTCAGCCGTCGAACGGTGGGAAGGCCGTGGTCGGCGATGCTCTGGCCTGAGACTTGCCAGGGATCGAGCAGGTTTCTTCAAGGAGGAGGCACGCATGCCGGTCGCCGAACGCCGCTATGCCATTCAGGGGAAGGGGGACATCGAAACCCGCCGGGTGGCCCATATGCTGGGCCACATGTCGGAGAATCGGGCCTATCGCCAAGCGGCCGACGCGGCCGGAGGAGATGCGGGCGGCGGACTGCTTGCATCGTTCAAGCGCCGCTACCAGGCCTATCGGCGGGCCTGGCGGGAAAACCCACGGGTCGCGATCGAGCGCGGTCTCCACGATCGGTTCTATCGAGAGACCGGGTTCCCTCCGCTCTGCGTCGATCTCGAGACCGCCGCCTCCTGCGATCTGGCCTGCCCCTTCTGCTTTCGCCAGTCGATCGCCACGCCGGATAAACTCATGCGGGAGGACGTGGCCTACCGCATCTTGGACCAGTGCGCCGAGCTCGGCGTGCCCTCCGTCAAGCTGAATTGGCGGGGAGAGCCGTTGCTGAACCCCAAACTGCCGGCCATCGTCGCCTATGCGAAGCGGGTCGGCATTCTGGAGACCATCATCAATACGGATGCGGTGACCTTGACGGCCGAGAAGGCGAGCGCGCTGATCGAGGCCGGACTCGATCTGATGATCTATTCCTTCGACGGAGGGACCAAAGCCACCTACGAACGGATGCGTCCCGGCCGGTTCCATGAGAACCGCTTCGAGGACGTGTATGAGAACATCCGGCGCTTTGCCGCCATTCGCCGCGAGCTGGGAGCCATGTTGCCGCGCACGCAGATTCAGATGGTGCTGACGGCCGACACCTACCCGGAGCAGGAGGCCTTCTTCCGGCTCTTCGAGGACTGCGTGGACGATGTCTCCGTGAAGGCCTATACCGAACGGGGCGGGGCCGTGGCCGATCTGGATGAAGCCGCCCGCGCCCGCATCCAGGGCTTCCTGGACGAGCGCGGCATGCCGCCCAGCACGCCCTACTGGCGCAATCGAGAGGGGCGGCTGATGGTCTCGATGGGGCGGCTGCCCTGCGAACAGATCTATCAGCGGCTCATGGTGAGCTACAGCGGCAGCGTGAGCATGTGCTGTTACGACTGGGGGAACGAGCATCCCGTCGGGTACGTGGATGCTCAGGCCTATGAAGAGGGAATGAAGCCCTATCTGGTGACGATCGAGAAGGCCAAGGCCAAGGCCAAAGGGTTCGAGCAGATGCCCCATCTGAGCCTGCCGGCGCGCTATGTGACCCCGGAGGCGCGCGTCCGCACGCTCAAGGAAATCTGGGACGGCGCCCTGCTGAACAGCGTCCGGCGCCACCATATCCAGGGCACGGTTGACCAGGTCGCCATCTGCCACGGCTGTCCGTTCAAAGAGACCTATCAATGGACGCCGGTGCCGGAAGGGTGACGCGTCGTTCGTCTCTCGTCGAACGTGAAACGTATCTCGTTGTTCGTATCTCATCCTGAGACGAACAGAAGCCACGAGATACCAGATACGAGACACAAGCGACGGTTCCCGATCGACGTGCGGGAAAAGCGCGACTGGCGCGACGGGCTGATCCGATTCATCCTACCTTTCTCGCGTTTCCCGCTTGTCCCGCCTTTCCCGCTCATTCCCCCTATTTGCCGACCAGCCTGAACGTTCCTGCCCAGCACCGTTCTCGAACCGAACATTTCCTCCTCTATTCGCCCAAAATCCGGCTGATTCCAGCTTCATGAGACGGCACGGCCTTTGCTGACGTGTCCTAACACCTCCCCCATTTGAGCGTCACGGATCACGCGTCACGGGGCTTCAGGTCGGACCGTTCGTTTCCGATAAGAACGGTAGACCATACGGAGAACGGACGGTCGTTGAATGAATAGACCACGGATCAAGACCATCTTGGAGCAGGAGGACGGGCTGCAGTTCTTCTCCACCACCCGCGCCTGGAAGGAATTCTGGCTGCTGGCCCTGATCGCCGATGATCCCGCCGTGAGCCAGCATCGCCTGGGACGGGCGATCGGGGCCAGCAGTTCCATGACCAACGCCTATATCAAGGATTTCGTCCGCCAGGGCGTCTTGGGGGTCACCGGGGAGACCAACCGCACGATGCGCTACGAGCTCACGGCCGCCGGCCGCAAGCTGCGTCGCCAGCTGTTGCACCTCTATGCCCGGGAGGTGGCGCGTCTCCATACCGCCGCCCGGCAGGAGTATGAGAAGCGCCTGAACGAACTGGCTGACATGGGAGTAGGCCGCCTGGTCCTGTTCGGCGCGGCGACGACCGGTGAACTGGTGTATCACGCCGCCAAGCACACGGCCGTGACCGTAGTGGCGGTGGTCGACAACGACGCGGCCAAGCAGGGGCGGCCGTTCGGGGCGTTGGTCGTCATGCCGCCCTCGGCGATCGAATCGTTCGAGCCGGATGCGGTGCTGATCGCGGCCTTCGGCCGGCCCGACGAGATTTTTCAGCAGATCAAACATCTGAAAGAAAAGGGGATCGAGATCATC
>CAYZTJ010000113.1:0-4074 GCA_964481215.1 uncultured Nitrospira sp. | reverse complement strand
GGGGCAGCCGGTGTTCGTCATCGCGGAGATGGCCAATGCCCACAACGGGGATTTCGCGCAGGCCAAGGCGCTGGTGCGGGCGGCCGTCGAGGCGGAAGCCGATGCGCTGAAGGTCCAGTACATCCGAGCGGACGCCTTGGTCGTCCAGGGGCATCCCCGGCATGCGCATTTCAAGAAGCTCGAATTCTACGAGGAGCAGTGGGCGGAGCTGTTTCGGCTCGCCAAGAGTTGCGATTTGCCGGTGCTGGCCGACGTGTTCGACGCCGACAGCGTGGACAAGCTGGTCAAGCTCGGGGTGGCGGGCATCAAGATCCATGCGAGCGACACCTGCAACGAAGCCTTGATTCAACGGGTGGCTGACACACAGCTACCCGTGTTGCTCTCCGCGGGCGGGGCCGTTCCCGAGGAGCTGGATCGCGCCATCGCGAAGCTGCGGGCCGGCGGACCCTGTCCGATCGTGCTGATGCACGGCTATCAGGCTTATCCGACCGACCCCGGCGACTTGCACCTGCGGCGCCTCTCGAGTCTGCGAGAACGATTCGATCTGCCCGTGGGACTGCAAGATCATCTCGACGGGAGTTCGCCGAAAGCCCTTCTCGCGCCGCAACTGGCGCTGGGGTTGGGCGTGGCCGTCGTCGAGAAGCATCTGACGTTGAATCGCGCCGTGAAAGGCATCGATTACTACTCCGCGCTGGAACCGGATGAGTTTCGCCGTCTGGTCCGCAGCCTGCGCGAGGTGGAATCGCTCCTGGGCTCGCCGCGCCTCATTCTGTCCGAACAAGAGCAGACCTACCGTCGGCAGGTGCGCAAGGTGCTGGTGGCGGCGAAGCCGACGCGAACGGGCGAGTCCTTCCGGGCCGAGCGATTGACGGGCAAGCGGGCCGACGCCGGGCTGTCGCTCGACTACCTGCCTCATGTGGTGGGGCGTCGGGCAAAGGAGACGGTCCACGCCGATCAGCCGATCCTGCCCCAGTGGGTGGAATGGAACGTCGTCGTGACGGTGGCCGTGCGCCTGCACTCCACGAGGCTTCCGGGGAAAGCCTTGCTGCCGATCGAGGGGAAGCCGGCCATTTTACATCTCTTGGAGCGGCTCAAACGGGCGGCCGTGCCGAAGGCGGTCGTGCTCTGCACCTCCACCCATCCGGATGATCAGGCGTTGAAATCTGTGGCGGAGGAGGCCGGCGTGAGATTCTTCGCCGGCAGCGAAGACGACGTCATGCAGCGCTTCCTCGACGCGGCGGACCGCGAGCAGGCCGAGCATGTGGTGCGGGTGACCGGCGACGATCTCTTGGTCGATCCCTCCTACCTGGACCGCTTGGCGCTCCATCATATCCGCGAAGGGGCGGACTACTCGTGCGCGCCGGGGCTTCCCAAGGGCACGGAGTGCGAAGTGATCGCCGTGCCGGCCCTGAAGAAGGCCAAGCAACTGGCGGAGGACTCGTCCTGGAGCGAGTACATGACCTGGTACTTGAAGGTGCCTGAGGTGTTCCGGGTCGTGGAGATGCCGGTCGAGGACTCGGTGCGCCGTCCGCACTACCGCCTGACGATGGACTATGAACAGGACCTGGAGGTGCTCCGCCGGGTCTTCGCCCATCACTCGCGCACCCGCCCGGAGATGACCGTCCAGGATGTCGTCGCGTTCCTCGACGCGCATCCCGAATTGACGCAGCTCAACGCCCAGGTGCCGTCCAAGCCCTTGCCCGCAGGCCTCAACGTCCGCCTCAGAAACGAGGGACAGCATGTCCAGTTCGCCTAAGGTCACGGTCTACACGACGACCTTCAACTACGGCCGCTACCTGCCGCAGGCCGTCGACAGCGTGCTGCGGCAGACCTACGCCTCCTGGGAGTTGCTGGTCCTCGACGACGCCTCGACCGACGACACGCCGGCGATTCTTCGGCGGTACCAAGACCATCCGCAAATCCGGATCGTGCGGAACGAGACCAACCGAGGCCTCATCGCGACGGCCAACCAAGCGCTGGCCCTCGCCCGCGGCGAGTACATCATCCGGCTCGATGCGGACGATTTTTTCGACGAGAACGCCCTGCTGGTGCTCTCGACCACCTTGGATCAGAAGCCGGAGATCGGCCTGGTCTATCCCGACTACTACCACGTGGATGAAAAGGGCGATGTGCTGGATTTGGTGCGACGCAAGAAACTGCACGAGGAAGTGACCTTGCTGGATCTGCCGGCCCACGGGGCCGGGACCATGGTCCGCAAGCGCTGCCTGGATGAGCTCAACGGCTATCGCGATATCGTGCGGTGCCAGGACGGCTATGACCTCTGGATTCGCTTCATCGACCGATTCGGCGTCGCCAACGTGAACCTGCCGCTCTTCTACTACCGGCGGCATGGCACCAACCTGACGGAAAACATGACCGGGTTGTTGCAAGCCCGGCGGCTGATCAAGCGCAGCTACGTGAAGGAACGGTACGGCGAGGCGGTGCCGAAGGTCCTGGGCATTATTCCGGTGAGAGGCAAGGGAACGCCCAAGGGGCCCTTCGCGCTTCGACAGCTTGCCGGCAAGCCCCTGTTGTCCTACACGATCGAGGAAGCGCAGCGAACGGAGGTGCTGGATCGCGTGCTGCTGGTGACCGAGGACACGGAGATCGCCCGGTTCGGAATCGAATCGAAAGTCGACGTCATGCTCAGGCCCGAGACCCTGGCCCGCTCCAATGTGCCGATCGAGCCGACCGTCTGGTTCGTGCTCGGCAAGCTGGCGGAGAAGGGCTATCTGCCCGACATCGTGGCGCTCCTGCACGTGACGTCGCCGCTGCGCAAGGCCGAGCACATCTGCGAAGCGGTCGACACGCTCTTGATCTTCAAGACCGACAGCGTCGTGTCGGTCTGCGAAGACCGCATGTTCCACTATCAGCACCGGGCGACCGGCCTCGCGCCCTTGTATGAAAAGCGCCAGATGCGGCTGGAGAAGGAAGCGCTGTACTCGGAGAACGGCGCGCTCTACGTGACGCGGCGGGACAAGATCACGGCGGAGAGCTTCGTGGCCGGCGCCATCGGGCACATCGTGATGCCGGAGGAAGTCTCCGTCCAAACCGACCGGGAGCACGACTTCTGGCTGGCCGAAAAGCTGCTGGAACGCGAGCAGGGCGATGCGGCGGGAGAGGACGCCATCACTCACAGGTCAGGACGGAGCCTATGAAGATCGGATCGATCGACGTGCACGAGCGAGTCTTGGTGATCGCCGAGATCGGCGCCAATCACGAGGGGAACCTCGACGAGGCCAAGCGGCTGATCGAGGCGGCGGCCAAGGCAGGCGCCGACGCGGTGAAATTTCAGACCTACCGCGCGGAGAAACTCGTGGCCTCAAGCGAGACGCAGCGGCGCACGCACTTTCGCCGCTTGGAACTCACCGATGAGGCCTTCCAAACGCTGGCGCAGGTGGCGCTGGAGTACGGCGTGATCTTCCTGTCGACGCCGTTCGACGTGGAGAGCGTGGACCTGCTCGACCCCTTGATGCCGGCGTTCAAAATCGCGTCCGGCGACCTGACGGCCGCCCCTCTGGTGGCGCATATCGCATCCAAGGGGAAGCCGATCATCCTCTCGACCGGCATGGCGGACTTGGCGGAAATCGCCGAGGCCATCGGCGTGATCGAAGACGCCAGTCCGCTGGGCACGGAGGCGCCCGTCGTCCTCCTCCACTGCGTCTCGTCCTATCCGACCCCGGATGCGGAGGCTCAGTTGCAGGCTATTCCCTACTTGCGGGATCGCACGGGCCGGCTGATCGGCTATTCGGACCATACGCTGGGTATCGAAGCCTGTTTGGCCGCGGTGGCCCTGGGCGCCCGTGTCATTGAAAAGCACTTCACGTTCGACAAGAGCCGCACCACGATGCGGGACCATCAGCTCTCCGCCGATCCCGCCGATCTCGCGCAACTGGTCAAGGGGGTCCGCCGGATCGAGGCGATGCTGGGTGAGTGCGCCAAGGGCCTGCGAAGCGTGGAATCCGCGAATCGCGTCAGCATGCGGCGCAGTCTGGCGGCGCGCGTCGGGATTCCCGCGGGGACGGTGATTGCGGCCTCCATGTTGACGGTGCTGCGGCCGGGGACCGGATTGGC
>CAYZTJ010000112.1:0-11156 GCA_964481215.1 uncultured Nitrospira sp. | reverse complement strand
AGCGAGTTCAGTACTTGCGGGAACATGCCGCCTGATTGAGTACGCTGAACTCAAAGATACGTCGTCGAAGGACCTAATAGAGACCTATTGCCGATATAAGCAGTTCGTGGGCCTTGAGCAGAAGACTCTAGAAAAACTGCGGGCCTTGGCTCTCGAAGCTCCTATCAATTCCCCCCCATCAAGCCTAAAGGAATCTATTTCCGAACACAGCACTAGCCTCAGAGAGTGCCTTGATACGCAAATGAAAATCCGCTCCGCTCTGCGGAATCGGTCAGAACCAAATGAGCCAAGCTGTGAGAAATAAAGCCTCAGCGGCTTCAAGGCGCAAATGAATATTCTTTGTACTCGCAAAGGTGGCGGAAGCGACGGAGTATCGGAAGGCGGGGTAATTGTCCATAGACTTTGACGTGTTATTACAGTGTTAGCCGCTCGCCAAACTCGCCCCAATTTCACCAAAACAGACCCCACTCAGCAAGACTCATCAAAACGGCGCAAAGCCGTATGAACAGAGGCGTTCCGCTGTGTTGATGAGGAATTGCAGAAAAGAAGAGGGAATACTTGCAAAACCGCTGCTCTGCCGATTGAGCTACGCCAGCGTCCCCGGGGAAACGATGAACGATGAAGGCGGAACGCTAAAGGAACTTGGGAAAAGGCGCGAGTAAGGGTTACGCCTCGCGGGTAGTCTTCCCGAAGGGATTTCCTCCTTCAGCCTTCTTTCTTCATCCTTGCTCGGTCGTCACGCTAGCAAGAGGCTCCAAGCCTGTCAAGAATCCACTTCCCTCGGCCTGGCCGAAACACCTTACTCCTTACGCCTCACGCCTTACTTCTTTTCTGGTTTTTGATGGATCCACTCCATGGGTCTGTCGCCGTGGGCATAGTAGGCCGCGCCGAAGCCGGCGACATAGTGCGCGAAGCTCATCTGCAGCTCCCAGAGGCTGAAGTCGGCAAAGCCGAACATCAACTTGGACTGAGGGAAGCGGGCGATGTAGGCCGCTTGGACCTTCGCGTAGGCCGGATCCTGTTCCGCGATCGGGTGGGCGATGCCCTGGAGATTGATGCGTTGCAGCGCGAGCGGATTCTTCTGCGGCTCATCGGGTTCGGTGAGAAACAGTGACACGCGCCGCTCGGCCTTGAGGTTCTGCGTGTGCAAGGCCAGCCCGCTGATATGAATGTAGAGGCGCGACCAGTTCTCTCCAATCAGAAACGGCACATGCGAGCCGAATGGGCCACGCTCGTTCATCGTAATGAGGTTGCCGACTCGCACCGAGCGAATCAAGTGATCGAACCGTTGGGCGACGGTCGTGGGGTCGGCGTCTTGGGGCATGGTCATCTCCTGTGAGGCGGCAGGGCGGTTACCATTATAGATCGGAACGACGGCGTGAGCGGAAGAGAACCGATAGGGTTGGGCGGGAACCGGTCTCAAGACGGTGTGGGGAACCGCCGATACCAAGACGAGACCCGACTGTCTATTGAGTGCAGGGCCATGATTGCCAACATCCGATCGGTCCAGCCAGTTGAAGGGCAACAACCGGGCGGCGCCTCGTCCGGGCAGACCGCAAGGGTTCTGGTGCCCGGCGAAGTCATTGAGGCCACGGTCGTTCAGTCGCAGGAAACAGGCAGCTTAGTCATTTTGGTGAAGGGGATTCCGATTGAAGCCACCTCCCAAGTGGGGCGGTTGCAAGTCGGGCAAGTGTTGCAAGCGCGGGTCGAGCAGGGGGACGGGCAAATCTTGCTGCGCGTGGGGTCGCAAGCCGAAGTGCCGGCGACCACGCTGACGGTCTCGGGCGAGGTTGGCACCCCGGAGCACACGGCGCAGATTCTTCGTTCGTTGCTGCCGGCCGGAACTTCGCTGGTGGCCAGCTTGCAGAAGCTGGTGCAAACGGTCCGAGCCGGCGCAGAGAGCGGCGCATTGCCGGATCAGACCGTCGCCGGATTCGCCGAACTGGTCAATAGACTGCAGATCAAGCCGGGTCCGGTGTCCGCGGAATCCTTGCGGCAGGCTCTCCAGACCCTGGGGCTGGACCATGAACATACCCTGTCGGAACGTCTGGCGCAGGGGCAATCCCTTGGACAGGCCGCAGAGCCTGCCTCGCTCAAGGCGTGGCTCCTGTCTGCGGTGGCGGAGCAGGCCACCGGCGCCACGGTTCGATCGCTCTCGGTGGATCGGTTACTTCAGGGGGTGACGGGGGCCCTGGGAGATGGCGCCAGCCCGGATCAGATAGAGAGTCAGCTCGAACTCCTCAAGGAACGCTTGAACATTGGAACTGATCCGGCGACGGCACAACGAGTTATTCAGGTGCTGTCTCGGCTCTCCTCGGCTCTTTCGCAGCAGGGGGAGGCCAGTCGGCTCCGCCCGGCGCCTACGGGTGGGACACGGCTGTCGAGCGCCGGGTCCTCGCATGCGGGGCTTCCGGCCGTACCGTCGCAGGCGGAGAGCTCGCCCTGGTCGATCCTCGCTTCGCAGGTGCGGGAGCTCTTGGATCTTTTTCAAGAGGCGGGGGGGCGCCAGTCTTTGGAGGCGGTTGCCATCAGTCGGTTGGTCCGATCGATCAAGGATCTGGTGGCGCAGGGGGCGGGGGCGGATGAGATCGAGCATCAGCTCACGGTCCTGCAAGACCGTATCGCGACGAGCGCTCAGCCCGATGTCTTGGCCAAGGGGAAGCAGGAGGTGCAGAGCCTCTATGTGACCTTGGATCGCTACGGATCCCAGCAGGGCGATCCCTTGTTTGTCGCCACGGCGAAAGGGCGGCTGGCCGCCATCCTCGCCGAATTCGAGTCGAGAGGCCAGGGCTCGGCCGCGACGACCGGCGTGCTGCACGGGTGGAGCCGCGACGCGAACGACGTCCTCCGATTGATCGAGCGGACGCAGGTCGTCAATTCCATGAATGCCCAGAACGGCCAGCCGCTGGTCTTCGAACTGCCCTTGGGCTGGCAGGGAGCCTCCTCCGTGCGGTTGTACGTGGAGCGCCGCGAGGAGGGCGGCGGAGGAACGGAGGGGCGAGGGCCGCGTCCCTATCGAGTGGTCACGATGCTGGATGTGGAGCAGCTGGGCGCGGTGCGGGTGGATGCGCTGTTCACCGGCAAACAGGTGTCGGCCCGCGTGTTCGTCGATCGGCCCGAAGTGGAGCGTACGGTCACCAAGATGCTTCCCCAGCTGCAGGCGGGCCTGGCGGCGAAGGGCTTTACCGTGGAAGCGCTCTCCGCCTCTGTGGCGGAAACGCCGAACGTGAAGGGCGAAGAATTGGACGTGAAAACCATGCCGAAGCGGCGCCTCTTGAATCTGACCGCCTGAGATCGGAGTCCTGATGGCCCCCAAGCAACAAGCCGCCGCGGCCCTCGAATATCAGCCCTCCAAATCCGATGCCCCGCGCCTCACCGCGCAGGGCCGCGGCGAGATGGCGCGTCGGATCATCGAGGAGGCCATGAAGGCCGGGGTGCCCATCCGCGAGGACCCGACGCTCGTCGAACTGCTGATGCGGTTGGACCTCGACGACGCGATCCCCGCCGAACTCTACCAGGCGGTCGCGGAGATTCTCTTCTTCATCTATCGCTTGAACGAGCAGTGGAAGCGCGATCATGGGATTCGTTCGAGCCCCTCCCGTTCCGATGTCCGCACGGGAGGCCTGCTGCCGTGATTGACGGGATCGCTTGACCGAACGGCGATCGCAGTATAGTGGTGAGGGGAAACGCGAGATCTTCAATGCGCATAGGAAGATCGGTATGAGCATTCGAGCGCCGAATCGCTCCTGGGCCGTACGTCGCGGTCGGCAGGCCTGCCTCATGCTGGGCGGCCTCTCGCTCATTTGGCTGGTCGCCTGCAGCAGTCCTCCGCCCGTCGGGCCTCCGACGATCATCCAGCCGGCTCAGGTCGTTCCTCCCGCGCTGCCCGCCGAGTTGATCGTCTCGGTGCTCCCATTCGACGATCGGGGCAAGCAGGCGGAGCTTGTTTGGCTGCGGAAGGGCATGACCGATCTGCTGGTGAGCGAATTGGCGCACGTGCAGCATGTCACCGTGGTGCAACGCGATCGGCTGGAAGAAGTCGTTCGCGAGCAGGCGCTTCAACTGTCCGGCCGGGTCGATGAGGCCTCGGCCGTCCAGGTTGGGCGGCTCACCGGCGCGTCCGTGTTGATGGCCGGCAGCTTTGCGGTCGCCGGCGCCACGATCCGGATGGATGTCCAGATGATCGGCGTCGAGCGGGGCATTGTGCTGGATACAGCCTCGGCCGAAGGGCCCGTCTCCGACCCCCTGGCAGTGGGCAAGTCGCTGACGTCGGCGGTGTTGGCTCGCCTCCATGCGGCGCCGGGGCATCGGCTCGCGGAACACGCCGCCACGAAGGGATTTGCCGAGGCGGTGACGGCGAATGAGACCGGGGACACGAAGGCGCGCGCGGGCAAGCTGTTCCAAGCCTTGGAAGAATATGAAAAATCCATCGGCGCGCATCCGGGCTATGGGCCGGCTCGCGCCAACTATTCCGCCACGGTTCGCGCCCTTTCCGGCCGCGATCTCACGAAGGATTTCCAGGTGGAAGCCGTGCGGGATCGCCGGCGCGTGGCGACACGGCTGGCGGAACGGCTGGCCGCGGGCGGTCTCAAAGCCGAGATCGGACGGGTGAAGATCGAAGCCGGCGACGAGGGGTTGGTGGCGACGGTGCCGGTCGTCCTATCCGCGGATCCCACGGCGATCGAGGCCGTTTCTGAGATGACGACGAGAATGGGCGGGGCGATCGATCGCCGGCCGGCCTCGCCGGACCGGGTGATCCTCGACTTTACGCAAGCGGCGGCGGTCGGGCGGGAAGTCACCAGGCAACTTTCCATTCCGCGGCGCGCGTTCCTGCGCCTGTTGTCCCGAGAGGGTCGCGCGGTGGCGGTTCTGTCGGCCTACCGCGACTGGCAACTCTCGCGATGGTATCACGCAGCCGACGACATTCACGTGTTGCTCGAACAGGGCCGGCGGACCGAGAGCCTGGTGAAGATCGGGGGGCTGACCGAGGAGGAGGCCAGGCGCATCGAACGAGCCGAAGTCCTCGTCGAACCGGTCGCGCAGGAGCGGGCCCTCGTCCGGGTCGAGTATGCCGAGGATCTCGGCGCCGTCGTGCCCGACCGGCAGGCCCATGTGTATCACCCCGGCCGAAAGTCCGACCCTGCGCCCGCGAAGCCGGCTAAGCCGGACGAGCCGGGCCCCAAGCCGGGGGAGTTGATGCAGAAACTCATCGGTGAGCAGTGGAATCCGCCGGTCACGGCGCACGGGGTAGGCAGCGCGGCGCTGCCGGGGAATCTGCGGACGGCGACGATTGCCCTGACTATCGAAGAGAACGGCGATGTCATCGCGCCGCCGCGGATCCTGACCGGGTCGGGCGAGTCCCTCTTCGACGATGCCGCGCTGGACGCGGTGTCCGCGGCGATTCCCCACTGGATGCGCGCGCGGCAGGTGGTCGGTCCCGTGGCGGGCGCGCCGCGATTCGTCGATCGGCCCGGACGGCTTCGCATCTCCTTCCAGCTCGTGAAAGACATGCCGGCGGTCAATGTGGTGTCGCCGCTGGCCGGAAGCCGGACGCTCTCGCACGAACAACAACCGCTCTCATCGGCGCCCGCCTCCGATTCGCCTCGATAAACCGCTCAACGATTCCTTGACAAACTGTCGGAGGTGTGAGAAAGAATCGATTCGAGATGCGCATCGCCGTCACCACACGCCCCCTCGCGTCCACGTTCCGTTGCTCCAACGATTCGCCGCCGTCGGTTGTCATGATCCAAAGGCCTGTCATCGGGTGCATGGTTGGGTGAGCCGCTGGGTCGGGCAGTGAGCCGTATGGCTTCTGTCCAGGGAGGATTCACGATCCATGAGCTTTGAGCGGGCCAGCCAGGTCGATCCCGTGCTCGAGAAACGTCCAGGCTGCCCGGCGACGGTCGGGCACGTGCTGGTGGTGGAAGACGAGGCCGCCATCCGCCTGATGCTGGAGGAGGGGCTCCGCGACGAGGGGTATGACGTGACGCTCGTCTCCACGGGGGAGGCGGCGGTCGCCGCGCTCCGCGAGTCTCCCGTCCACGTCGTCTTGACCGATCTCATGCTGCCGACGATCGACGGGCTGGAGGTGCTCAAGCGCGTGCAGGCGGAGAGTCCCGACACGGCCTGCATCGTCATGACCGGCTACGGCACGGTGGAGCAGGCCGTGCACGCTATGAAGGCGGGCGCCCTCGATTTCGTCACCAAACCCCTGTCCATCGACGCCGTCGTCGTGTTGATCAAGAAGGCGCTCGAGATGCAGCGCCTCCGCCAGGAGAACGCGCTGCTGAAGCGGACGGTGCGCGACAAGTATCGATTCGACAATCTGGTCGGCGCCAGCGAGGCGATGCGCGAAGTGCTCGACTTCGTGGAGAAGGTGGCCGACAGCGACAGCACGGTGCTGATTCAAGGGGAGAGCGGGACGGGCAAGGAGTTGCTCGCCCGGATGCTGCATTTCAACAGTCTGCGGCGTGAGCGGCCCCTGGTGCCGATGAACTGCGGGGCGATTCCGGAGAATCTGCTCGAGTCGGAGCTGTTCGGCCATGAGAAAGGCGCCTTTACCGGCGCGATCAATGTGCGGATCGGCCGATTCGAGATGGCCAGCGGCGGGACCCTCTTCCTGGACGAAGTGGGGGAGCTGAGCCCCCAGCTGCAAGTCAAACTGTTGCGGGTCCTGCAAGAGCGGGCCTTCGAGCGGGTGGGGGGCACGAAAACGATCCGGGCCGACGTGCGGATCATCGCGGCCACCAATCAGGATCTCGAGCAGTTGGTGGAGGAGGGGAAGTTCCGAAAGGACCTGTTCTACCGGCTCCACGTGATCCCCATCACGACGCCCCCGCTGCGGGCCCGCCGGTTGGACATTCCGCTCCTCATCGACCACTTCCTGAGCGTCTTCAATACGGCGAAGGGCACGGCGGTGTCCGGCGTGGAACCGGCCGCCATGGACTCCCTGTTGCGGTACAACTGGCCGGGGAATATTCGGGAGTTGCAGAACCTCGTCGAGCGGGTGGTCATCCTCAAGAAGTCCGGGATGATTACGGTGACCGATCTGCCGGAGAAAATCCTTCAGTCCAAACCCGTTCCGGCGGAGCGGGGAGAGGATTTGGACGAGTTCTCCACCGAAGGCATCGATCTCATGGAGGCGCTGGAGCAATACGAGAACCGGCTCATCCGAGGCGCGCTCCGTCAAGCGAACGGCGTGACCAGCCGCGCCGCGCAGCTCCTGCGCCTGAACCGTACCACCCTTGTGGAGAAATTGAAGCGCAAGGGGCTGGATGCGAAGCAGGTGGCGTCCTAGGAGGAAGGTAAGAATTGAGAATTTAGAAGTGAAAGGTTCAAGGTGAAAAGTGAAGAGTGAAAAGTAAGATGGAAGAAAGCTGCGGAGACGAGCGGAACCAGTGATCGTCTCACGTCGGCGCTCCCTCCGGTTGTCCCCCTCCTCTCAGTCGTTTCCGTCAAGGTGTTGACCGTCTCTCCGGTCCCGCCAACGATACGTTGACTCCCGTCGAACCCTGCGTCACCCCCACGGCTGAAATCTCGCGATAATCCCCCTAGTTGTCCGGCTTTCGAGCGAGACGACATCGGCATGGAAATTGCTGCCTAGTGCCTGCCCATGCGTCCACACTCTTGCCTACAGACCGCAGCACTCTCCGCGCTGCTCACGCTCATCGGCGGCGGCGCGTCCGGCCCAGCGTCCGCGACATCGACGCCCATAGCCGCAACAGACGAACAGGAGAATGGGTTCATCAGGCCGACGGAGGAGCTGCCGGACGAACTCCCGCCGCCTGCCGGAGGTCTTGCCGATGAACTGCTCCCGGATGACGGCCCGCGGTTCAATCGGCCGGTTCGCGCGCCGGGCAGCATTCCATTCCGTGAAGGCCTCGCCGCGTTGGAACGCCGCGCCTATGCCAAGGCTGCGGTCCATTTTCAACGCGTGCTCGACAAGTTTCCCAAGAGCGTGCTGGCGGCCTCGGCCGAAGCCTACCTCGCCGAGATTCATCTTTGGAACGACGTGTCGCCGCAAAGCCGGGCCGATGCGATCGGACAGTATCGCCATCTCGTGGTGACCTACCAGAATAATGACAATACGGCTCGCGCCTACTGGCGCATCGGGGACCTTTATCTCGGCATGGGGCTGCATCCCGAGGCCCACGGCGCTTACACGCGCTGGCTCTCGGAAGGAAAACCGGGGCCGGACACCGAACGGGCCCTGCTCGGCAGCGGGATCAACAAACTGCTCTGGGGCAAGGGAGCGGAGGCGGCGGACGATTTCGACCGGTTGCGGCGGACGACCCGAGACGAGCGGATGCTGCGCGCGGCTTCCGTCGGACTGGCGGATGCGCTGGCGCTCCAAGAGAAGCGGCGCGAGGCGCATGAGCTCTACGAGGCCGTCTATCGGGCCTGGCCGGACGAACTCAAGCGCCGGCCACGCTCCTTCTGGTCGTATGCGCAAAATACCGAGGCCATGGGCTCCGATGCCGCAGGCCGTCGACTCTACGAGCTGCTCTATAACCTCCACCCGACGCATCCGCAGGCGGGAATGGTTCTGGTGCGCATCGGCGACGCCTTCCGACGCGCGCAACAAGCCGGACCGGCTGCGCTGTTTTACGGCTTGACCCTGGTGCGCCATCCCGCCTCGGAGGCGGTGAGTTACGCGAAAATCGGATTGGCCAATCTTGGCGCGGAAGCGGTCACGCGAGATCCGGAGCATGCCCTGGCGACCGAGGTGCGGGGGATGATGACCGGGGAGCCGGGACCGGTGCTCGACGAGGGCACGCGAAAGAAACTGTACCGGACCGTGGCGGATGCCCTGAGCACGAATCTGTTGGGAAGCGAGGCGCTCTATCGCCTGGGAGAACTGCACGAGGCGTCGAGCCGCCTGACGGAGGCCGTCACGGTGTACCGCGAGCTCTTGGAGCGGCGAGGACGGGTGCCGGACGATCTCTGGCCCGACCTCGGCGCCATCCGCTTGAAAGGCATCCTGGCTCCCTGGGTGGTCGCCGCGTTGCAGAGTGGCGACGACCTCACGGCCATCACGCTGTTTCGGCAGCACGGCGAAGGGGGCGAGCAACTCTATCCCGACGGCGTCGTGCCGGTGCAGGTGGCCGACGCCTATCAGCGGCTGGGACTGGTGCTCGATGCGGTGAAACTCTATCAGGCGGTGCTGAAGACCAAGGCCTCGGACGCCGTGGTCGAACGAGGATTGCTCGGACTCGGGCGGGCCTACGAGGCGCAAGACGATGCGGCCGCCGCCCGTCATGTGTATCAACGGTACCGGCTGCAATTTCCGTTGGCGGCCGGCCGGGACGAAGCGCTCACGGCTCTGATCAGGTTGGCAGAACAGGAAGCCGATCGCAGCACCGTCATGCGTTTGTCCAAGCTCTGGCTGCGGGACTTCCCCGATTCTCCGAAGCGGTCGTCGATTCTGCTGTCGCTGGCGGAAGCGCACTTACACGCGGGGGACGTCGACGAAGCCTTGCGCCTCCATGCCAGTGCGGAACGTCTACGTCCCTCGGCATCGACCCGCGCATGGCTGCGGCAGGCCGATCTGCTGGCGACGGCCGGCCACCCGGGCGAGGCGGCCAAGCGCTATCAATGGGTCATCTTGTCGAGACCGACGGCGGAGGAGGACGCCTGGGCGCGGGTCCGGCTGGCCTCCGTGCTCCGCACCTTGAATCGCCGGGCGGACGCCGCGGCCATTCTCGCTCCGCTGCGCACCCGCAACGTCGATCCGCTGGTCAGCCGCTACTCCAGCATGCTGGAGCGGGATCTCGATTTGGGAGGAGGATAAGCCCATGTCACGATCGGGGACCGAGGTGAATCCCAAGGCCGATCTCTTGACCCATGCCTTTCACCGCTTCGACCAGGCGGCCGTCTCGCTGCAGGCGTCCTACAAGGGGCTGATCGAGCGGATGGAGCGTCTGGACCTGGAACTGGCGGCTAAAAACGAAGCGCTGCGGGCCAGCCTGAAGGAGAAGGAAGAGATGCGCAGTCACCTGGCGGCGGTGCTGGAATCGCTGACGACCGGCGTGGTGGTCACCGATCAACGCGGGGTGATCATCCGCTGTAACGAGGCGGCCGAGCAGTTGATCGGCCGGGAGCGACGGGTCCTCATCGGCCGGCCTCTCTCGGAGGTGGCCGGGTTGGAACCGCCGAGCGCGGATCTGCCCACCGTGACGCACCTGGGCGGCATCCCGGTCTCCGTCACGCGCACGCTGCTGCGCAACGACAAGGGCACGGCGCACGGCAGCATCATCCTCCTGAACGACCTCTCCAACATCCGCAAGTTGGAAGAGCGGCTCCAGCGGCGGGACCGATTGGCGGCCATGGGCGAGATGGTCGGCCGCATCGCGCATGAGATCCGCAATCCCTTGGGCAGCGTGGAGCTGTTCGCGTCGATGCTCCGACGGGACCTCGCGCACGATCCGCAAGGCCACGCCTACACCGAGCACATTTCGAGCGCCGTGCAGGCCATGGACCGGCTCCTCTCCAATCTGCTCCTCTACACCCGGCCCATGTCGCCGTCGCCGGATTGGCACGCCGCCGAGTCGCTGGTGCGGGACGCGCTCGTGCTGGCGGCCCATGCCACGGTGGGCATCGAGGTGGAGGTGCGGAATCAGACCGAGGACGCGGTGCCGATGGTCTGGTGCGACGCCAATCAGTTGAAACAGGTGCTCGTCAATCTGGTGATGAACGCGGCCCAGGCCATGGCGGGAAGCGGGCGGCTGATTGTCACCCTGGAACAGGAACCCTCGCAGGGGTCTGCGGGGATACGCATCTCGGTCAGCGATACGGGGCCCGGCATCGAGCCGGCCGTCCTGTCGCGAATCTTCGACCCGTTCTTTACGACGCGGGAGGAGGGCACGGGCCTGGGACTGGCGATCGTGCACTCGGTGGTCGAGGGCCATCGCGGCCGAGTGGAAGTGGAGAGCGCGATCGGGAAGGGCACGACGATCGCCGTCGTGTTGCCGCAAGGCGCCCAAGGCTGTCCGATCCCGCAGCCGCCATCGGCAGGGTGACGAGCGGTCGGCGGGTGTCAAGAGATCTCACGTGGAGGACTGTCTATGCAAGCCGTGACAACCAATCGGGGCGGGGAGGCGAGTGGCGAGAGGCGGTCGGTCCTGGTCGTCGACGATGAACCTTCGATGCGGGTCGCC
>CAYZTJ010000111.1:0-11180 GCA_964481215.1 uncultured Nitrospira sp. | reverse complement strand
CATGGACATGCCCATTCGGGCCTTCTTGATGATGTCGGAAAAGTCGTCTTCTAACGGCATCAGAATGCCTTCAGGCAAGGGGCACGAGGCACGAGGCGAGGGGTGCGGGACAGCGGTCAGCAATCATCGTCGATCAATGCAGTGGGGAAGCCAAGAATTTTCGCCAGGCCTCAACCATGAGGGGATCCACATCCACGAGGATGACCGACCGTAACGACCGTGCCTCGTGGGCGCGGATTTCCCGGATCATCTGAGCCGCCGCGTCCTCGTGCGCGACCCCCCCGACACCTGTGCCCATGCCGGGGATAGCAAGGGACGCGTACCGTCGTTCATCGGCCAGTCTCAGCGCAGCCCTGGTGGCGTGCGCCACGTTCACCGCGGGAATCCGCATCGCCGGTTCGGGCATCGTCGGCGCGTGGATAATCCCTTTATACCTCGTGGCGCCGCCGGAGGTCAGCACGGCCGTCCCGATCGGAATCGGCGCCTGGCCGCGAGCCTCCTGCTCCACCGCCGGGCCGGCCGCCCGCCGGATTACGCCCGCCACGCCGCCACCCATGATGCCGTGACTATTCGCCGCATTGACGATTGCGTCCACCGCCGCCTCCAAAATGCTGCCTTGGATCACCTGGATCCCTATCACCCTCACCCCTCATGTGGGAAGCGCGCATGTGCCCAACTGGAGGTATTGGGCAGAGTGGTGGTCGGCATAGCCTAGCTCGTCAACCCTGGTCTTAGACTGCTTCCGCGGCTGGAAGGGATGGGCGCCGAAGCGGATGCCATGGCGGTCGTGCCCGCATTTAAGCGGTGAGATGTCGCATGCGACGGCATGTCGCCGTTCCGGCGACGTCTCAGAGGAGCATGCGACCATTCAACTGGCTATCGCGAGCCATGCCTCACCAACGCATCATGGCACCGCGGAGCGCGCCCACCCTTCGTCAGCCGTCCCTATCGAGTCTTACCCTTCTTGCGCCAGAGGGATTTCTTTCACGTCGCCGAAGCCGGAGAGGAGCGGCAGGAGGGCCTGGGGCGGGCCCACGGCCAGAATACGCAGCCGCTCCGGGTGCAGATGCTTGCGGGCGACGGCCAGGAGGTCCTGCTTCGTCACTTTCACCACCTCGTCGCGCAGCCGCTGGATGAAATCCTTGGGCAGGCCGTCATACTCCAGGCCCATCAGGCGGTTGACGATGGCCACGGGACTGGCGAACGAAAAGACAAAGGAGTTCACAAACGACTCCTTGGCCTCGGACAATTCTTCATCCGTCACCGGCTCTTCCCGCAGCCGCTCCATATTGGCGATCAGTCGGCTGATCGCCTCCTGCGTCGACTCCACCTTGGTTTCCGCCCGCATCAGCCACACGCCCCGCTCGTGCGTTCCGGCGCGCAAGCCGCTTCCGACCGAATAGGCCAGGCCGCGCTTCGTGCGGATGTCTTGAAACAACCGGCTGCGGAACGAGCTGCCGCCGAGAATGTCGTTGAGCACGGTGAGGGCCGGATAGTCCGGGTCGTTTTCCTTGAGCGACAGGTGTCCCACGCGCAGGTGCGTCTGGCTCGTCCCCTTGCCGATGAACCGCACCAGCCTGGTGCTGCCGGCTGCATCGTCGGGTGGAGGGGGGAGCGCGATGTCCGGCGGCGTGCCCTTGGTCCAGCCTCCGAACACGGCGCGCAAACGCGCCAGCATGTCGTCGCGGGAAAAGTCGCCGGTGATGCCGAGGATGATTCCGTTGGGATGGATGGTCTTCGCGTGAAAGGCGACCACGTCGTCTCGCGTGATCTTGGTGATCGAGGCCACGGTGCTTTCGCGTGCGAAGGGATGCTCGGGGCCGTAGGTCAACTTGCCGAATTCCCGGCTCGCGATACTCTGGGGCTGATCCTGGCGGCGGCGAATCCCTTCGATGGCTTGCAGCTTGGCCAGCTGGAGGCGATTGGCGTCGAAGGCCGGCGTCATGAGGATGTCAGCGAACATCTGCAGGCCGCGATCTAAGTCCTTGGTCAGCACATCCAGGGAAGCCGAGCCCGACTCCGAGCCGATGCCGACCGACACGGAGGCTGCAATCCGCTCCAGCGCCTCATCGACCTCGCCGGCCGACGTCCGCTGGGTCCCGCCGGTGCGCATGACGACCCCGGTGAGCCCGGCCAAGCCTACCTTGTCGGACGGGTCGAGCCACGTGCCGGTGCGCAGCATGGCGCTGACGGTGACCAGCGGCAACTCGTGGTCTTCGAGCAGGTAGACCACCATGCCGTTCTCGAGCACCACCCGCTCCGGTTCGGGCGGCGTGAACCGCACGGGCTCGAAGGTCATCGTCCGCGGATCGGCCGTGGCGACGGCTGCGCCCTGCGCAGCGCCGGATGACTCCGCCAGCACCGAACCGGCGGGGCAGCCGACGGCCAGCAGGGCGCTCAGCAGGAGCGTGGAACGCGGAACGCTGAAGGCTGAACGAAAGGACAACCTCATTATGTCCTCCATGAAAACCCGAAATGCGCGCATCGTTCTACGTGCCCCGCTCAGCGTTGTGTTCGAACGAGCGTCGCGACGGTCCGGTTCGAGGGCGTAAAGTAACGGGCGGCCACCCGCTGAATGTCCGCCGGCGTGACGGCGGCGATGCGATCCCGCGAGGCCAGCACGTACCGCCAGTCCTTCGCCACGACGTGAAAATAGGCCAGTTGCGAGGCGAGCCCGCTGTTGGAGCGGAGCGCCCGCACCAAGCCGGCGTCCAGGTTCTTGATCACCTTTTCCAGTTCGTCCGCCGACACCGGCTCACGCTTGAGTCGCGCCAGCTCCTCGTCGATCGCCGCCTCCAGTTCCGCAGTGGTGTGCGGCGCGAGCGGCGTGGCGCTGATGATAAAGAGATTGGGGCTGCGTACGCCGGGCGTACTGGCATCCGTGCTCACGGAGGCGGCCAACTTCAGCTCGCGCACCAAGCGCTTGTAGAGCCGCGACGTCACGCCTTCGGACAAGACGGCGTCGAGCACGTCGAACACGGGATCATCCTGATGCCCGATGCTCGGCTTGTGATAGCCCATCATGACGATCGGCTCCGCCTCGAACTCGATGGCCACTCGGCGTTCGCCGCGCTGGGCCGGCTCGACGGTCACGACGCGCGGGGGGGCAGCAACGGCCGGGATGGACCCAAATGACCGTTCGATGAGCGCGATCGTCTCCTTGGGATTGATGTCTCCCACGATGGCGATCACGGCGTTGCCGGGGCCATAGTAGGTGCGGAAGAAGGCCTCGGTTTGGGCCGGCGTGAGCGATTGAATGTCCGACGCCCAGCCGATGGTAGGAAAGCCGTAAGGATGCGCCTGAAACGCGGCGGCGGTGAAGGCTTCGTAGAGCAGGCCCGAGGGGCTGTCGTCCGTCCGGAGACGCCGCTCTTCCATGACGACCGCGCGTTCCTTGTAAAATTCGCGCAGCACAGGATGGGCCATGCGGTCCGCTTCGATCGCGGCCCAGAGCGGGAGCCGATTGGCCGGGAGACTGACGGTATAGCGGGTCACATCCTTTCCGGTCGAGGCGTTCAAGCCGACGGCGCCGTGGCGCTGATAGAGCAGCGACATCTCATTGCCGACCACCCATTCGCTGGCCTTCTCTTGTGTGTGAGTGAATTGCCGCGTAAGTCGCTCCAACTCCTTGGTCTTGGCCGGATCGGCCTTCCCGGCCGGTTGGTCAGCCAGTTCGGCTCGCAGGCGATCGATCCGGTCGTTCAGGCGGTCTAATTCCTCCAACAGCGGCCGTTCCTTCTGGTAATCCTTGGCGCCGATGGTGCGGGTGCCCTTGAAGGCCATGTGTTCGTAGAGATGCGCGACGCCGGTCATGCCGGTCCGCTCGTCGAGTCCGCCGACCCCGAACGTCATGTTGATCGAGACGATGGGGCTCTGACGCCGCTCGACCATCAAGAGCGTGAGCCCGTTCGCCAAACGATGTTCGATGACGCGGTCGGCCAGGCTGGGTCCGGCGGCGGACGAAAGGTTGAGGTTGAGGCTCAGGGTGAGGGCGACGCCAACGAAGAAGGCCGTGAGGCGTGAGGGGTAAAACGTGAGGCGTGACACGGAGGGGCTGGCTCCCGCCGAAGCCAGGCGACGGCGGGCGCCTGTCCCGTTTCCGCACTCCCTGACGAGATACGCTTCACGAGATACCAGCGACGCGGTCCTGCTCATACGAAGATCTCCATCAATTCCTCCGGCCGTTCGATGAACCACTCCGGCTCGCAGGAGGCCATCTTGTCGCGATTGCCCATCCCGTAGCCGACGGCGCAGACCTTAATCCCGGCCCGATGCCCGCCGTCGATGTCGTTGGTGCTGTCGCCGACCAGCACGGCGCGCTCCGGCGTCACGCCGAGCGCCTCCATCACGTGGAGCAGCATGCCGGGTTCCGGCTTCAGGCCGAAGCCGTTGTCGCCGCCGACGACATGCGCGAAGTGCTGGTTGCCCAGCCCTTCGAGGATGCGCAGGGTATATTCCAGCGACTTGTTGGTGGCGACCGCCTTCTTCTTGTGCGCGAAGTGGGCCAGCATCGGCTCGATGCCGGGAAAATAGCGCGTGCGGTCCAGACAGTGGGCCAGATAGTGGCCGCGAAAGACCCGCAGGGCGTCGTCGAAGCTGGCTTGATAGCCTTCGCCAACGGCCAGGCGCAACAGCTTCTTCACGCCGTCGCCCACGTAGCCGAAGATTTCCTCCTGGGTCCGCAAGGGCAAGCCCAATTCGCCGAGCGTCAGATTGACGGCGGCGGCGATATCCCATTTGGATTCGATGAGCGTGCCGTCGAGATCGAAAATGAGCAGATCGACTTCGTGCGGGGCGGCTTGTCGTCCGGTCTTCATTTGAGCTTTTGCAGATCCTCCTTCAAGGCGGTCAGCGTGGCCTGGCGAGTCTGGTCCTTCTCATCCGCCAGCGCGAGACGCACCCGATTGAGCACGTGTTTCACGCCGACGTGGGGCGGCAGGATCGGATCGACGATCCGCCACCGATCCTTGATGCCCTTCACATGAAACTTGACCACTTCCGTGCGCGGTTCCGAGAGAAAGGTCACGGAATCCCAATAGACCGATCCGACGATCTTGAACTCCACC
The DNA here is from genome assembly GCA_964481215.1 of uncultured Nitrospira sp. Taxonomy (GTDB): domain Bacteria; phylum Nitrospirota; class Nitrospiria; order Nitrospirales; family Nitrospiraceae; genus RSF151. The sequence goes on along the minus strand of CAYZTJ010000111.1, from coordinate 6,114 downwards.
GGGATGAAGACGTCGATGGGCCCCCGAATTTCCCATTGTTTGACGTCGTCGATCACGGTGGCCTGAGCGATGACGACGGTGTGGCCCCAGGCGGGCTCTTCCTTCCAATCGATGTAGGGCTTCAGCGTCTCGAAGGAGATCGCGTCCAGCCGCGCGCCCCGCTCATCCAGCGTGATGTACTGCTTCAGCATGTCCGTCGGGTCTTTCTTGACCTCGCCGATCAGCGCCAGGGCCGCAAGCGGCACACAGACCAATGAAAAAAGAAACATGAACCCAAGAATCGCCCGGCGTTCTTCATTATTATTTTTTAACTTTGAACTTTGCATTTCTCTTACGCAATCTCGTGCAGCTTCATCGAGTTCGTCCCGCCGCGCTGGCCGGCGATGGTGCCGGAGAGGATCACCACGCGTTGGCCGGTCGCGGCCAGGCCGGCGTCGGTCAATCGGCGCTCCACTTCGGTGACGCGGGCCTCGGTCTGCTCCACGCGGCCCATGATCTGCGGCAGGATGCCCCAATAGAGGGCCATACGCTGCCGCACGCGCTCATACGGAGTGAAGGCGATCAAATTGGCCGCGGGTCTCAGCTTGGACAGCAAGCGCGCGGTCGTGCCCGATTCACTGAAGGCCACGATGGCCTTGGCGCCGGTTGCCAGCGCAGCGGACGTGGCCGCGACGCACATGGCCTCAGGAATCGGCACCTGCCCGGGCAGCGTGTCCGACCGTCGAACGATGTCGGCGGGCTTGCCGGCCTCCGCGGCGCGCACGATCCGATCCATCACCGTCACGGCGTCGACCGGATAGCGGCCGGAGGCCGTCTCCGCGGAGAGCATGACGGCGTCCGTGCCGTCGAACACGGCGTTGGCGACGTCCGAGGCCTCGGCGCGCGTGGGCGTCGGATGTTCGGTCATGGATTCGAGCATCTGCGTGGCGGTGATCACCAATCGCCGCCGCCGATTCGCCTCCATGATGATGCGCTTCTGGAGCACCGGCACGGCTTCGGGGCCCATTTCGACGCCGAGATCGCCGCGCGCCACCATCAGGCCGTCGGCTTGGTCCAGCAGCGCGTCCAAGCAGGCGATGGCCTCCGGCCGTTCGATCTTCGCGATCACCGGCACGTCGCCGCCAGAGTCGAGGATGAGCTGCTTGAGCGCGACAAGATCCCGGGGGCTCCGCACGAAGGACAGCGCGACGTAATCCACGCCCTGCGCAATGCCGAACTTGAGGTCGTGCCGGTCTTTCTCGGTGAGCGTGGCCGCGCTGATCGTCGTGCCGGGCAGATTGAGGCCCTTGTGCGAGGTGACGAGCCCGCCGGCCACCACGGTACATTCCACCAGATCGCCGGCCGTGGCCTCCGCGCGCAATTCGATCAGCCCGTCGTTGATCAGGATGCGGGCGCCGGCGACGACATCTTTGGCCAGCTGCGGGTAGGTAACGGGGATGGCGGCGATGGGCGACCGACTCGGCGAGGTCGCCGCCCCGCCGGTCAGGCAGACCCGTTGACCGACGGCGAGGGTGATCCCCTCCGGTCCCAAGGCCCCGACGCGAATGCGCGGACCCTGCAAATCTTGAAGGATGGCGAGGGCGGCCTGCCGCCGTCCGGCGACGTCCCGCAGGGTCTTGATGGTCCGGGCGTGGGAGTCGTGCGTGCCGTGGGAGAAATTCAGGCGCGCCACGTCCATGCCGGCGGCCATCAGCCGGTCCAGCACCGCGGCATCCTGGCTGGCCGGTCCGATCGTGCAGACGATTTTGGCTTTGCGCATCACGCAGACGTGCAGGTTCGGGGTCCGAGGCGCAGGGCACGGAGTCCGAAGCCTCAGGACGCTCCCCTGGGGAAGTCCCCAATAGCCCCTTGCCTCATCGCCTCACGGCCTATGCAAGGCATCTTAACAGAGCTTCTCCGGATGGCAAAGGGACGCGCGCGAGCGATTGCGTTTCAGAAGAGCCACATGCTACGGTGCCGTCTCTTTTTTTCGTATGAAGATGTCCAGCGGGAACAGGGCGGCCATCCGATCAACCGGCTGGCTGCTGTTGGCCTCTGCGCTCGTCGTGCTGGCGCTCGCCGGCGCCGGCGGACTGGACAACGCGGCAGCCGCGACGCCGCCGGCCGAACCGGCGTTCCTTGCTAAGGGGGCCGTACAGGCCGAGCCCTCGGCGGAGGTGCCGGATAAGGTCTATGAGGTGCTGGGCGAGATCCAGCGCCTGCAAGGGAACCCGCCGCCGGGCTATGTCGGCGGCCGGCCGTTCCAGAACCGCGAACGCCGATTGCCGCGAGGGCAGTATCGCGAATATGACGTGAATCCCAAGGTGTCCGGGCAGACCCGAGGCCCCGAGCGTCTCGTGATCGAGAAGAAGAGCGGCCGCGCCTACTACACCAAAGACCACTATCGCTCGTTTGTCCCGGTGAATTAGCCACGATGTCGGTCACCAACCATCTCGAAACGACCAAGCCGCCCTATGTTCACTTGCTGGTCCTCCGGCCCGGCGAACGGTGGGCGCAACGGCTGACGGTGCCGGCCGGGTATCGTCACACGATCGTGGCCGGGGCCCGTTGCCGCACGAAGGCCGGGCTCATGAAAGAATTTGCGCGGGCCCTTGCCTTTCCCTCGTACTTTGGCGAGAACTGGGATGCCTTTGAGGAGTGCCTGTCGGACCTGGAGGGCATCGAGGCGTCGGGGCACGTGGTGATCGTCACGAACGCGGAGCGCATGCTCAGCACGAGCGAGGACGCCGACGATTTCAAGAACCTCGTCGACATTTTACAATCGACGGGCGCCGTCTGGGCGGCGAAACCGTCCGGGCGGGAGGCGGTGCCCTTTCATACGGTGATGGTGGTGACTGAGACAGGCAAGACGAAGCGGCGCTGGGGCCTGCCGGCGTGGAAGAGCGCGGTGGGCAAGCCGGCGTCTCAACCGAAACCGAAGAGGCGGCGGGCATGAAGACGGCGACGAGTCAGAAGCTCTTTACCGAGGCGCAGCAGTATATCCCGGGCGGCGTGAACAGTCCGGTCCGGGCCTTCCGTTCCGTGGGCGGACAGCCGCTGTTCATCAAGCGGGCCAAAGGCGCAAAGCTCTACGACGCGGACGGCAATGCGTTCATCGACTATGTGCTTTCCTGGGGGCCGATGATCTTGGGCCATGCGCCGGCGCCCGTCATCAGGGCGATCACGCAGGCGGCGGCTCGGGGGACCAGTTACGGCGCGCCGACGGAGTTGGAAGTGCGGCTCGCCAAGATGATCACGGAAGCCGTCCCGACGATGGAGCAGGTGCGCCTGGTGAGTTCCGGCACCGAAGCCATCATGAGCGCGATTCGTGTCGCCCGCGCCTTCACGAAACGCGACGGCATTCTCAAGTTCGACGGCTGCTATCATGGCCATAGCGACTACCTGCTGGCCAAGGCCGGCTCCGGCGTCGCTACACTGGGGCTGCCGGACTCGCCCGGCGTACCTGCGGATTTTGCGAAGCACACGCTCACGGCCCCCTACAACGATATCAAGGCGCTCAAGGCCCTGCTGGAGCAACACCATCGCGAGTTGGCCTGCGTGATTGTGGAGCCGGTGGCGGGCAACATGGGCGTGGTGCCGCCGGGCAGCGACTTCCTGCCGATGTTGCAGGGGCTCACGAAGGCGTACGGCATCTTGTTGATCTTCGACGAAGTCATCACCGGCTTCCGCGTCCATTACGGCGGCGCGCAAGAGTTGTACGGCATCCGGCCGGACCTGACCTGCCTGGGGAAAATCATCGGCGGCGGGTTGCCGGTCGGCGCGTACGGCGGCAGGCGGGAGATCATGCAGATGATTGCGCCGGCCGGGCCGGTCTATCAGGCGGGGACCCTGTCGGGCAATCCCTTGGCGGTGACGGCGGGGATCGAGACGCTAAAGCGACTCAAGGCGCCCGGTGTCTACAAGATGCTGGAGAAACTCTCGGCCGAGCTGGCGCAGGGGATCGGAGAAGCGGCCAAAAAGGCCAACGTGTCGGTGACGCAGACCCGTGTCGGCTCAATGCTGACGACGTTCTTCGCCAATGGACCGGTGGTCGACTACGCCACGGCCAAGCAGTCGGACACGAAGAAGTACGCGACGTTCTTCCAGCGCATGCTGGAGCAGGGCGTCTACCTGGCGCCGTCGCAGTTCGAGGCGGCCTTCCTCTCCCTGGCCCACACGAGCGCGGATGTGAAGAAGACCGTCGAGGCGGCGAGCAAAGCGATGAGGAACTTGTAGAGGGAGGGTTCTCAGTTATCAGTTGTCAGTATGCCGTCAGTACCCGAAAGAAACCGAAAACTGATAACTGACCACTGAAGACCCTAATCGAGCCACGGAAAAGATACACTCGGTATCAAATTCTGCACGCAATTCGCTCCAGCCATACGCCATCAGCCATAGGCCATACGCGCTTCGCTATTCATCCTCGTCATCCGCTTCCAGCGCTTCCTGCCGCTTCTGCTCCTCCATCGCATTGTGGAGCAGCATCCGGATAAACATCGAATAGAGCGAGCCCTTTTCCAGCGTCCCGCCTGGCGGCACCGCAATCCGCCCTTCTTTGATCATCTTGTCGAGCCAGTTCTTTTGATCCGGCGCGATCAGCACCGGAATCTCCACCAGGCCCACTTTGCCAAACATGTCCATGATCCTTGAGCCTCCTTGGGCGATGGGCTCTGGGCTAGAGGCTATAGGTTCTAGATTCTAGGCCCATTGCCTATAGCCAATCGCCGCGAGCCCGCACGTCGTCTGCGACGAACCCATTCCAGCATGCCGTTCTCGGCAAAGTCAACCGAGCCGACGGGCGGCAAGCGGCCCCGGATCGGCCTTGCACGGTTCTTGCTGAGCCACTCGGCATGGCATTCACCGAGGAGGACGGTATGCGATCAATGAGCAGGCACGGGGTAGGCAAGTTCTGGTTAGGGGTGATGATCGTCGTGGTGGGACTTGGAGCCATCCCACTCCCGACACAGGGACAGCCGCGAGGGGCCAAGAGCGGCGACGTGCCGACGTTCCGCCCGCCCGGGCTCTCACAGGCGAACGCCGGCATCCGCCGGTCGCACCTCTTGCCGCGCGTCGGACTGTCGTCGGACCGCCAAGGGCGGACGCGGCGGCTGCGATCCTACGTCACCCGTACCCGACAGCCCGGAACCCGCACGCTCGACGTCAATAAGGTCTACGTGATCGACGGCGACACCTTCGCCTACGGCAGCGAACGTATCCGCCTTCGTGGCATCGATACGCCGGAGCTGTCCGAGTCCGGCGGGGTCGAAGCCGCCGACCGCCTGCGCGCATTGTTTCAAGAAGGCCCCGTCACCATGGTCTCCGGCCCGACGGACGATTACGGCCGCACCCTCGCCGACGTGTTCGTCAACCGCCGCAACGTCGCGCAGATCCTGGCAGCAGAGGGCTATGAGAAGGGGCGTGGTCATTAGGAGCGTATGGCGAATGGCTGATGGCTTGTGGTGGTGTGGGCAGAGGTCATTGGTACAGAGTACGCTAATACGAGGATTGCCGCCCTTGATCTCCGGCGACCTTGCCACGCCATACGAATATTCGTATAATCGGGAGGACAAATGAAGCCGCTCCACTTCCTCGGAACGGCCCACAGAAACCTGGCGGCATTCCCGGAGTCGGCGCGTCGACGCGCCGGATATGAACTGTTCATGGTGCAGAGTGGGCGCGAGCCGGAAGATTTCAAGCCGCTCGCGAGTGTCGGCCCGGGCGCGTACGAACTTCGGGTACGTGACGAAACCGGCGCGTTCCGCGTCATCTATGTGGCAAAGTTCGCGCAAGCGATCTATGTGCTGCACGCCTTCAAGAAAAAGACGCGAAAGACTGCGCAGTCGGACATCGAACTGGCGGCGAGGCGGTACAAGCTCATCGGGGAGGACGTATGAAGAAGACGAACAGGCGAATCACGCGGGGGAGCGGAAACGTGTTTCTTGATCTGGGCTTCCCTCCGCATGAGGCCGCCGTCATGCTGTTGCGCTGCGAACTGGCCGAGGCGCTCCGGAAGTGGATGGACCGTGAGGGGTTGACCCAGGCGCAGGCGGCCAAGCGACTCGGTGTGGTGCAGCCGCGCATCTCCGAGATTGCGCGCAACAAGGTGGACAAGCTCTCGCTCGACTACTTGGTGGG
>CAYZTJ010000110.1:3942-11322 GCA_964481215.1 uncultured Nitrospira sp. | reverse complement strand
ATCCCGAAACGACGACCGGCGGCAATGCCTTGAAGTTCTATGCCTCGGTCCGGCTCGACATCCGGCGCATCGAGTCCATCAAAGAAGGGCAGGATGTGACCGGCAGCCGCGTCCGGGTGAAGGTGGTCAAGAACAAGATGGCGCCGCCCTTCAAGCAGGCCGAGTTCGACATCATGTTCGCCGAGGGCATTTCGAAGAGCGGCGAACTGGTCGACATGGGAGTGGACAAAAAGATTTTGGAAAAATCAGGCGCGTGGTACTCTTACAAGGGTGAACGGCTGGGGCAGGGGCGCGAGGCCGTGCGCGACCTCTTCAAGGCCAACCAGGCCATGGCCAAAGAAGTGGAAGGGAAACTGCGGGAGCTGGCGGGCCTGGCGGCGCGCGGGAATGGGCATGCGGCGGACAAGCGACCGGACGGGCGAGTGGACGAGAAGCGGCCTGAGGGTCGTCCGGACGAGCGTCGGGCCCACACCGGCCGCGCGGCGACCTGAGCGATCCCCGGTACGGAGACCGTTGAGCGCCCCCATCGGACGACCCGCCGGACGATCCCCTCGATCCGGAGCGGACGCGCTGCTCGGCGCCGTCCTGCGCTATCTTGCCATCTGCGATCGGACTCACGCCCAGGTTGCGGCCTATCTGGATCGACGAGGCGCCTCGCCGATCCGGCGGCGCGCGATCCTCGCGCGGTTGAAGGCCTGGGGCTATCTCGACGATGACGGCTTTGCGCTCCGTTGGGCGCACGGGCGGCTGGCGCGCCGGCCGATGGGGCGGGCGCGTTTGGAAGCGGAGCTGCTGGCCAAGGGCTTCAGCGAAGGCACCGTCGGCCGGACGCTGCGCGCGATCTACGGGGAGCGGCGCGAGAGCGAGATGGCCGCGGTGCTCTTGAATCAGCGCGCCGCGGGGCGCCGTCGGACGATGGCCCAGCAGGCGACCTTGCTCCGCCGGGCCGGCTTTGAGGAAGAGACGATCGAATCGCTGTTAGGCGTTGAGGAGACATGGTGAATCGGACGGCACAGAGTCTACGAGAGGGCTTCATCGGGTATTTTCAGGAGCAGGGACATCAAGCGGTGTCCAGCTCGGCCCTGATTCCGCAGGCCGATCCCACGCTGCTCTTTACCAACGCCGGCATGAACCAGTTCAAGGGCATCTTCCTCGGCGAGGAGACGCGGCCCTATCGCCGCGCGGTGACGGCGCAGAAGTGCATGCGGGCGGGCGGCAAGCACAACGACTTGGAAAACGTCGGCTATACGCGGCGGCATCATACCTTCTTCGAGATGCTCGGCAATTTTTCCTTCGGCGACTACTTCAAGGCCGAGGCGATTCACTTTGGCTGGGATTTCCTGACGAAGCGGGTCGGGCTGGATCGGAGCCGCCTCTGGGTCACGATTTTCCGGGAGGACGACGAGGCCCAGAAGCTGTGGGAGAAGATCGGCGTCGCTCCGTCCCGCATCGTGCGCTGCGGGGAGAAAGACAACTTCTGGCAGATGGCGGACACCGGTCCCTGCGGCCCCTGTTCCGAGATCCATTACGACCAAGGGCCGAGCGTCCCGGGCGACGACACGCCCAACGGCGAGGGCGATCGCGTCATCGAAATGTGGAACCTGGTCTTCATGCAGTTCAATCGCAGCGCGGACGGGACCCTGACGCCCTTGCCGAAGCCCAGCATCGACACCGGCATGGGCCTCGAGCGCTTGGCTGCGGTGGCGCAGGGGGTCTACAGCAACTACGACAGCGATCTCTTTACGCCCCTGCTGGCCGCCATCGGGAAACGAGTCGGGCATCGCTACGGCGTGGACTCGACCGCCGATCGGTCTATGCGGGTGGTGGCGGATCACCTGCGGGCCGTGTCCTTCTTGATCACCGACGGCGTGTTGCCGTCGAACGAAGGGCGCGGCTATGTGCTGCGCCGGATTCTGCGCCGCGCGGCCCGGCACGGTCGGTTGCTCGGGGTGAATGAGCCGTTTTTGGGCGAGCTGACCGCGGCGGTGGCGCAACAGATGGGAAGCGCCTATCCGGAGTTGACGACGGCGGCCGCCACGGTGGCCGAGGTGACGCAGGGCGAAGAAGAACGGTTCATTTCGACCTTGGATCAGGGCCTGCCGATCCTCACCGATCTGGTGAAGAAGGCGAAGGCGGCGCACCAGCCGTCCCTGGCCGGCGATGCGGTCTTCAAGCTGTACGATACCTATGGGTTCCCGCTCGATCTGATCGGCGAAGCCTGCCGCGAGCAAGGGCTCCAGCTCGATGAGGCCGGATTCCAGCGGGCCTTGGATGAGCAGCGGGAGCGGGCCAGGAAGTCGGCGGCCTTCGAGGCCGCGACGGTGAGTCCGGTGATGAGTGAACTGGCGGGCCGGATCGGGCCGTCGAAATTCATCGGCTACGATCGGCTGGAGGCGGATGGGCTGGTGCAGGCCATTCTGGTCGGCGACCGTCCGGCCCCGGAGGCGAAGGAGGGGCAGGAGGTCGAGTTGCTGCTCGATGTCACGCCCTTCTATCCGGAAGGCGGCGGGCAGGTCGGCGATCAAGGATTCTTGCAAGGGCCGGAGGGCCGCGTCGAGATTCGGGAGACCGCGAAGCCCATTCCGTCGATGGTCGTGCACAAGGGCGTCGTGCGCAGCGGGCTCCTTCGCCAGGGACAACAGGTGCGCGCGATCGTCAATCCGGCGAGCCGCCAGGATGCGGCGAAGAACCACACCGCGACCCACCTGCTCCACGCCGCCTTGCGCGAGGTCTTGGGGCCGCATGTGAAGCAATATGGCTCGCTCGTGGCGCCGAATCGGCTCCGGTTCGACTTCGCGCATTTCAAGCCGCTGTCGTCGCGCGATGTGGAAGACGTGGAGTCGCTGGTGAACGCGCGGGTGCAGCGCAACGACGCCGTGCAGACCGCGGAGATGGGGATTCAGGAGGCGGTGTCGGCCGGGGCCTTGGCCTTCTTCGGCGACAAGTACGGCGAACGGGTCCGCGTGGTCACGGTCGATTCGTTCAGCAAGGAATTGTGCGGCGGCACGCACTGCCGGGCCACGGGCGAGATCGGCCTGTTCCGATTTGTGTCGGAAACCGGCGTGGCGGCCGGGGTGCGGCGCGTCGAGGCGCTGACCGGGACGGGGGCGATGTTGCAGGTCCGCAAATTGGAGCATGAGCTTCGAGAGCTCGGCGAGGTGTTGAAGGCCGGTCCGGCCGATCTCGTCGGCAAGGCCCGCAAGCTGGTGGCCCAGCTCAAGGAAAAGGAGCGGGAACTCGAAGCGGCGAAGCTCAAGTTGGCGAGCGGGGCCAAGGAAGAGGCCCAAGTCCGCACGATTCACGGCATCACCGTCCATGTGCAGCGCGCCGATGGCCTGGATATGACCGGATTGCGGGCGCTCGGCGATCGGCTGCGCGACCGGTTGCAGACCGGCGTGATCGGCCTCGGCGGGGCGGCGGACGGGAAGGTCTCGCTGCTGCTGATCGTCACGAAGGATTTGATCGGCCGCGTGAAGGCCGGCGACGTGATCAAGCCGGTCGCGGCGGAGGTGGGCGGCACGGGCGGCGGGCGTCCCGAGTTGGCGCAGGCCGGGGGCAAGAATCCGGAGCGGCTGGATGCGGCGCTGGCCAAAGTGTTCGAGGCGGTGGAACAGGCGGCCAGTCGCGCGTGAAGCGTGAATCGTGAGGTGTGAAGCGTTGGTTCGAGAAAACAGAAGGGTTGTCAGTGGTCGGTATTCTGTGGTCTGTTTCAGAAACTGAACACTGATGACCGAGAACTGACAACTGTCCGGTTGGTTGTCGACGAGATACGAATCACGAGAGACGAGCGACGCAACGATGGCGGGGACACGAATCATGGCGCTGGATCCGGGGACGAAACGGATCGGTGTCGCCTTGAGCGATGAATTGGGTTGGACGGCGCAGCCGCTGGAGACCTTCGAGCGCCGGACGCTGGCCCAGGACGTCGCCCACATTCAGGCCTTGGTGCAGGCGCATGCGGTTCGCGAGATCGTCATGGGGTTGCCGGTGCGGCTGAACGGCGACGTGGGGCCTGAGGCGCAGGGTGTGCAGCAGTTTATCGCGCAGCTTGAGCAATCGGTCACGGTGCCGATCGTGCCCTGGGACGAGCGGTTGACGACCAAGTCGGCCGAGGAACTCCTCATCCAGGCCAACGTCAGCCGCAAGAAGCGACGAGGCGTCGTCGACCGGATCGCGGCGGCGATTCTGCTGCAGAGCTACCTGCGCAGCCAATCGGCCGATCAGGGGAGCTTCCCTTCGGGGGACCCCCTCTCGTCCGATCCGGCGTCCGATGAGCAGCCATGACCCGGTGGCGCTATCTCGCGCTCTGCATCTCCCTCGTCTGCTTCGCCGGGTATGCCGGTCTGGCCTCGGCGCCCGCGCTGCTTGATCGCCCGCTTCAATCGACCCAAGGCGGCGCCACTCCTACGGTGAAGATCGTCGACATTCCGGACGGCGCCTCGCTGCGGCAGGTGGCCGCTCTGTTGGAGCAACAGGGCTTGGTCCGGTCCCGCTGGAGTGTGGTGCTCCTGGAAAAACTCAGTCGGTCGCATCAGGCGGTCCGGTCGGGCGAGTATGCGCTGCATCCGGGCATGCGTCCGAGCGAGATCTTGGCCGAGTTGCGCCTGGGCCACGTGTTATTGCACACGGTCACGATTCCGGAGGGCTATACGATTGCGCAGATCGCGCAAACCTTCGAGCAGAAGGGGCTCGGACGGGCGGAGGAGATGGAACGGCTCGCCCGCGACCGCGCGTTCATTCAGAGCTTGGGGTTGACCGTCGAGAGCCTGGAGGGCTATCTCTATCCGGACACCTATCGATTCGCGCGGCGTGTGTCCTCCAAAGAGATTCTCGGCGCGATGGTGGATGGGCTGCGGCGGGTCTTCACCGCCGAGCTGCAATCGCGCGCCGCCGACATGAAGCTGACGCTGCACGAAGTGCTGACGCTGGCCTCCGTCGTCGAGAAGGAAACCGGCGCGGGAGAAGAGCGCCCCTACGTGTCGTCGGTCTTCCATAATCGGCTGCAGCGGCGGATTCCGTTGCAGAGCGATCCGACGGTGATCTACGGCATCAAGAATTTCGACGGGAACATCCGAAAGAAGGACCTGTCCTCTCCCAGTCCCTACAATACGTATCGGGTGCGGGGCTTGCCGCCCGGCCCCATCGCGAGCCCGGGGGTCCAGTCGATCCGCGCCACGCTGTTTCCGGCGCCGACGAACTATTTGTATTTTGTGTCCCGCAACGACGGCACGCATTACTTTTCAGCCACCTTGGCCGAGCATGAGCGCGCGGTGGATAAGTTCCAGCGCCGCCCGCATCGCAAGGCGTCCTGAGCGAGTGGAACTCTGACGGTGAGTCTCCCCGTGACCATCCCCGATCTTCCCGCGCGAATCGATCATACGATTCTCAGGCCCGATACGACCAAGACGGATGTGCGCCGTGTCTGCGAGGAGGCCCTTCAATACGGTTTCGCCGTGGTGTTTGTGCCGCCCTGCTTTCTCCCGGAGGCCATGGCGGTCCTCGGAGGGACGACGGTGCGCGTCGGCATTCCCATTGGGTTCCCTTTGGGGTCGGAGGCCACTGCGATCAAGGCGGCGCAGGCCGTCGCGGCGCAGCAAGGCGGCGCGCGCGAGCTCGACATGGTCCTCAACATCGGCCGGTTGAAGTCCGGTGATCTGGACGCCGTGCGGGAGGATCTCGCCGCCGTCGTTCGCGCGACGCCGGGCGCCGGCCACAAGGTGATTCTCGAAACCTGCTGTCTGACCCGCGAGGAAAAGATTCTGGCCTGCCGTCTCGCGATCGAAGCGGGCATGGACTTCGTGAAAACCTCGACCGGATTTGCCGCAGGGGGCGCCACTGTGGAAGACGTGCAATTGATGCGGGAGACGGTGGGCGGACGGACGAAGGTGAAGGCCTCCGGGGGCATTCGCGACCTGGCGACCGCCCTGGCCATGATCGAGGCGGGCGCCGATCGCATCGGCACGAGTGCGGGCCTCCAGATCATTCACGAGTGGCGCGCCGGGCGAGTTTCGCCTGCCACGCGGGAGGCCGCTCAAGGATCCCATGCTTACTAACCCACATCCCCAAGCTGGAACCTGGGATGCGCGTAGACGGGAACGGCGTTCGCCGCTACAATTCGAGGCGATGAGGAACGGGTTGTGACCAAGATCACCAGGATTATCGTCCTGATCCTCGATGGGCTTGGGGTCGGACCTTCGGCTGGAAGCCAGGCGTCGGCTTCGCCGCCGGCAGATACGCTGAGTCGGCTCTGCCAGACCGTGCCGACGTTCCAGTTGCCGAACCTGCGCGAGCTCGGATTGGGGCATGTCGGTAGTTTTTCACGGATCCCCCGGACGGCGCAGCCCGCGGCTTGTTTCGGCCGGCTGGCGCCCAGCTCGGCGGGCGCCGGCAGCCTGATCGGCCACTGGGAACTCACCGGCTTGGTCTGGCGGGGTGGAGGAGAGGCCCCGCGCGCCCTGTCGGATGCGACCCTCAAGACCTTTCAGGATGCGATCGGCCGCAGCGCGTTGGGCAACAAGCCGGGCACGCAGGCGGAGATGCTCGCGGAATTCGGCGAGGCGCACTTGCGGACCGGCTGGCCGATCCTGTATCTGGGGCCTGGGGCGGACTGTCATGTGGCGATGCACGAGCGGATCACGGCGGGTGAGGAACTCGTGCGGATCGCCCGCGCCCTGCGCGCCGCGTGCAAGTCCGGCCAACAGGTCTTGCGCGTCCTGGCGCATGTCTTCACCGGGGAGGTGGGCAAGTTCGCGCCGGCTATCGGCGAGCGGCTGTTCGTGCTGGAGCCTCCAGGGACGACCGTCCTCGATCTCGCCAAGCAGGGCGGGCATCCGGTGGCTGGAATCGGCCGCGTCGACGAACTCTTCGCCGGACGCGGGCTGACGCGCACCATCACGACCTCGGATGCCTCCAACACGATGGAGGAGACCATCCGGACGCTGGCCGGGGTGCCGCGAGGGCTGATCGTCTCGTCGTTCGCGGGGCAGTGGTTCGGGCAGGCCGGGACGGCCCAGGCCACCGAGGCTGCCACACAACTGGAAGAGTTCGACATGCGGGTGCCGGACCTCCTCAATGCGTTGAAGAGCGGGGACCTGCTCTGCATCACGGCGGACTATGGGGCGACGATGGGCGATCCGGAGCTGGCGGCGCCGCCTCAATGCGTGCCCCTCCTGGCCTATGGCCTGCGCATGGCCAATGGCGTGAATCTGGGGACGCGAAAGTCGATGGCGGATCTTGGGCAGACGCTGGCCGACGCTCTGGAGACGCCCGCGCTCTCCCACGGCGATAGTTTTCTGGACGCGTTGAGGGTGGGCTGAGAAGACGTGAGGGGTGAGGCGTGAGGGGTCAGGTGGGCGGGACAGGCGTGAAAGGCGCGACTCG
>CAYZTJ010000110.1:0-3842 GCA_964481215.1 uncultured Nitrospira sp. | reverse complement strand
TGGCGCCGAAGCCGGTGGCGAACTACGTGCCGGCGGTGCGCTCGGGATCACTCCTGTTCCTGAGCGGGGTGATTCCCTCCCGCGACGGCAAGCTGGCGCTGGAAGGCAAGTTGGGCCGGGACCTGACGATCGAGCAAGGCTATGAGGCGGCCAAGATCGCCACCCTCAATGCCCTCGCGAATATCAAGCAAGCCTTGGGCACGCTCGATCGGGTGACGCGCATCCTACGTGTGGTCGGACATGTCGCGTCGCACGAGGGGTTCGTGCAGCATCCGGCCGTGATCAACGGCGCCTCCGATTTGCTGGTCGCCGTCTTCGGCGAAGCCGGCCGGCATTCGCGGGTGGCGCTGGGGGCGGCGGAATTGCCGATGAACGCCCCGGTCGAAATCGAACTGATCGTCGAAGTGCAATCCTAACCCTCCGGTCCCATCCTCTCCATCGCTCTCTCCGCTCTGCCGTCTCCCAGTGTGCCCCCCTCAGCTGAAAGCCTGTGTGGCTGTTTTGAGCCTGCTCGATGGGGCAGCTTGGCGGCCGGGCTCGTGGTTCTATTGAGGCTTCATGACATGAGTGAGAGACTCAGCCCGGCTAGGCGGGATGGACCCGGAGGGGAATGGCACGGCGGTGTCGGCCTCATCAGAAGCCAGTTGAATCCGCTGATGCCGACATCGCGCTCCAGCGCGGCTTCACAGGCATCGGCGGGGATATTCCCCGACATCATGAGGAGACAGAGAGGCCCGCATCGTGACATTCCCCGGAGCGGTCCGCCCGTCATCAGCCGGTTCCGTCAGCGTCGTACAACACGACTTGACCAACCTGAGGAAACCGATCCTCAGCACAGGGAGCGGCAAGCCCTTCCCTCTCCTTGACAGGCCGAATTCCTGCTTGATAGATTCACAAACTTCGATTTTTCCAGGCAACTCCCCGTGTCGCCGCCCTCCGGGCTCGCGTTGGGTTTCTCCCTGGAGTGTTTCGTCTTCTTCATGTGCGCCAGAGGAGCATGCTTATGACATCCCGCTGTTTTGTGGCCCTGCTCGGTTGGCTCTGTGGGATCGGCGCCACTGCGGCCTGGGCCGATATTGCCTTGGCACCCACTTCAGCCCCTCCCGGCGCCACCGTGACCATAGCCGGCGCAAACTTCGGGGCCTACAAGTCGGCCCGGCAGAACCGTGTGCTGTTCAATGGGGTGCCGGCGCTCGTCCAGCGCTGGGAAAGCGACGGGATTACGGTCAAGGTGCCGCACAAGGTGAGCTCAGGCCCCGTCAGCCTCATCATGGGAAAGAAGGTGCTGAAGGCCGGGACCTTTACGGCGCTCAAGCCGACGATTACCGCCATCACGCCGGAAGACGCAGAACCGGGCGCCGTCCTCCAAGTCGTCGGGGCCCACTTCGGCAATACGGCCGGACCCAAGGATCCCAACACCATGTTCGGGGTCAACGACGTGCAAGTCGGCGGCGCGACGGCCAAGATCCGCCGCTGGCGGGACGATCTCATTGAAGTGGAAGTGCCGGCCAATGCGACCGGCACCGACGTCGTCGTGCGGCTGGCCTCTTCGGACCCCTTGGCGGACGGGTCCTGTTGCGCGCCGGTCCAATACACGGTCAGCAACGTCGCCGCGTTGAAGCTGATCCCGACGGTACGGGTGGACCCGGTCAGCGGGCCGGTCGGCACCAAGGTCGTGCTGTTCGGGAAGGGATTCGGCTCGTCGCAGGGACCCGGCGACGCGGTCTTGATCAACGGTGAGCCGGCCGCCATCGCCCAATGGGCGGATACGGCCATCGTCGTCCATGTGCCGCTCGGGGCGACCAGCGGACCGCTGGTGCTGAAGCGCGGAACCCTGTCCCGCCAACTTGAACAGTTCACCGTGGTGACGCCGAAGGCGACCAAACTCTCGCCGGCGACGGGGCCGATCGGAAGCCTCGTGCGGATCTCAGGTGAGAATTTCGGTTACTATTCGGAGAGCGGCTCGACCCCCTATGCCTTCATCGATTTCAACAAGGGCGACAACGCGGTGGAGTTCGGCGGCGTGCCGGGCATCATCTATCGGTGGCACAACGACCGCATCGACGTGTGGGTGCCCTTCAGCGCCAAGAGCGGTCCGGTGGTCGTCAAGCGAGGCGGGACGAAGTCGAAGCCGGACGGCACCTGCTGTGCGGAGAAGGGGCTGGTGACGACCGTCGCCGGAGACTTCTTCGTCACGCCCATGAAGGTCGAGTCCTACAGCCCGACCAGCGCCGGGCTGGATGAGATCGTCACGATCAAGGGCTCAGGGTTCGGAACGTTCCTCAAGACGACCGAGGTCACGCGACAAGAGTTGCTGCAAGAACGTCACGATCCTTCGGCCTCCGCTGTCTTGGGCGAAAACGTGTCTCGAAGCGAAGTCTTGTTCAACAACGTCGGCGTGATCGTCGAATCTTGGACCGACACCGAAATCAAGGTAAAAGTCCCGCATCGGCATCTCTTTGGAATGGGCCGGCCTCGTGAATTCCACCCGGATCTCTCCTCCGGGCCGCTGGTCGTCCGCCGAGGCTCCTGGGATATTCTCCCGGACGGCAGTTGCTGTACGCCCAAGAAGTGGGAGACCGCCGAAGCCGGCGCATTTACGATCATTCCCCGCGGACTGCCCAATCAAAGCTACTTCGAACAGACCAGGCCCGATGCCTCGACGAATCAGTAGGCATCTGCTCCGCGCGATCGGCCTTGTGACGCGACGGCGGGGCGCGACGCTCGCCCGCGTCATCCTCCTCTGCATGCTCGGCCTTGGCTATCACCCGACCTTGACGGAATCCGCCGGCCGCGCGCTCTCCGCAACGGCTCAAAAAAGCGGGACCGAGGCGACCCTCATGGCGGTGCATTTTCAGAATGCCGACAAGGGCTGGGTCGTCGGGGGCGGCGGACAGGTGCTCAAGACCTCCGACGGCGGCAAGCGGTGGAAGGCGGTGCCCAGCGGCACCAAGGCCTTGCTGACCGGCTTGGTCTTTTCGGACCCCTCGCGGGGCTGGATCATCGGCGCCGCCGGCACCATTTTACATACGGGCGACGGCGGGGCGACCTGGAAACCTCAGGTGAGCGGGACGCAGGCGGCGCTCTACGGCGCCTCGTTTGTCTCTGCGACCGAGGGCTGGGTGGTCGGCGCCGGCGGGGCCATTCTTCACACGACCGACGGCGGCGCCCATTGGACGGATCAACTCTCTGGGTCGGACGCCACGCTCTACGCCGTGCATTTCATCGATCGGGAGCACGGCACGGCGGTGGGCGCCTTAGGCGCCATCCTGGTGACAGGCGACGGCGGCAAGTCCTGGCAGGCCCGCCCGACCAACAGCGGCGCGACCTTCTTCGGCCTCACGTTCAGCAGTCCGACCGACGGCTGGGCGGTCGGCAATGCCGGCGCCATCTTCCAGACGACCGATGCCGGCCAGCGGTGGGTGGACCGGACGCTGCCCTGTCTCCAAGGCTGCGTGCGCCCCACGGACCTCCTGCGCATTCGATTCACGGACCGCCAGACGGGCTGGATGGTCGGCGAACGCGGGACGATCTTTCAGACGCAGGATGGAGGCGTGACCTGGGCCGAACGGGCCACCTCCGTCAAGACCGTGCTCTACGGGCTCAGTTTTCCGGATTCGTCCCAGGGCTGGGCCTGCGGCGACAAGGGCACCATTCTGCAGATCACAACTCGACCATAAGCAGGAAGGTTGAGGCTGAGGTTAAGGTCAAGGATGGGACTTCATCCGTTCCGCTCTCAACCTCAACCTTGACCTTAACCTTCCAGGTTTAGCCCAGCTCTCCCAACCGGCTCTGGAGCACTGCCACCGCACTCAATGCGGCGGTCTCTGCCCGAAGTATCC
>CAYZTJ010000109.1:0-11434 GCA_964481215.1 uncultured Nitrospira sp. | reverse complement strand
TGGTTCACGGCGGCGCCGGGCTCGGCGCGATGACCCCGTCGCAGGCCGATTGCCTACGTGAGGCGCTGCACGCCGGCTACGCGCAGTTGCGCCGCGGCGCGCCCGCTCTCCAGGGAGTCGAAGCAGCGATTCGGGTGATGGAAGGGTCGGGGCTCTTCAATGCCGGCGTGGGCTCCGTGCTCCAATTGGACGGTGGCCGCCGGATGGACGCCTCGATCATGGAGGGCCGGGACTTGAAAGCCGGCGCCGTCGCCGCCGTCGAGGGCATTCGCTTTCCCATCACGGTGGCCAAGCTCGTGATGGAAGAAACGGATCACGTCATGTTGGCTGGCAAACCGGCCACCCGATTCGCGCGCTACTGCCGCGTGGAGCGGCAGGCTCCTCCGACCGCGGCCGCGCGCAAGGCCGCACTGGCCGAGGCCCGCCGACTCGCCTTTGCGTCGAAGTCCTGGGCGCTGCTGCACAGGATGGCCAAGGCCGGGGGGCTACAGGCCGCCTGTGAAACCGTCGGCGCGGTCGCGCTCGATCAAACCGGCACCGTGGCGGCGGGCGCGTCCACCGGCGGCGCCGGACTCATGCTGCCGGGCCGCGTGGGCGACACGCCGCAAATTGGCTCGGGTGTCTATGCGGACGATGAAGCGGGAGCCGTCTCGATGACGGGACGGGGTGAGGGCATCATTCGTGTCGCCATCGCCAAGGAGATCGTGGATCGGCTGGAAGCCGGCGCCTCACCGGCCCGCGCCGTCCAGACGGTTCTGCGGAAATTGACCGCCCGCCTCAATGGCACGGCCGGCGCGCTTGTGCTTGAGCCGAACGGCCGCTTCGCCATCGCCCACACCTCGCCCCACATGGCCGCCGGCCACTGGTCCGGCAGAGGCACACCCGTCGTCGGCGATCGATTTCGCTAGGCCTCCCAGCATGGCCCCCACTTGAGCCGGCCTCCCAGACCGGTTATCTTGAATCCACCAGTATCCTACGACTGCGACGAGGTACTCACCGTGAGTCGCCCCCTCTTTCACTTGGCCTTTCCGTCCACCAACCTCGACGCCACCAAACGATTCTATGTTGATGGGCTCGGCTGCACGTTGGGTCGAGAGACTCGGCATGCGGCCACCCTTGAGTTTGCGGGTTATCAACTCGTGGCCCATGTGACGAAAGAACCGGTGGCCTCGCCGACCGGGATCTATCCACGGCATTTCGGCCTGATTTTCTCGGACGAACGGGAGTGGCAAGCGCTTGTCGAACGCGCGCGGGCCAAGGGTCTTCGGTTCTTTCAGGAACCGCGGTGCCGCTTTCCCGGCACGCGCGCCGAACACAAGACCTTCTTCCTTGAAGACCCGGCCCACAATCTGATCGAGTTCAAGTGGTACCGGCACGACTCGGCGGTCTTCGGCGAGCGCGACTTCGGGGCAGTGGGGGATGGAGCCGTGTAACGGTTGAACGGGGCCGCTTACGGCTTCTTGGACGGCTCCGTTTTCTTTCCAGAGTGAGCCGCCGCCTTTTTCTTCACTTTCGCGCTGACCGGCTGCGGATGGGGCTGTCCGCTCGTCGGAGCCGACATGGCGGTGGCGCCCATCCAGGAGAGAATCTGATGCTGGCGCTTGACGAGGAAGGGCGTGAGCCGCAGAGGATCGTACTTGAGCGGTGAGGGCAACATGGCGGCGAGCAGCGCGGATTCATCGGCCGTCAGGTCCTTGGCCCGCTTGAAGAAATAGTGCCGGGCCGCCGCCTCCGCTCCGTACACCCCTTCCCCCCACTCCGCGATATTCAGATAAATTTCGAGAATGCGATTCTTCGGCAGCTCCTTCTCCAGCGCCCGGGTGATCATGGCTTCACGCGCTTTCCGGAGAAAGCTCCGATCCTGCGTGAGGAAGAGGTTTTTCGCGACCTGCTGCGTGATGGTACTGCCGCCGCGCTCGATCTTCCCGGCCTCCAGATTCCGCTCCATCGCGACCTTGATGCCGTCCCAGTCGAAGCCCTCGTGCGAGAAGAAGGAGGCGTCCTCCGCGGCCACGACCGCGCGTTGCAGATGGGGCGAGATCTCCGCGAGCGCGACCCAACTCCACTGCCGCTTGTACGGTCGGCCGGACTCCGTGGCATCCGCCACGCGGGCGGCCATCAAGGCCGTCTCCGTCGGGTTCTGCTTGGCGAGCGCCGGCACATCGGGGAACGTCGCCAGCCAGTACCAGGCCATGCCGCCGAGCACCAGGCCCAAGACCGTCAGGACCATCAGACTGAGCCGAAGCCAGGAACGTTTCATGGTTGACTTCCCCTCGGTCGCACGGCTATGAACCAGGAGCCGTGAAGATCCTCACCGCCGAGTTCATCAAGAGTTGTACCACGCCGGAGCAATTTCCGCCGGATGGCTGGCCGGAAATTGTCTGTGTCGGCCGGTCCAACGTCGGCAAGTCCTCATTGATCAACACCCTGACCCAGCGGACCGGGCTGGCGAAGGTCAGCCGGACGCCGGGGAAAACCCGCGTCATCAACTTCTTTCGGTTGAAATTGGCCGATGCACAAGCCCCCCGCCTCTTTTTGGTCGATTTGCCGGGGTACGGCTATGCCAAGGTCTCGAAATCCGTCCGGGCGGAGTGGGGACCGATGATTCAGAGCTACCTGGAAGACCGGCCTCAGCTCCGGGGCCTGCTCTTCCTGGTGGATGTCCGGGGTCCCTCCCCCCATGACGTCCACACCGCGCAGTGGTTGCATGAACTGGGGATCCGCCGGGTGGTGGTGGCGACCAAGGTGGATCAATTGACCCGGCGGGAGCGGGCGCCCGCCCTGGCTCACCTGCGCGCAACCTTGGGGCTGGAGGCCTCCGAAACGGTCATCCTGTTCTCGTCGAAGAGCCGGGAAGGGCGAGAGGCGCTCTGGCAGGAGGTGAAGCGGTTCGTCACCGAGCATCATCGGTCAGTCGTCACCGGCGAGGATATCTCCTCCAACCCATTGACCAATGACCAGTGACCTATGACGATTGACTGAAGTGGCTCAGAACTTAATCTCGATGAAGGCCTTGTTCTTGATGTTCCCGATCCAGCGCTGATACTGATCTTCGGTCTTCTGCTGATAGACCAGCCCCTGAATCTCGCTCTTCACCTGCGCGAAGGGGCGAAACTGCGAGGGCTTCTTTTCATCCAGCCGGATGATGTGCCAGCCCTGCACGGTTTCGATCGGAGCGGAGATCTGGCCGGTGTCGAGTGTGGAGATCACCCGCTCGATCTCCGGCTCCAGTTCGCCCTGGCGGACGAAGCCGAGGGCCCCACCCTTCACCGATTCGGGCCCTTCGGATTGCTGAAGGGCCAGCTCGCCGAAGTCGCCGCCGCTCTTCAGCGAGGCGTGCACGGTCTGGATCCGCTTCTTGAAGTCTTTAACTTCTTCCGCCGCCTTTTGTTTCAACAGAATCTGGCTGATGCGATACTCCTCCGGCAGCGAGAACCGGGTTTGGTGCGAGTTGTAGTAGCGCTCCAGTTCGGGCTGCAGCACCATGATGCCGCCGCGGACTTCCCGATCCATCACACGCATCATGACCAGCTGCTCTTTCAGCGCCTTGCGTTCCCTCGGGTTCGAATCATCGATGCGCTCCCCCTGCTTTTCGAGCTGGCGAATCGCCTGATTGACCTCGTCCTCCGACACATCCATGCCGCGCGACTGGGCGAACTGGAGCTGAAGCTTGCGCTCGATCATGCGGCTCAACGCGATGTACTCCAGCTGCTGGAGCCGCCGTTGCAGCTCCGCGCCCTTGTACTGCTCCCGCAGCCGCTGTTCCTCTCCGCCCGTTTCCGCGCGGAGCTCGGAGAGCATGATGAGCTCCTTGTTGACGATGGCGACGATGCGATCGGTCATCGTGGCGGCCGAGGCGGAGGCTCCGAGGCTCAGCACACCGAGGCCGAGGAGAAGCGCACCGGCGATTGAACGCGCCGATCGCCCGACGGGAGCTGCGGGGACGTGCGTGCCTCGTGACATCGTGTGACTCAACGTCGCGTGAGGGTTAGGGTGTCGCGGGCGGCGGCGCGGCGGGCAGACTGGCATCGTGAATCACCAGCTTGGAGGCGTCGGCCATGCGGACGCTGGCATTGGCCCGGAGCTTGGCCTGAAACTCCTCAAACCGCTTGCGCCGCCGCTCGGCCTGCAACTCCTGCTTAAGCCGGGCCTTGGCCAGCGCCTTTTTCTTCTGATCTTCCGGCTCGCGGGCGACCAACTTGACGATTCGAAGTCCCTTGTCCGTTTGGATCGGCTCGCTCACGCCCCCCACTTTCAGATGGAGAAACTCCTTCTCCATCTCGGCGGGGCCTTCCCCTTCCCGATACACGCCCAGCTCCCCGCCCTTTCCGCGGCTGGCGACATCGGTCGAGAATTTCCTGGCGAGCGCGCCGAAATCTTGCCCCTGGTCGAGCCGCCGTTTGATATCTTTGGCCATTTCCGGCGTGGCGGTGACGATGTGCGCCAGATGCACGAGTTGCGGCTGCCGGATCGAGTCGGGATGGGCCGTCACATAGGCGTCGACATCGGCGTCGGAGACGGCATCCGTCGCCTGGAGCGCCTGCCGCATCAGTTCGTCGAGCATGAGCTGCTCTTTGAGCCGTTCCATCTGCTCACGGATCGCCGCGCCCTGATCCAATCCCTGCCGGCGGCCCTCCTGGAGCAACAGCTCTTCCCCGATCAATTCATCGAGAAACTTTCGCTCCCCGCCCATCGCGCGATAGCGGGCTTGGAGCGCCGGAGTCAGGGACGCCCAGCGCCGGTTGAAGTCTTCCAGCGAGATCGGCTTGCCGTTGACGACCACCAACACCTGCCCGTCCTGCACCGGCTGCGGACAGCCGGAGAGCGCCGCCAGCAATCCGGCCAGCAGGACTCCGAGGACCGCCCCGCCTCCCTGTCGTGTCATCAGGCTAGGAGACGCATGACCAACTTCACTGTCGTTCGACAGAGGGGGTCGGCTGAGTGTTTCGGGTATTTCTTGGTCCACTCGCAGGCTGCTCAAAGAGGCCGTCCGGCGCGGCCGCAGCGAGCGAAGAGGCGAGGCGCACTCTTTTCGGTACGTTGAGCCTCTGAGCGATGCGATCACCCGTTGCAATCGCTGAGCAACGGGTCCCCGGCTGGCTGGCTTTTTCAGCATCCTGTTAGGTGTACGCACGAAGGCTCCCTCCCTCATGAAACCGGCACCCCCAAATCGCTCTTGGTATCACAGCCGGCCAGCGTTTTCAAGGCGGCGGACAATTCCGGGAAGACCGCCGACCACCCGCCCGGCGGCATTTGCAATTCGAAGGATGTGGGCGAGGCCAGCCGGAATCGGCGCTGGTAGCGATCCATCACCTTGCGCATCCCCTGTTCCGGCACGGCCGCCGCCGTGGCGAAGCTCACGACGACGGAGCCGGCCTTGACCTCGACGGAGGCCAACCGCGACCCCTTGGCCAAGGTGCGAATCTCCATCACCTCGAAGAGGCGCTCCACCGGTTCCGGCGGGGGACCGTACCGATCCTGCATTTCGCCATGGAGCAGCGCCAACTCGCCGACCTGCCGCGTCGACGACAGCCGTTTGTAGAGCGAGAGCCGCTGGTGGCTGTCACCCACGTATTCTTCCGGCACGTAGGCCGACACAGTCACGTGCAGGGTGGGCTCCGGTTCCTCCTCGACGACGGTCCCCTTGAGCCGCTGCACCGCCTGTTCCACCATTTGCAGATAGAGGTTCAGGCCGACGGCGGCGATGTGCCCGGATTGCTCCTTCCCGAGCAGGTTGCCGGCTCCGCGGATCTCCATGTCCGCGGCCGCGATGCGGAAGCCCGCGCCGAGGTCCGTGAACTGCTGAATCGCCACCAAGCGTTTCTGCGCATCGGACGTCAGTTCGCCCTCTTCTTCCGGCGTCAGGAAATAGGCATAGGCCTGCTGCCCGGACCGCCCCACGCGGCCCCGCAACTGATAGAGCTGCGCCAGGCCGAACATGTCCGCACGGTGCACGATGATGGTATTGGCGTTCGGGACATCCAGCCCCGATTGAATGATCGCGGAACTGAGCAGCACATCCGCCTCGCGCTTGAGAAACTTCAGCATGACGCCTTCCAGGAGTCGTTCGTCCATCTGGCCGTGGCCCATGACGATGCGCGCTTCCGGCGCCAGATCGCGCAGCCAGGCCCCCATCCGCTCCATGGTCTGCACGCGATTGTGCACGAAGAACACCTGGCCGCCGCGCCCCAACTCACGGGCGATGGCCTCCCGGATCACCTTGGCCCCGAACCGCACGACTTGGGTGCGGACGGCGAGCCGATTGAGCGGGGGGGTCTCGATCACCGAGAGGTCGCGCACGCCGGCCATGGCCATCTGCAAGGTGCGGGGGATCGGCGTGGCGGTGAGGGTGAGCACGTCCACCTGGGTGCGGAGCTGCTTCAGCCGCTCCTTGTGCCGCACGCCGAACCATTGCTCCTCATCGATGATGACGAGACCGAGGTTGCGGAACTCGACGCCCTTTTGGAGCAGGCGATGGGTGCCGATGACCACGTCGATCTTGCCCTCGGCCAGGTCTTTGAGCACCAGCCGGGCCTCTTTGGACGTTTGAAACCGAGACAGCATGGCCACGCGCGTCGGAAAAGGCGCGAAGCGCTGCGAAAAATTGTCGTAGTGCTGCTGGGCGAGCAAGGTGGTCGGCACCAGCACCGCCACCTGCCGGTTGTCTTCCACCGCCTTGAAGGCCGCGCGCATGGCGACTTCGGTCTTGCCGTACCCGACGTCGCCGCAGACCAGGCGATCCATCGGCTTGGGCGATTCCAAATCGCGCCGGATATCCTCGATGGCGCGCAGTTGATCCGGCGTTTCTTCATATTCGAAGGCCGCCTCGAACTCGCGGGTCATGGTCGAGTCGCGAGTGTACTCCGCGCGTTTCACCAGCTCGCGATTTGCATAGAGCTCGACCAGTTCCTTGGCCATCTCCTCGATGCCCTTCTTGACCTTGGCGGTCGTGCGCTCCCAACTGGTGCCGCCGAGTCGGTCCAGACGCGGCGCGGCGCCGTCGGCCCCCATGTACCGCTGCACATGATTGAGCCGGTCGAGCGGCACATAGAGCTTGTCGCCGCCGGCAAATTCCAGGATCAGGTAGTCGCTGTCGAAGTCCTGCACCGAGAGGCGCCGCAGTCCTTGGTAGCGCGCGATCCCGTGCTGCACGTGCACGACGTAGTCGCCGACCTCCAGATCGTCCAACGACGTCAGGAAGGTGGCGGTCTTGGAGGGTTGCGCCGTCTTGTGCCGGGCGCCCTTGGCAAAAATGTCCTCTTCGGTGATGACCGAAACATAGCCGTCGGGCACGACGAAGCCCGCGGAGACCTCGCCCTGCACGATGAACAACGGCTGCCTGAGGGGCGAGGACGTCCCCCAGTTCGGCGGCTTCCAGGCTGTCGCGGGCACGTCGTGCTCGGCGAAGAGGGCGATGAGCCGATCGGCCTGCCCTCGGCTTCGGGCGACCAGCACGACGAGGCCGCTGCCGCGCAACTGGTCGAGCACTTTCAGCGTCTGGGCGAAGGGCGTGCCGCGCAGGGCCAACCCGACGCTCGCCGGAGTTTTCACGGCCGATTCCACCGACGGCCACCAGGTGTCATCCAGCGAGGCCAGCGGCGCCAGCGCCAACCAGGACCAGGTCTGCGCCTGTTGCAGCACGGCCTCCCACGGCGCCAACAGCCGCGCCGGCTCGGGGTAGGGCTCGACCGCCGGGCCGGCGTCGCGGCGCGCGAAGGCCTGATCGACGGCGTCACGAAATTCCTGCGCACGCGTCGCCAGACTCTCCGGCTGATCCAGGATCAACAACGGCGGCGCGTCCAGATAGTCGAACAGGAGCGGCATCTCGCCATAGACGTCGGGCGACCGCCATTCCGCATCGGGCGGCAAGGGCATCAGGCTTTCCCGCTGACCGGCCGGATGGATCAGCTCACGGGCCGGCAGCACCCAGGCCTGGTCTCGCTTGCCGGTCGACTTCTGCGTCGCCTGGTCGAAGCAACGGATCGATTCGACCGTGTCGCCCAGAAACTCCACGCGCAAGGGATCGGCATAGGCCGTCGAATAGATGTCCACGATGCCGCCGCGGATGCTGAACTCCCCGGGGATTTCCACCACGGAGGCCTGGCGATAGCCCAGCCGGAGCAGGCGCGAGACGAGCGTCTCCCGCTCGACTGTCTGACCCGGCTTCAATTGGAGTCGCGCGTCCTGGAAGACGGCCTTGGGCAGCACGCGCTGGGTCAGCGCCTGCGCCGACGTCACGAGGAGGGTCCGCGCCTTGTCGGTGAGTCGCTGGAGCGCCAACATGCGCCGGGCCACGAGCGTGACTTGCGGCGGCGCCGATTCATAGGGCAGGCTTTCCCATTCGGGGAACAGCACGAGCTGATCGGGCGGCATGCCTAGGAGGCCGTGAAAGAAGGACAGGTCGTCGAAGAGCTGGACGGCGACCTCATCCGATTCCCCCACGATGATGAAGGACCGGTCCTTGAGACGTTGCGAGAGGAGCGTCAGCACCAATCCGGACGACGATCCCACGACTCCCGTCAGACAGGGGCGGGACGCCCGGTCGCCCAGCGCGGCGACCAGCGGGGTCAGGAACTGATCCCAATATTGAATCGGCGAGGCTGTCACGGATTCAGCGCGGAGCGGATTGGATTTTCTTGACGAGGGATGTCGTGGACACGTCGGGCACCAGGGGAATGGTTCGGACCGACCCGCCGCGTCCTTCGACGATGTCACGACCGATGATCTTGTCCGGGGCCCAGTCGCCGCCCTTGACCAGCACGTCCGGTTGCAGCGCGGCGATGAGGCGGGACGGGTCGGGCTCCGAAAAGACCACGACGTAGTCCACGCAAGCCAAGGCGGCGATGACCTCCGCCCGTTGCGCCTCGGGGACGATGGGCCGGCCCGGCCCCTTGTCGAGCGCCTGCACGGAACGGTCCGAATTCACGCCCACCACCAGCAGATCTCCGAGTTGCCGGGCGGCCTGGAGATACCGCGTATGGCCGATGTGCATCAGGTCGAAGCAGCCGTTGGTGAAGACCACGCGCGCGCCGGACGACCGGCGCGTGGCCAGCACCGCGGCGAGTTCGTCGCGCTGTTTGATCTTGTCGCTCATCGAGTGGTCATCCCGCTCACGTCGCATCTTATCGCGAACTCCCGGCAAAGTCACAGCCTCGCCGCCGCCCTCGCCCGCGGCACCTTGCGACCGTCACCTCGGCCGACTAGACTGCCAGCATGTCCACCCTCGCCTGGACCGCCGCCGCGCTCGCCGGACTCTCGCTCATGGTCCTGGGACAATGGCTCTGGCGTCGCCGCCGGGCGGCGAAACTCGCCGATCAGCTCCTCGAGGAGGTGGTGAAGGGAAAAGACGCGTTCCGCCGCTGACCCGATCGCGAGCGCTCGCCGGAAAGGCCCTCCGTCGCTCCCGGCGCACCCTCGGACCCTCGCAGATTACCGAATCTCCTTGCCCGATTTCCGCCGTCCCGTATACTGACTCAAGAACCCTCAGACTCCATCACTCGCGTATTGCTCATGCGCAACCGGTGGTCCGACACGACGGCAGCGCCGCTGGAGAACGTAGACCTTCTGGTCTATGCCACCCGGGTCATCGGACAAGAACCGGACCTCGTCCTCTGGGGCGGCGGGAACACCTCCCTCAAGACCACCATCCAGGACCACGTCGGACGGCCCACGCGCGTGCTGTGGATCAAGGGCAGCGGGTCCGATATGAAGACCATCGCGGCGAAGCAGTTCACGCCCCTGAGACTCGACGATCTGCTGACGCTGCGCGCGCGCGAGGCGATGCGCGACGAGGACATGGTCGCCTTCCAGAATCGGTGCATGCTCGAGCCCGGCGCCCCGAAACCATCCATCGAAACGCTGCTGCATGCCTTCCTGCCGGCCCCGCATATCTATCACACGCATGCGGACGCCATCTGTACCCTGGTCGATCAAGCGGACAGCCGGTCGCTGATTCAGCGCATCTACGGCACGGCGGTTCCGTTGGTGTCCTACGTGCGGCCGGGCTTCGGCTTGAGCAAGCTCGTGGCGGAGGCGTTCGAGCGTCACCCGAAGGCGCGGGCCATGATCCTGGACAAGCACGGTCTGGTGACGTGGGGGAACACGGCCAAGGAGGCTTACCTGGAAACCATCCGGCTTGTCACGAAGGCGGAACGGTTTATCAGCGCGCGCGCCCATGCCGCTCGGGTTCAACGAGCTTCCGCTGCGGGTTCCCGGCCCGAGCGGGATCGCCGCGAGCTGGCCGCCTCGGTCATGCCGATCCTGCGCGGCGCGATCAGCCAGCAGAAACGCATGGTCCTCACCCTCGACGACAGCCCGCCGGTCCTGGCGTTCGTCAATCATCCCGACGCGGAACGACTGTCACAAATCGGCCCTTTTACGCCCGACCATATTCTGCACACGAAACCCAAGCCGCTCTTCCTCCGGATTCCACGGCGGACAGCTGGGCATGGGACGGATGCCTCGCTCGGTGATGAGATCTCCAAAGCCGTCGAGCAGTACCGCGAGGACTATGTGCGCTATTTCGAACGCTACAAGCCGGACGGCGTCACGATGCTGGACCCCTACCCCCGCGTCATCCTTGTCCCGGGCCTCGGTTTGCTCACTACCGGGAAAGACCGCCGCGCGGCCCGCATCGCGCACGATCTCTACGCTCATACGGTGCGGGTCATTCAACAAGCTTCGGCCGTCGGCGCCTACACCGCCTTACCGCTCCAAGCCCAATGCGACTTCGAGTACTGGCCGATGGAAAACTTCAAGTTGAGCCTGCTTCCGCCCGAGAAGACGCTCTCCCGCCGGATCGCGCTCGTCACGGGAGCGGCCGGCGCCATCGGACGGGCCATCGCCGCCAGGCTGCATCGCGAAGGCGCCTCGGTCATCCTCACCGACGTGGACAACCGAAAGCTCCGAGCCCTGTCCGATGAGCTGAACCGGGAGTCCGGCGAAGAGACCACCGCGGCCATTCCGATGGACGTCACGAGCGAAGACAGCGTCCGGCGGGCGTTCGAACGGGCGGTCCTCACCTTCGGCGGCTTGGACATTTTGGTATCCAACGCGGGTATCGCGAGGAGCGCGCCGGTGGAGGCGCTTTCGCTGACGGACTGGAATGCGTCGATGGCCGTGAACGCCACCGGGCACTTCCTGGTGTGCCGCGAGGCCGTGCGGCTGTTCAGACGTCAGGGGCTCGGCGGGAACGTCGTGGTCATCGCCACCAAGAACGTGTTGGCGCCAGGCAAGGATTTCGGTCCCTATTCGGCGTCCAAGGCGGCGCAGGTGCAACTGGCCAGGGTGCTGGCGCTGGAAGGCGCGGAATTCGGTGTCCGCGTCAATATGGTCAATCCCGATGCCGTCTTCGAAGGGTCGGGCCTCTGGTCTCCCGCGCTTCGCAAGGCGCGCGCGACCGCGTACGGCATCCCGGTCGATTCGATCGAGACCT
>CAYZTJ010000108.1:0-11502 GCA_964481215.1 uncultured Nitrospira sp. | reverse complement strand
GCATCGAGCGGGTGGGTTTGATCACGTTCATCGCGAGCGCGATCATCGACGCCACGTCGGACACGCTGGCCGGGAGCACCAATGTATTGCTGGCCTTCGCCAGCTCCCCGAACTTGGCGATGTACTGCTCCGCTATGCGCAGCTGCACGGCCTCAAAGCCGCCGGCGACCTGCGTCGCGTCGGCGACCCTGCGGAGGCCTTCCGCAGTCGCAGTGGCGATCGCGGTGATGGCGGCCGCGGCGCCTTCCGCCTCATTGATCTGTTGCTGCTTCTTCGCCTCCGAGGCCTTGATGACCTGCTGTTTTTCGCCCTCCGCCTGATTGATCGCGGCGTCGCGCTCCCCT
Source organism: uncultured Nitrospira sp. (assembly GCA_964481215.1). Lineage (GTDB taxonomy): Bacteria > Nitrospirota > Nitrospiria > Nitrospirales > Nitrospiraceae > RSF151. The sequence continues at coordinate 11,158 of CAYZTJ010000108.1, read as the reverse complement.
TCGGAGGTCAGGATCACCGCCCGTTTTTCCCGCTCCGCGCGCATCTGTTTTTCCATCGCGTTGAGCACGTCCTTGGGCGGCGTGATGTTCTTGATTTCATAGCGCAGAACTTTGATCCCCCAGGGTTCCGAGGCCTTGTCGAGCTCGTTCACCACTTGCGTATTGATGTTCGTGCGTTCTTCGAATGTCCGATCCAGCTCGATCTTGCCGACCTCGCTCCGCAGCGCGGTTTGGGCCAGCTGCGTGATCGCGAACCGATGGTCGCTGATGCCGTAGGACGCGCGTTGCGGGTCGAGGACTTTGAGATAGATGATGCCGTCGACGGAGACCTGCACATTGTCCCGCGTGATGCAGATCTGCTCGGGGATATCGATGGCCGTTTCCTTGAGCGAGTGTTTGTATTGCACACTGTCGATGAAGGGCACCAGAATATGGAAGCCGGCGCTCAAGGTCCGCGAGTACCGCCCCAACCGCTCCACGACATAGGCGCTCTGCTGGGGCACAATGCGCGCCGTCTTGGCGATGACCAGCAGCACGAGCAAGGAGAGGAGCACGACGGCCAACAATCCACCGGGCATAGCGCTGTCCTCCATGGGCGAGTTCCTCAGATGTCAGACGTGGTCGGGGAGAACCCAGAGCGTCAGGCCGTCGACCTTGTCGACCCGGCACCGTTGCCGGACGGCCAGGACCGTGGGGCCGGCGTTGCGCGCGGTCCAGATCGTGCCGCGACACTCGGCCTTCCCGATCGCATGCGGCCCGATCGTCTCGAGGGGAAAGGCCGCTTCGCCGACCATCGTATCGACGGCCGGCGCGGCGGCGTCTTCCGCCTTCATCAACCGGCGGAGCGGACCGCGAAAGACCAGGAGCGAGCCGGCCGACAGGCCCGAGAAGAGCAGCCACTGCAGCCACTCGATGTCAATCAGGCGCAACCCCGTCATCGCGCCGACCACGAGCGCGGCAAGGCCGAAAAAGAGCATATAGAAGCCGCCGGGCGTCAGCACCTCGGCGCCCAGCAGCATCAGCCCCAGCACCATCCACACCCACCACGTCATCGCACCCTCTCACGCGGGCCTCGGCGCGGCGCACGCATCGGCGAAGTCTATGCGGCTTTCCGGAATGCGTCAAGCCGCGATCGGCTCCCGATGATACCCGAAGAGCGCGCGCGGGAAGCGAACCCCGGTCCGCCCGCCGCCCCTTGTTCGATCTGCAACGTCGGCCTAAGATGAAGCCGGCCGGTTCCCCACACTCTCACCCAGGAGGTGATCCATGCCCACCTATGTCAGCCTGGTCCAGTTCACCCAGCAGGGCCTGATGACCATGAAGGAAAAAGGCGTCGAGCGAGCCGATGCCGTTCAGCGCAACGCCAAGGCGCAAGGGGGCAAGCTCCTCCAAGCCTTCTACTGCCTGGGCGAGTACGATGTCGTCGCGATCTGGGAGTTCCCCGACAATCGCGCCGCCATGAAAGCCGCGGTGTTGAACGCCTCCCTGGGTCACATTCAGATCACCACCATGCCGGCGGTGAACCGCGATGAATGGCGGAGACTCTTGCAGGAGACGATGGGGAAGCAGAAGGCGAAACGCCGCTAACGCGCGGCTCGCTCGCCGGCGCCGACCCGGTCACTTTGACGGATTCCCTAGGTGGGTGGGCCCCCTCGTGCTACCGTGAAAGCACGGTTCACAAGGATCGTCTCACCCACTGAAAGGAGTCTCGTATGCATAGGCATCTCTCGTTTACTCTGGCACTGGCAGCCTTGTTGGCCGCCGCGCCGGGTTTCGCCAGCGAACAGGTTGTCGATCAGGCCGTATCGGCGCCAGGCGCCGAGGTCGTGGCCCCGGTCTCCGGTTCGCAAGCCGCTTCGGCCGTGCAACAGGGTGCCGGCTCGGTGTCATCGCCGACCGTACCCTCTCAAGTCGGCAGCCCGGTAGTCTCCTCACAAGACAACGCCCCCTCGGTCTCGCGGCATCAGCAGGGCGTGTCGGCTCAACAGTCTTCGGGGCAGGATCAAGTTGCCCCGTCCCGGGTGTCGGAGCATCAGTCCTCCCCCCAAGTCTCCCCCTCCTCGTCCGGCGTGAACGCCGGCGCGTCGTCTCAGAACCAGGACGTTCAGAAGGAAGGGAAGAAGGGCAAGGGCGCGAAGCACAAGGTGAAAGGCGAGAAGCAGGGCAAGAAGCACGGACGAGATCGGGCGGCTGAAGTCTCCGGCCGACAGGGCCAGCAGCAGGGACAGCAGAACGTCGGGTCCAGCCAGCAGCATCAATAAATAGTCAGGCTTCACGGCTCGCGCCTCCGTGAGAGGGGCGTGGCGATTCCGGCCGGTGATCCGCTCTGCGGATCACCGGCCGGATTGTTTTTGGAGGATGGTCTCGGAACGGTGTCAGCGGGCGGCGGCCCGCGTCCGCACATGCTCCGGGCGGAACCCCAGGCCGATGAGCCGGGCCGGAATGCGGCGGAGGACCGGCCAGCGCGCGATGAGCCGCAAGGCCAGCGGAGGGGTGAGTGGGCCCGTTTCGCCGAGCACGCGCTTGATGACCTGCGTTTGCAGCGCCAGCTGCACCCGCTGGGTCATCCGGGTGGGCCAGGCGCGACGCTTCTGCACTCGATGGAGATCCGAGAGCGTGAGCCGGTTCGCGCGCAGCGGCCCGGCCAGACAGTTGGCCGCCGCGACCGCATCTTGAATCGCCACGTTGATCCCCACGCCGCCGATCGGCGACATGGCGTGTGCCGCATCGCCGATACAGAGGAGCCCGGGGCGCGCCCAGCGCCGAAGCCGATCCACCTGCACGGTCAGCAGCTTGATCGGCTCCCAGTCGGTGAGTTCACCGACGCGATCCCCGAGGAACGGCGCCAATCGGGCCACGCCCTCCCGAAAGGCCGGCAGGCCTTGGCTCCGCACCTGCTCGAACGATCCCTTTGGGATGACGAACCCGCACTGCCAATAGTCGCCCCGATTCAGCATGATAAACACCCGACCGGTATCGAAGCGGCCCACGGGGTCTTCGGGATCGCCCGGCCGACGGGACAGACGGAACCAGAGCACATCCATCGGAGCGCCGAACTCATCGATCCGCAACCCCGCCCGTTCACGCACCACCGAGTGACGGCCGTCGGCGCCGACTACCAACGTCGTCTGCACCTCGAGCGGCCCATCCGGCGTCGCGGCTCGGAGCCCGGCGATTCGTCCCTGTTCCTCGATCAGCTCCGTCACCTCGGCCTGCATCAAGAGCCGGAAGCCGGCGTGGCGTTCCCCTTCGCGCGCGAGAAAGTTCAAGAAATCCCACTGCGGCATGAAGGCGATGAATCGGCACCGGGTCGGGAGCGTGGACAGGTCCGCCAGCGTGAGCGCCAGATCGCCGAACTGCGCCGTCATGCGCGTCGCCTTCTGATGCGGCAGGGCCAGCAGCCCCTCCAGCAACCGCAATTCGTGCATGACCTCGAGCGTGGAGGGATGGATGGTATCGCCGCGAAAGTCTCGCAGGAAGTCGGCGTGTTTTTCGAGGACCAGGACATCGACGCCCGCGCGCGCGAGCAAGAGCCCGAGCATCATCCCGGCGGGCCCGCCGCCGGCGATGCAACAGGTGACGGAGATCAAGGGGACCATAGGCGAATGGAGACGCGGGCTGCTCAGCTACGGGCGTGACGAGGGCCCGACACTGAGCTGTTCTTGAACGGCGTTCCGGAATTCCAAGGGATGGGCGATTCCGTGAAAGGGTTCTTTCGTCCCGCCCGTCCCGATGATCGTGATCGTACCGTACCCGAAGAGCCTGCCCATCACGCTCTGATCCACGCTGAGCGATTCCACCCGAGAGAGATTCAACTCCAACGTCTCCCGCTGCACCCACCCCGTTTTGACGATGACCCGCTTGTTGGTCACCGCGAATTCCGTCGTCAGGCGGTCGATCAAGGGCCAGAGGCCGAGCGTGAAGAATCCCTTGAGCGACACAAAGGCCACCCAATGGAGCGTGGTCTCGTAGACGACCTGCTCCCCCGCGATCAAATGACCGCGCACATACCCGCCCATCAGCCCGCCCCTCCCTGCGGGCCCCGCGCGGATCGCGCACCCAGCGCGTAGAGCCCGGTCAAGACCACGCCGACCACGGCGGCAAAGACCATGGGCTCCCACTTGCCATTCATCAGGCTCAAGGCCGCGAACCCCACCACGTAGAACCAGCGCGTGGCAAAGCGCCTGATTCCCGCCGAGACCGACACCCAGCCTCGCCGCACTGAGTACCATCCCAAGGCCGTGCTCGTGATCGCGCCGACGAGCCCCGCGAGGTAGATCCCCGTTTCCCTGCCCCCCACCATGAAGAAGAGGAGGAGGCCAAAGGTCCCGAAGACCACCGCTTCGAAGGTCCACCCGTTCCGCACGGAGCCATCTTCGGCCGGCGCGCTCATGATGGGCCGTCCGGACGCGGGCGGGATCGCAGGGCCAGCGTCACGATGACCGCCACGACGGCCACGAGCGGACCGGCGACGAACGCCCCCGTCATCGCCGCTTCCATCGACCGATCGTGCGTATTGGTGGAAAAGGTTTCAATGGCCAACATCCCGCCGAGGAAGCCGAGGCCATAACCCCCAATTGCCGCCAGCAGGGAACGCCCGAAGGTCTTCATCGGCTACCGCAACCACACCAGCCAGGCGACGATCATCGCGATCGCGGCCGCCATGGGCCCGCAGACGAAGGCCGAGGTCATCGCCGCTTCGAGCGGTTTATCATGACGGTTGGACGACAGCAGATTCACCGCGCCCATGCCACCGAAGAGGCCCACGGCGTAGCCGAGGATAGCCGCCACAAAGAGGATGCCGAACGTTTTCATAGGAGCCGCCCTCTTCTCCGGCGAGACAACCATGCCAGCCTACTGTGCCACCCTGGGTGTGTCAACGCGTCAGGTAGCGGCTCGCCTCGACGCCGATTTTCCGGCAGAGCTCACGAAAGGCCGCCTCGCGCGCCGCGCGGTCCGGCGTATTGAAGGTGAGAAAGAACGGCCGTTGCTCCATCTCGAACGCGGTCTTGGCCCGACCGTGGAGAAACATCAGCATGGCGGCGAAATGCACCGCGATGTCCCCGTCGCGTTTGAGTGCGCCATGGAGAAGCGCCTCGATCACCGCAGCCGGGTGGCAGTCCGCCGCTTGATCCAAGGCCTGAGAGAGTCCTCCATAAAACGTCGCCTGTTCCAGCCCGCGCACGATGAGGGCGACGCGCTCGGCCTCCGTGAGCACGTCCGGCGCATGCCGCGCCACGGCCAAGGCCACCTCCTGATCGCGCGAGACCATGGCCATTCGCAGCGCCTCGCGGGCTTGCGGGCTATTTAAGACCGCCAGCGCCTCCACATCTCGCCAATCGCGCGCGCCCCGCTGCAGCAAGCGCGCTTCGATCGCAGCCCGCTCCTCCGGGGACGCCTCACGGATCGCCTCGAGATCGTAGCCGATCCCGTCGTGCCACTTCTCATAATCGATGATCAGGCTCTGCTCGAAACGGGCCAGCGGCGAGTCATCGGTGACCGCGCGAATCAGCCGTTTCAACGGCGACGCCGAAACGGCCGGCGAGGTTCGCGCAGCACGAATCTCCTCCGTGCCGGGTGGGTCCGGGGGTCGCACGGGAGGTCCAAGCACAAAGGAACGGCCCGGCTCGTCCGAATAGCCGCCGGATCCGTCCCAGTTGGGGAAACGGCAAGGACACGCGCCGGCAGCGGCTGACGGTGGGAGCACGGAGAGTGCTCGCATGAACCGGATGCCGACCCCGACCGGCGCCACGGGAAAACCGGAGAGCGCTTCGCGAATCTCGTTCCCGACGGCGAGTTCCGCCTCCACGATCGCTCGAAGCGCCGCCGGCAGCCGCGCCACGTCGCCCGCGAAGCGAGGCGGGATGGACGGGCTCATGACCGATCGTTCGCCGCGGCCTCGTACTTCGCCAGCGCCTTGCGGAATTCGTCGGGAACACCCTCTCGCCTATACTGGAGCTCGTTCATGAGCATCTGGTGCACGGACACGCCGAATTCCTGCTCGCCTTTCCAGTCGGCGCCCCGCTCCATCAGCAGCCACATCGCCCGCCAGGCCTTGTTGTACGCCGCCCAGGCCACGGGCCCTCCTTCATGATCGCGTGCCTTCAGATCCGCGCCTCGGTCGAGCAGCAGATGCAGCTTCGTCAGGCCGGTGTCATAGTCTTCACTGGCCGACAGGACCGACCACCAGACCGGCCGTCCACTGCCTTCTTGCGCATTGACGTCGGCGCCCGCGTCCAACAGGAGTGACACGAACCGCGCGTGTCGGGAGAGGGCCAGCGTCAACGGACGGCTCGGCGGGACATTGGGATCGGCGCCCGCCGCCAGCAACGCGCGAATGATCTCGAACGACGCATCCGAGTCATCCGTAGTCGACATGGCATAGTCGAACAGCGTCGTCTCTTGCCGGTACGGCTTGTTCAGATCGCCCGCTCCCGGGATCAGCGTTTTGACCAACTCCACGTTCCTATCGTAGATGGCGCCGGCCAGGTCCCGTTGCGCCGGATGGGTAAAATAGTCCGCGCCGCGCCACCCCCGCTCCCACGAGGCCCGCTGGACCATCTTGAACATCGGCCCGACGGCCGCCACCACAAGCGGGAAGGCCAGGATCGCCGTATAGGTCAGGCGCATCGCGGGCGAATCGGTGCGTGAGAACAGCCAGGCCAGGACCGCCCAGATGAGTGGGGGGATGATGATGACCCAGGCCCCCACCAGGCCTTCCGGCCCGCTGCTCCCTGTGCGAAAGGCAAGGATCAGGAGAATCAGGAATACGACGGCCTCGAAGGCCAGCAGGGTCCAGAAGATTTTCGCGATGGGAACGTTCGAAAGATCGAGATTGACCATCGAACTGGCCTCCAACTCTCGAACGGGCACGATAGCCTGGCCGCTTCTTATGGCGCAAGTCCAGATGAGCGGACTGGGACAGCCGCGGAGCCAATCCCGGTCTTACTTTCTTGCCGGCCCGGTCAGGCCTATCGACCACTTGGGACGCATTCGGCCGAAATCCGTCCGGCGATGCGTGCGGAGGCCGTGCTTGGAGTCCAGCACGATCGGTCCTTCCGGCCCTCGCCAAAACACCACCCAATGCCAGAAAGCCCGGTCTCCAATGCGGCGCCACTTGATCGCCAGCAGGGCCACATCGGGCAAGGCCTCCCACGAGACAAAGTCTTGCGGATGCCGCGCCGCGCGGACCCCGAACTCTCGAAGCAGCCGCCGCACAGGCTCGACCTGAGACCAGAGTCGCGGGTCCTCGGCAAAGATGCCGATTCGATTGGCCACGCGTTGCGCCTTCCGATAACTCACGCCCGCCACCGCCGCGACACTGGCAATACCACATCCCGTCCGTTCGAGTTGGACGACCGGTTTCATCATAGCGCCATCATCACCGGGAGACTCCTTGAATTGTTGAAGCGAGTATACAGAACGCGCCGGCCCACGACGAGCGCTTGTCAAACCGGCCTGCCCTGTGGTGTGATCGAGAGCCTCATGACCTTTCCCCTCCTCACCACCGAGCGACTGCACCTGCGAGCCTTTCGAGCGAGCGACGCCGCGCGCCTCCAGGAGTTGGCGGGTCTCAAAGAGGTGGCCCAAGGTACCTTGCGGCTGCCCCACCCCTATCCCGACGGAACCGCCCACGCCTGGATCGCGGATCAGCAACGAGAATTCGAGGCCGGCGCCTCCATTAACTTTGCCATCGTGCTGAAAGTTGAGGAAATCTTGATCGGGGCGATCGGACTCGACTTCGTGCCGGAGCATCGGCATGCCCGGCTTGGCTATTGGCTCGGTCGGCCCTATTGGAACAAGGGCTATGCCACAGAAGCTGTCACAGCGGTCATCGAGTACGGCTTTACCCTGCCCCACGTCCAGCGAATCTATGCGGGGCTTTTTTCGGACAATCCGGCTTCAGCTCGAGTGCTGCAGAAGGCGGGGATGACCTACGAAGGCCGGCTGCGTGAGCACTATGTGCGCTTCGGCGAAACGGTGGACCTCGAACTCTACGGAATCCTCAGGCGGAGTTCCAACCAGGGTGAATCGTGAGCCGCTTTACGGCTCAACTGGGGCAATCTTCGACCAGCTCAGCGCGAACGCCCGGCATCGTCACCACAATGCGACGATGGGCCTCGGGACCAGGTGCGGGCCCTCCCCGCGCGCCGGCCCGATCTTGCCAGATCACGTACGCATCATGGTGCTCCTTGGACTCAGAGGGATTCCCGAAGGTGTCGAAGGTGACAGTTTCTGCCCACAGGCGGGTCAGCTCGGGCGAACGGTCAAACAGCTCCCCGCAGACCGGGTTGCAGTAGACGATCCAGGTTCGGTGATCGGTCGCCCGCAGACGCTGTTCGATGCGGAGCAGCAGGCGTGCCATCAGGCCACAGTCGAAGGGGTGATAGAGAAAGAGCACGAGATCGCCGTCCGGGAGCGGACAGTCCAGGGCATCTCCCGTCCAGACGGTAATCGCCGCGCGGTCCGGACATTGTTCGGCGACTTTGCGGGCGTTGCGCCGGGCGATGTCGGCCAGAGTGGGAGACATCTCCACGCCCAGAATCTCCCGAAAGGGAAATTCCGTGGCCAGAGCGAGCACCCGTCCCTTCCCGCAGCCAATGTCGACGAAGGCGCCCCGGTCGATGCCGGACAGGCGGCGCAGGGCCCGTCGCGTGACAAGGGGTTGCGAGCCGGCGTACCAAACAATCTGTCGATGGCTCACGCCCCCGGTCGCGATTAACCAGGTCGGCACCATGCCGCTGGTCTCGATGCCGTATTCCTCATCAATCGGATGCAGCCGGTTCCAGGGGTCGTTGGCGGCGCGTCGGCCATGGTAGTGGCGAATCAGCGCCCGGCGGACGGGCGCAATGGAGAGGACCCATTCGAGCGGACGGCGGATAAGCCGAGGAAGGGGCATCGCTAGCTATCGAGTCCGGTTTCAACGGTTGGCCGAGTCATGCGTCGTTCAGGTCCCCTCGCCCGACTTGCCCGCACCCGTTACCCCATATCCAGCAGCCGGTGATGGGGATTGCGGTCGCGGGCGATGTTCTTCATCAGCGGCGTCTCGAAGAGCAGGACGACGCGGTCCCGCTCGTCACGGACCATCATCGAGTCCGACGGCAACTTGAAACCGGCCGGGTCGCCCTCCAACCAAGCGCTGCACGTGAAGGACAGCGGCTCCAGAATCGTCTCCACCCGATATTCGTCCCGCAGGCGATACTGCAAGACGTCGAACTGCAACCGGCCGACCGCCGCAATCAACGGCTCCTGGTCGTTGAGCGTTTTCATCAACTGGACGGTGCCTTCCTGCGTCATTTGCCGGACGCCCTTGTCGAAAGCCTTGCGTTTTCCCACGTCCTTGGGACGAATGCGGGCAAAGATCTCCGGCTGGAATTGCGGCAAGGGTTTGAAGTTGAACCCGCCGGTGGTCGAGATGGTGTCGCCGATCGCAAAAATGCCAGGATTGATGATGCCGATGATGTCGCCAGGATAGGCCTCTTCGACCGTCGTGCGATCTTGCGCGACGAGACTATGCGGCCGGGAGAGCCGCACCTCGCGATCCAGCCGATGGTGTTTCACCATCATGTCCCGTTCGAAGCGCCCGGAGCAGACACGCAGGAACGCCGTGCTGTCCCGATGCTTGGGGTTCATGTTCGCCTGGAGCTTGAACACGTAGGCGCTGAAGGGCTGCTCGATCGGATCGATGGAGATCTCCGTGCCGTCAAGCCGATCCGCCTGACGCGCGCCGGGGGACGGCGCGAGTCGCACGAAGGCATCCAGGAAGCTCTCGATGCCGAAGTTCGTGAGCGCAGACGCGAAAAAGACCGGCGTCACCTCCCCGGCCAGAAACGCCTCACGGTTGAAGGGATTGCCGGCGATCTCCACCAACTCGAGATCATGCTCGACCTGCGCCAGGACCTCGTCGTGCACGCGACCGCTCGCCCGCAGTTCCTCCCAACTGACCTCATCGACGCCGACTCTGGTCGCGCCGCCCGGCGAGGTCTTGCTGAAGAGCTGCACCCGCCCGCTGGCGCGGTTGACCACGCCCGCGAACTCGCTCCCGGAGCCGATCGGCCAGGTCATGGCGCTGGCGTGGATGTTCAAAGCCTGTTCGACTTCCGTCATGAGGTCGAGCGGCGCGCGACCCGGCAGGTCCATCTTGTTCATCAGCGTCAACACCGGGATGCGCCGCATGCGGCACACGGCAAAGAGCTTGCGGGTCTGCGCCTCGACGCCTTTCGCCGCATCGATCACCATGATGGCGCTGTCCGCAGCGGTTAGGGTCCGGTACGTGTCTTCGGAGAAGTCTTGGTGGCCGGGCGTATCGAGAAGATTGATGACCGCATCCTTATAGTGGAATTGCATGGCGGAGGCGGTGATCGAGATCCCGCGCTCCTGTTCCATCCCCATCCAGTCGGAGGCCGCCACCTTGCCGCCCTTGCGCCCCCGGACCATGCCCGCCGTCCGGATCATGCCCGAGTAGAGCAGGAGCTTCTCGGTCAGCGTGGTCTTGCCCGCGTCGGGATGGCTGATGATGGCGAAGGTGCGTCGCTGCGCCGTCGCGGTCGCCAATTCATGCTGCACGGTCGTGTTCGGGGTCATGAAGTCAGCGAGAATACCATACTGGGCTTCGACGCGAACAGATGAGCGCCGGCACGACGGCGACCGGCATCGACGCCCTTGGATTATTGGCCTTGCGCAAACCCGAGCTGGCGCCAGGCTTCATAGAGCACGAGCGCGACGGTGTTGGACAGGTTGAGACTCCGATTGCCGGGGATCATCGGCACGCGGATTCGATGCGCCTCCGGCACGCTTTCGATGATCTCCATCGGCAGTCCTCGCGTTTCCGGGCCGAAGAGAAACACGTCGCCGGATCGATAGCTGTTCAGATCGTACCGTTGGGTCCCTTTCGTCGAGACGGCGAAGACGCGTCGATCGGCAAACTCCTTCTCGCTGGCCTCCCACCCCTCATGGACGGTCACGGCCGCTTGCTCGTGGTAGTCCAGCCCCGCGCGCCGCACCGACCGTTCGTCCGTTGAAAAACCCAAGGGCTTCACGAGATGCAACCGTGCACCGGTGTTCGCACAGAGCCGGATGATATTCCCGGTGTTCGGCGGAATTTCCGGTTGGTAGAGCACGACCTCAAACATGGGCGCGCAGTGTAGCACGGCCGGGG
>CAYZTJ010000107.1:0-11661 GCA_964481215.1 uncultured Nitrospira sp. | reverse complement strand
CCGTAGGCTTCGATTTGCTGGCCCGGCGCCGTTGCGGACGTGTTCGGCGTCGTGTTGAAGGTATTGAGCCGGTTCGCATAGGTGTAGGCGACCGTCACCTCCCATTGAGGGTCCGGCTGCCAGGCAACCCCTGTCTCCAGCTCGCTCATCGTACCGTCCGCCGCAGCGGTCTGAAATTTGATGCCGCCGTGGTAGGACTGCCAGCGCGAATAGAAGTTGGCCAGCCCAGTGTCGGAATACTTCCACTGATAGTGGCCCTGCACGTACCCGCCGTAGAGATGGCTTTCCCGAACAATCCCGTCCGCGCCGCGCTTCGGTCCCCGTCCTGTGACATACTCCGCGATAAAGCCCCAGGGTTGAGGCGGGTAGTACACATAGAAATTGATGCGCTCGTCCAGATAGCCTCTGGCTCCCGAGGATCGGCTCTCGTTGAGTCCGCAGATCGAGGTGCTCCCGGCCGTGCAGGTCCCGTTATTGACAGTGAACATCCCTCGCATGGCGTTGACGCCAACTTCCATCAAGCGACCGCCGGGAAGTTCAAAGGGCCAGGCGGCGCGGACTCCCACGTGCTTGTTCGCGTTGGTTTCCACCTGATTCAGCCCCTGCCCGTTATAGACCGTCACGTTGAAGACTCCGTAGTCGCCTGGCCCGTACATGTAATCCAACATCTGTTTGAATCGCTGCTGGGCCACTTTCGGCGTCCACATGAAGGAGAGCCCGAGATCACGCTCGCTGCTGGCGCAACTATTTGTCGCATCCGCCCGATCGATGGCCATCCGAACGCGGCTCGCCTGCCAGTTGTCGAAGGAGCAGGGGACCCGCTGGAGCCCGGCGCGCAGGCGAAACTCTTTCTCCTTGTCGAAATTCCAATCGCCGAAGGCGTCCCTCATCGTCAACACGTGGGTGTTCGCAAATCCGGATGCCGTCGACGCGCTGGCCAAGTCCGGTTGGACGAAGAACGAGACATGGTCGGACACTTGCCCGGTCACCACCCATCGGATCCGGCGAAAAAAGAAGCCGGGTTGCGCGCCGTCGTTCTTTCCGCCGACCGAGGCATCGTGATAGGTCCGGAGCTTCCCATTGCTCGTGAGGTTATACCGCAGCATCCCGTATCCATACATGGTAATCCGCTCGTACCATCGGGGACTTCCGGTAAACTCGGCAACCACTGAACGCTCCGAAACCTTGCGCTCTTCCTCAGCCTTAATGCGGATCCAATCATCCATGGTGATCAGGCCCTTTTCGAGGAGCAAATCTTCGACCGCGGTGCTCTCGACCGACTGACTCTGGTGGATCATGCCTCCCTGCGCTTTCGGCGCAGACGAAGCGGCGGGACTTGCCGTTCCCGCCGCAGGCACCTCCGCCCAAGCCGTTCCTCCCAGGACCAGGAGCAACCATACCCCGACGAACTGCTTTGTACCTTGCCACGGATTCCAACCTTTACTCATGCAATCGACCTCCTGTCAGTGTGTGCGTCATTTCATACAGAAGGCCTGTCACAGGCCGATGACCGATGTGTTACAGGGCGGTAAAGAAACGATCTGGGAATGAACGTGTGACGACGATTAGCGAGCAGGCGGTGCGGACGGTGTCGATGGTGTGCCGGCCCGCTGGGCTCCGGACAGCTTGACGAGATCGATGACCACGACTTTTGCGGGATCGATGTAACGGTCGGTCGCGTCAGGGTCCTTGGCTTGCCCTTTGGGAACCACCGCCGCTTGAGGGTCGAAGCCGGCTGAAAAATTAAAGCGCGCGATTGGAAGCACCGGGTCCTCTCGGGTGTCGACTTCGTGGCTGGTCTCATAGATCTTGGTGCTAGGCGACGTCCTGGCGTTGGCCAGCATCACATAGAGATAGCCGTGACGAAACGCCAAGCCACCCGACGTGATCAGCGGCCCCGTCGCTCGGTCCCCTCCCACCAGATAGAAGGTGACCAGGTCTCTCGGTGACGCTTTGAGAAAAGCCTGCCTCAAGATGGGCGCCAGCCTCGACACCTCGGTGGACACGAAGACGGGATCTCCCTCTTTTGCGACGCCGAACAGACCGCCTGCCGCGTTCCGGGGCATCATGCGAAGGCCCGCCAAGACCGAGGCGAGTCGTTCCGACGAGATATCGGCCGGATGGCGATGCCCCGCGCCGGACAGGGGGTCGAACTTCAGCCATACCGAGAGCGCGCGATCCTCATGAATGACGATCGGCGCCGGCCCCGAGCCACAGGCCGTCAGGGACAGTAGGACGACAATCTGAAGGGTCCACGGCAAGGCGAAGGGCTTCATATCCACGACGAACGCGCGCGCCAGGGAGTACCCCAGGGCGCGCGCAGCGGAGCGTACGCCGGCTAGCGAGCGTCGGCGGTCACCGTCGACTTGGCCAGATCCGGCCCGGTCAAGGCGGTGAGATTCTTTCCGATTTGCGAGGCCGTCAGGGGGTACACCCCGGCCTTGGCCACCACCTGCTGTCCCTCGCGGCTGTTGACGAACCGCAGAAATTCTACGATCGCCGCCTTCATCTCGGACTTCGTCTCCCGCTTCGCATAGAGGTACAGCTGACGGCTCAGCGGATACTCCCCATTCCCTGCCGCTACGGCCGTCGGGGACACATAGGACATGCCCGGTTTCTCAGCGAGCGGCACCACACGCACCGTCGAAGCCAGGAAGCCGATGCCGGCATAGCCGATTCCCAGAGGATCGCGGCTGATGGCGAGAATTTCCGAGGCGGAACCGGGCTGCTCATGGATCGACGACTTGAGCTCCCCGTCATGCAGCGCCACATGTTTGAAAAACGTCCTGGTTCCGGACTGCTTGTCGCGCCCATAGAGGTGGATCGGCTGACCCTCCCAGCCCGCGAGACCTACGTCCCCCCAGGTGGCCAGATCCTTGGCCGCGCCCCGCCTTCTCTCTTTCCCGAAGATGGCATCGAGCTGGTCGAGCGTGAGGCCCTCGATCGGGTTGCCGGCATTGACATAGATCGCCACGGCATCAAGCGCGATCGGAATCTCAACGGGATCGTAGCCGTAGCGAGAGTGAAAATTCTTGATCTCCTCTTCGGTGAGGCTCCTGGACGAGGCAAGAATCGCGACCGATCCTGATACTTGATGGCCGCCCTTCGGACTGGCGTCTCCCCGGCGAATCGTGGCCTGGTCTCCGACGAACTGCATGAGGGCCGCATCAGTCCCACCGCCCTGCACGGCGATCTTGACCTCCGGCTGCCAGCGTCTGAACTCGGACGCGAGGCGGGCGACCAAGGGCTGCATGGTGTCGGATCCGGCGACGACGATCGCGCCGGAGACGCCGGTCCCTGGGGTATAGGCGGCGATCTCGGCATCCACGACCGGGCGGATCGTCCCCTCCAAGGGCTGGCTGCTCGCCATCTCCGGGCTCACTCCGAGCGCCCCAAAAAGCCCGAGAAGAGCCAGACCGTATCCTGCCTTATTGAAGTTGGTTTGAGCCCCGCGTAACAATGAATCGATCACAGCCTCTCCTCCTTGTGGTATTCAGGACTGACCCACCATCCGATGGGGCCAGTATGGGGAGGAGCGGTTGCGGCCGAATGACAGGCGTGTTACAGAATTGTTAACTTTGCAGCAAGAGACCGTTACTTGATCTCCCGCATGTACCAGCCTTCCCTGATCATGCATTTCTCGATGGCGTTCTGGACCTGCATTTTCATGCCGCCTTGGAGCTTCGGGTCCTGGTAGACCGCCATCTCGCAACGATTGTAATCGCCGGTATAGGCGCCCTGCGGCTTGTTGGGATGCACCCATTCCGAGGTCGCACAGGCGGACACAAGCATTCCCCCCACGACTGCCAGGAACACGGATCGCGTCACCATACGTCTGCCTCCCTTTTTGACGAAAATCCCTGATTCGGTTCGCGACGATACCCTGCCGCAGCTCGGAGGTCAAGCCGTGCCGTCGCGGGTCCGTCGCCTGAAAAACGGCTTGCCTGTGCAATTTCGCTTCAGGTACCCTTGCCAACTCCATAGCTGAATCTCAGCACACGCGGACAGTCTGATGCGCCAAGAGACGACCCTCCCGGCAGCCCCAGCACTCACCGAGGCCATGCTCGCCCTCCGCGCCTGGCGGACGCCCGATATGGTGCTCTACCAACATCGGGCGGATGAGTGGTGGGTGGCGCCCCTGGAAGATCAGCTCCCACTGGTGCGCCTGAACCCGATCGGCGTCGAGCTTCTCTCTGCGATGGACGGCAATGTGACGATTGGCACCCTGCTGGAACGGTACGGCGATCGAGTCTGCGGTCATGACGGCGAAACCGGCCGCTGGCAACTGGAGCGCTGGGCCCGCCCCGAATATTCCCTGTGTTATCTCGGCGCCGAACCCCCGACAACCGATCGGACCGGCGCCCGCTGGGACCTTCTGCTCCAAAAGATTCGCGAGACCTGGGCTGCCAACGCGCCGTCGGAACATGAAGCCCACTTGCCCGAATTTCATCTCAACGATATTCTGACGCAGGAGGGCCACTTCGACACGATCGAAACGACCGTATCGCATCTCTTCCGGGAACCGAGCGAGGCGCTCGATGGCCTGACGTACGGTCGCCTACTCGCGCGGCAGTTCCGTCGCATGGGCTGGCTCACGCCGCGGCCGCGCGTCGTCTTGGAAGTGGGGGGCGGACTCGGGTACGTCGCCAAGGAGCTGGCGGCGGAATTGGCTCCGCACGAGCGCATCGGACTGCGTTACCTGTTTCTTGATCTGACGTACCCGTTTCTGCGCTCACAGATGACGCTGGCCAAGGAAGCCGGGCTGGTTCGCAGCGGACTCCACGCCAACGCCGAATACCTTCCGCTTCAGAACCAGAGCGTGGACCTGGTGATCGACAATGAGAATCTGGCCGACATGACGCCCGTGAAGCTCACCAGGCGGGAGGTGCAGGCCCAGAAGGGGGAAAGCCCTTTGCACCAGGAAGCCCTGGACTGGATCAGACGCATACGGCTGCCCCTGGATCCGGACATGCCGGAGGAATTCATCTTCAATTTAGGCCCGTTTCGGTTTGTCTCGGAGCTCTGGCGGGTCCTCCGCCCTGGGGGTAAAGCCTTCTTGGTGGAATTCGGCGTCGAAACCGGCTGGCCGATCCCGGTCAAACTGCCCGGCCATACGGAGTACGAGGTCCAGTACTCGCACCTCCGCCATGCGGCCAAATGGCTGGGGTTTCAAGAGCAGCTCATGGCGCTGCCGCAGTTTTTCTCGATGAAGCCATCTACCCGAGTGCTCTGTACGGGCGCGGCCTATGCCATCCAGCGATTCTGCCAGGCCGTCGGGCGCCCCTTCTCGATTCGAGCCTACACGGAAGCCGAGCTCTCAGCCGCCCTCGGCGACATGTTGCCCAAGCTGACCGGCTATCACTACCACGACATCAGCGACCCGGCCTGGTTCGGCCTCTGGGACTTCAAGGTCCTCTTGCTCCAGAAGCCCGGCGGCCCGCCTCGCCCCACGATTACGGAATCCAAGGGGTTCCGCTGGTACTCCCAGCGCTGAGTCGGCCCCCAAGCTTCCCCGTCCGAGGCAAGGTCCCCTCCTTCGTAGGCTGCTCAAGTCAGCTTTCGTCTGTTACGATAGAGAGTGGACAGAGACAAAAGAACGACGAGAGGTTGGCTATGGCAACACATCGAGATCATCCTCTGAGCGCGAAGAGTTCGCCCCAATCCGGCGCGGCTCAGCCATCCGCCGCCCCAATCAAGAAGACCTCGTCTCACAGCGATCTAGCCCAGGCCATCCGCCGCGAAATCGACCGGGCGATCGGCTAAGCTTCTCGACTAGAAACAGCCTTCCAGCTACTATCTGCCATCGGTCTCGGGAATCGCCTGGACATGAGCCATTTCTGGGCGATCTTTCCGGCCCCTACAAACGGAGTACGGCTCGGCTGGCGACGGGTGGACCGCTCGGGGATGTCACGATGCGTGGAACTCAGGCGCCCCATGACACCGGCATAACTCCCCGCCGATGCCTGTAAGGCCGCGCCGGAGCGCGAAGTCGGCATCGGCGGAGAGGGACAGCATTTGTAAGGCAACATCGCCGTGCCATCCGCCTCAGGGTCCAGCCCGTCCAGCCGAGCACGCTCAACTAAGAATGTGAGAAAGCCCTCTGCCCGATATGGCCAGACGAATTTCCACCAAATGGACCTTCTTCTTTAAGTACATTTTTCCAGTCACAATCCTGACGATTTTCACGATACAGACAGGCCTCATGTACTGCTGTCCAGACGAGGTCCGCCTGAGGGGTCACATTGACATTCTAGAAGTAAGACAGGGATTCGCTCTTGCCTTGCTGTTTGCCGCCGGTTTCCTCTATTGGTCTTGCATGCGACTGAAGCGTGTACGAATTGCGGGCCATGAACTCCTCGTCTCCAACTACCTCAAGGAGATTCACGTTCCTCTCTCTCAGGTTGAGAAAATCTCTGGCAGTGATAGCTGGCTTGGATCAGGGCATCTCAAGATTCATTTTAGCCAACCAACTGAATTTGGAAGAAGCATCGTATTCATGCCAACTGAACGATGGTTCCCTTGCTATTTCACGGAACATCCCGTCGTAGCGGAACTGGAAGAGTTAGTTCAGACCGCGCGCAAGAAGCGGGTTTCCCGATAGAATTCGTCCTGCTCGGCGGGATGGCTCATGACCGCCTTCGCCGAAGGGCCGGGGACCCACCGAGGCAGGGCCGAGAAGGAAAGCTGGAACTGACCGAGGCACTGCGGGAACTCCCGCTGCTGAGGGAATTCCAGACGGCTTCCGCTCGGCGCTGCCCGGAAGGGTTGGACCGAGAGGCGCGAAGGTCATGCGCCATCCCGCCGAGCGAGTAGGAATGAACGCTTCGGTTGCTCAACCGAGCGCGTACCTCTCATGACAATCGCGTCGCAAGATCGATCAACACTCCTTCGCGCAACCCATAATCGCTGACGAGACACTCCTCGTAGCCCAGTCCTTCCATGATCTCCCGCAAGATCAACGTCCCGGCGACGATCACATCCTCGCGGCCCGTTTCCAACCCGTACAGGCCTCGCCGCTCCGCCCGCGTGCGCTGCAAGAACTCCGTCTCGAAGCTGGTCACTGTCTTCAAGCTGAGCCGAAAATTGTGGACCCGCACGGCGTCATAGGTGGCGAGCCGTTGCGCCATCGCCGCGAGGCTGGTGACCGACCCGGCGGTCCCCACCAAGGGCATGGGAACAGGGCGATCGAGCGACTCCCGCACCTCAGCGAGATGACCTCGCACAATCCGGCGGGCCTGTCGCACCTCCTCGGAGGTCAACGGATCGCGGCCGAGCGCCATCTCGGTCAGACGCACCACGCCCACGTCCACCGATTGGACCCGCGGTGGGATGCCTTCCCGATGGACGATGAACTCCGTGCTGCCGCCCCCGATATCGAGTCCGAGAAATGAGTCGATGCCGGTGGGCAGGCCGGCGCAGATGCCCAGCCGCGTCCGCCTGGCTTCTTCTTCGCCGGAGATGACTTCGACGTGAAATCCGGTCTCGTCCCGGACACGTTGGAGAAACTCGTCGCGGTTGCCCGCATCCCGCACCGCGCTCGTCGCGACGGCGGTCTCGGCATCGGGCCGGAGCTGATCGAGAACGAGACGCCACTCGCGGAGGGTGTGAAGCACCCGCTCCATGGCGTCGGGGTGGAGGCGCTTGGTCTGTTGAACGCCCTGGCCCAACCGAAGGATGCGGCGGTCGGCCTTCACGACGTTCAACCGACGAGCGGCGCCGACATGGGCGACCAGGAGACGGCAGGTAAGGGTTCCGATATCGATGCCGGCGAGCAGCCGGGAGGACTCTCCGGCTTCACCCGACCCGGCCATCACTCCCCCGCCCGGACGTCGTCCATATCGGCTTCTTTCTGTTCCCGCTTTTCCTTTAAGGCCTGAATCTCGCGCAACATGCGCATCACTTCCAGATCCGCGGCGATCCGTTCGAGCGACTCTCCGCGTTCGTGCAGCGACAGCGCGCGCTCCCCCAGATCGCGGCACAACTCGCGGACCTTTTCGTCCAGCTTTCGGACTTCGAGCCTGATTCGAAGCAGTTCCGCTTCTTCCAGGGCTCGGTTCGCCGCTTGAGCCGTGCCGTAGCGCACCGCGGCCCATCCGGCCTTCAAATCGTGCTTCAGCCGCTGCATCATGGTCATGTCGCGCTCATGCCCCTTGCCCTTCCCGCCCACGCTCGCCCGCCGGCGCTAGCTGATCCCGCCCAGCGACAGCTTCTCCCGCCACTTCCGCACCGTCGCCTCGCGCAAGGCGCCATGCTGCGGAGCCCGCAACCCCGGATCGGCCTTCACAAGCGCCATCGCCTCTGTGCGAGCCGCCTCCAGGAGATCGGCATCCCGAACCAGATTGCCTGCCTTCAGCTCCGGGACGCCCCACTGTCGCGTGCCGAAGAATTCACCCGGGCCTCGAATGTTCAAGTCCTCTTCCGCGATGAGGAACCCATCGCCGGTGCGCACCATCGCATCGAGCCGCTGGCGCGCCTGGTCCGTCCGGCTCGACGAGAGGAGGACGCAGAGCGACTGGGCCGCGCCCCGTCCGACACGCCCGCGCAGCTGGTGCAACTGCGCCAACCCGAAGCGGTCGGCATGTTCGATCACCATCACCGTGGCATTGGGCACATCCAGCCCGACTTCGACGACCGTGCTGGCCACGAGCACCTGGATCTCCCCCTGCTTGAAGGCCGTCATGGTCTGCTCTTTCTCGGCGCTCTTCATGCGGCCATGCAGCACGGCGAGGCGGAGCCCGGCGAGTTCTTCTTGTTCCAGACGCGCGGCCGCTTGCAGCACGGCCTGAAGGTCCAGCGTGTCGGACTCTTCCACCAGCGGAAACACCACATAGGCCTGCCGTCCCGCCGCCACTTCATCGCGCACCAGCCGATAGGCCTTTCGGCGGTCGCCCTCCGGCAGCCTCATCGTGCGAATCGGTCGTCGCCCGGGCGGTAAGGCGCGGATGGCCGAGATATCCAGGTCGCCATAGACCGTCATGGCCAGGGTGCGCGGGATCGGCGTAGCCGTCAGGACGAGCACATCCGGCTGGTAACCCTTTTCCAGGAGCGTCTTGCGTTGGAGGACACCGAATTTATGCTGCTCATCGATCACCACCAGGCCCAGCTTCGCGAAGTCCACGCCCTTCTGGATGAGCGCATGCGTCCCGATTACGATCTGCGCCTCGCCCGCCTGAATCGCCGCCACGGCTTCCTTGCGGACCTTCGACGCTCTCCCGCCCGTCAACAACACCGGCTTCAGGCCGATGCCCTCGATCAATCCTCGCAGCGAAAGGAAATGTTGCTCGGCGAGAATCTCCGTCGGGGCCATGAGCGCGGCCTGATAGCCGGACCCGCAGGCCGTCACCATCGCGTGCAACGCCACGACGGTCTTGCCGCAACCGACATCCCCTTGGATCAATCGATGCATCGGCTTGCTCGACGCCATGTCGCGCTGAATATCCGCCAGTACGGCCTGCTGCGCCGCCGTCAACGTGAACGGCAACGCGGCCTGCAGCTTCGCGAGCGCCGCCGGCCGGCTCAGAAAGCGGATGCCCTTCTGCTCCTCCCTCACCCCCCGATGCCGAAGCGCCAGAGCCACTTGCAGCACGAAGAATTCTTCGAAGGCGAGGCGGCGGTGCGCGGCCGTCAGCCCACGTTCGAGAGCCACAGGCTCCGTCCCCTGCTTGGGAAAGTGCGCCTCCTGCACCGCGGACCTGATGGGTATCAAGCGATGCCGCAGCCGCACCGCATCGGGCAACACCTCCCGCACGACGGGCAGGAAGTGATCCAGCGCGCCCTTGACCACCGACCGAATCTGCCGCGACGTCAGGCCTTTCGTCTCGTGGTAGATGGGCACGAGACGCCCGACGTGGAGGGGCGCGTCCTCTTCATCGCCCAAGACCTCGTAGTGCGGCGATTCCATGCGGACGTCCATCCACCCGCGTCGTCCGGCGGAGACGAGGCCGCTCAGCATGACCTTCGAGCCGATCGTGAGCACCTTCTCCAAGTAGGGCTGATTGAAATACACCGCCTGCAGCGAACCGGAGCGATCGCTCACCGTCACGTCCACAATGGAGAAGCCCCGCCGCCTGGTCCTGGTGATCTTGAGATCCGTGACCTCGCCGCTCACGGTCGCCTTCGCGCCCGGCGTCAGGTCGCCGATCGTCGCCAGGCGCGAGCGATCTTCATAGCGCCAGGGCAGGCGCCACAACAGATCTTCAACGGTCTGCACGCCGAGCTTCGCAAAGAGCTGGGCTCGTTTCGGCCCGACTCCACGGGCATACTGGATCGACACGTCGTGCGGGGGCGCCGAAGCTGTCGGGAGCGGGCCGGAAGGAACCGCTGACCGTTCGTGGGCCTCCCCTCGCTGCGGGCTACGCAGGGCCGGCCTGGGCTGCAGGGATTCCGGTTGCTGTTTGAGCCTGGTGAGAATGCTCTGTGCGCGGTGAAGGCGGTCCCGCTGTTCGTCGCGGTTCAACCGTTGGTCGAAGTCGGCGAACAGCTGGCGGAGGGCCAACAGATGGGTTTCGATGTCCGGCGGGAAAACCTGCTCGGCCAGGGCCACAATCACTTGGCGCGAGATGAACGGCCCCAAGTTGCGGACTGCGCCGAGCTGCGCGCAGCCGTTCCGGGTCGCAAATTCGATCGGACGGGCCAGCCGGTCGACCAGGGTCTGAATGGGTATCATGCCGGAATGCGGAGGGCCGCTCAGTCGCGCTCCGAGCCTCAAAAAGGCCCGGGACGGTTGTCAGATCGAACGGGCGTATGCTAGCATAGCCCCGTTTGTCGAACAACGAGCGGGCCCAGCGGAATGGGCGCCTCAGCGTAAGGAGTCGAGCAGTGGCTTTTTCATGTGACATCTGCGGGAAGCGTCATCTGTCCGGGCACAACGTGAGTCACGCGAACAACAAGACGAAGCGGGTCTTCAACCCCAATCTTCAGCGTGTCCGCGCCAATCTGAACGGAACGCACAAGCGGATTCGGGTCTGCACCCGTTGCCTGCGCAGCGGCCTGGTCAAGAAGGCCGTCTAACTCCCCTCGACCATGTCTAGTGGTATCCACTCGCCTATGCGAGAAGCGGCTTGGTGCGCCTGACCATCGCCTCGGGTGCCCTGCCCGCCCTCTTCAAGCCCGACCGAACTTCTGGTTGACGAGAAGCCCGACGCCTCCCACGAGCACACCCGGCAGCCAGATCCACAGCAGCTCGCTGGCCATCACCTGGATTCCCCAGCGGGAGAAGAAGAGTTCGACCCCGATCGGCGGCACACGGAGCGGGCGCCACGGCAGGAAATAACGCGCCGGATCAATCGGTGAGAGGAACGCGACGCCGAGCCCCCCATCCGTCATGGCATCCAAGACTCCGTGAGAGGCCGTGGCGATGAAAAAGAAGCCCACGGAGAGCCACCAAGCACGCGTAAGGGGCTGGAGGTCTGCATACACGAGCCTCGTCGCCAGAATGCCGACGCCGACTGCGAACAGGAGCGAGTGCGTGAGCCCGCGGTGCCCGAGCAGATCGCCATACTGAATTCCCATGGCGAATCCCAGCACGTCGATATCCGGCAACACGGCACAGAGCGCCGCGACGCCTACGACTCGCCACACAGTCCCCGGCGGACGGTACCAGCAGGCAACCACTCCCGCGGCAAAGGCATGCGTGAAGGCCGAGGCCATGGGCAGTGAGTG
>CAYZTJ010000106.1:0-11838 GCA_964481215.1 uncultured Nitrospira sp. | reverse complement strand
CCGGTCTCCTCAGTCGTGTTCTTGCACATCGGCTCGCCCAGCGAGAGCCACACCTGCTCCTGCGTCATGCCCCGCATCACCGCGTGGCGATCGATGGCATGCTGAATCGGGGCCGAGTAGGTGGGATACTGCTCCTTCATCAAGCGGCTGCGTTCGTTCGTGCAGCCGGACAGCAGCATCGCCCACACAACCAGCCCGAGCGTCACGCGAACGGGAACCGTGAGTATCGCCGTCCCGTTCAGACTCACCCCAATCGCTCCAATCGCCGGCAAGCTTCATCCAAGTCCGCGTCGGTCTTCGCGTAGCAGAACCGAATGAAGCGCGCCCCTTCCGGTCCGGTGAAGAAGGCTTCGCCCGGCACGCCCGCCACGCCGGTCTGGTCGAGCAGATGCATGGCCCGCTCCTTCCCGTTGTGGCCCGGAAGCCGCGAGACATCGGCCAGCACGTAATAGGCGCCTTGCGGAACGGCCGGCGTCAGCCCCGCCTGGGCCAGCGTCCGGCAGAAGCGGTCGCGCTTCGCCTGATAGTCCTTGGCCAAGCCCGCATAAAAGGACGCGGGCAGCTCTTGGATGGCCGCCGCCACGCCATACTGCAGGGGCGCCGGCGCGCAGACATAGAGCAGATCGTTCATCGCGCCGATGAGTTGGGCCCACTTGGCCGCCGCCACGCTGTACCCGATTCGCCAGCCCGTGATGCTGAAGGTCTTGGAGTAGCCGCCGATCGTGATCGTCCGCTCGGCCATGCCGGGGAAGGCCGCCAGGCTCAGATGCGGCCGGCCGTCATAGAGAAAGTATTCGTAGATCTCGTCGGTGAAGACAAAGAGATCGTAGCGCCGCGCCAAGTTGCCGATCAGCTCCAGTTCCGCCTTCGCGTAGACCTTGCCAGAGGGATTGCCCGGTGTGTTCACGACGATCGCTTTCGTCCGCGGCGTGATCGCGCGTTCGAGATCCGCCTGCGTGAAGGTCCAATCCGGCGACTGCATTCGCACATAGCGCGGCACGGCCTCGACCGCCTGCAAGGCGCAGAGGTGATACCCGTAGTAGGGCTCGAACAGCACGACCTCGTCGCCGGGGGTCAGCAAGGCAAGGCAGGCGGCATGGAACGAGCCGGTGGCGCCGGCGCTGACGGTGATCTCGGTCTCCGGATCGGCCGTGACGCCATTGTAGGCCGCCAGTTTCTGCGCGATGGCCCGGCGCAATTCGGCCAGCCCGTCGAACCGCGTGTAGGTATTGAAGCCCTGGGCGATGCCGCGCTGCGCCGCCTCCAGCACGATCGGCGGCGCCGGCGTGTCGCAGACGCCCTGAGCCATGTTGATCCCCTTCACCTTCGCGCAGGCCGTCGTCATCACCCGGATTTCAGAGTGCGCGAGCCCCGCCATGCGTTCATTGCCTTCCCCCCTCATGCCCTGCGACCTCCTTCATCGATTATCGGGATGATGGATCCAGCGGAATCGTAATGACCACGCCGCCCATCACGTCGTGGAGCGCGAAATTCTTCTTGGCGCTTCGCGGATCTGCATTGTGGCAGGCGACACAGGACTGGCTCACCGCCCGATCCGCGTAGATGGCCTGGAACTCCCTGACCCCGCCGTTCATCACGACCGCCGTGGCCGGACGCTCGGGATGCTGAATCACCTGCTCGAGCCCCTTGCGCTCCAGCTCGGTGGCCGGCCCGTTCTGGGGATTGATGGGCCAGAGGCTCACGAGGCGATAGCGCACGGCGGACCCGGTGAGCGCCGCCAGAGCCCCGGATTCCATCAGGAATTGCGCGGGAAGCGGCAGGGCATTCTCCGTCCGCCATTTCTCCGACACCGACGGCCCGCCCCGGCTCTGCGCCCGTTCGACGACATGGATGGTGTAGAAGGTGCGGTCCGCCTCAATAACGGCATGGAGATAATCGGCCACCTTGTCCGCCGAAATCCTCGGCAACGGCTGGTCGTCCGCCGCCTTGGCAAGCGCCCCGCCCGCCCCCGCGGACAGCGCGCTCACCGCCACCAGGCCTCGCAACCACATCCCGATTGTCATGGTCCGCCTCCTCTCCTTCGCTCGACGATGTCCCGCGCACAGGCGATCGTCGAACGGCTATGGGCCGGCCTCCTCCATGAATGCTGCACTGTACGGCATTCGATACCCGGATCGTCAAGGTGTTCTTTCGCCGCTTGTGCCACCGCAGCGAGTTCGCTAGACTCCGTCCATGCCCTGCACACCCGTTCCTGCGACTCCACTGCCTGACCTGAGAGGGACTTCGGCCCTCGCCGTCCTGCTGCTGACGTTCTTGTGCCTCGGCGGCCCCTCTTTCTCGCGAGCGGCGGACGCCCCCGAGACCTCCCTCGCGACCCGCGTCGAGCAGGCCAAGCGAGCCACCATTGGAGTACTGCAGGAAGGCCAGGGGAGCGAATTTCAGACGGGCCGCGCCCGCTTTTCCATTCGCGGCTCGGGTTTCCATCTCCGCGATGGCTATCTCGTGACGGCCCGGCACGTGGTGGACGTCGATGAGCGAGGCAAGCGCGTCATTCCCAAAGAGATCAGAGTGCTGACCAACGAGCTGCAAGAACTGACGGCTGTATTGGTCGGCGTGAACGCCTTTGTCGATGTGGCCCTGTATCGCGTGATCAGCGAGCAGGCCGCGCTGCCACCGATCCCCTTCACGGATCGCGACGCCGCGCCCGGCGACGAAGTCTTTACCGTGGGCTATCCGCTCGGCTGGGGACCGGCCGTGAGCTTCGGCCGTGTCGGCAATCCCAACACCTTTCTGCCGACCGTGGAATCACGCCTCCTGCAATTGGATCTCTCGGCCTGCAGCGGCAATTCCGGCGGTGGGCTGTTCCGGGCGGACGGCCGGCTCGTCGGCATGATGCACGCGGTGATTCAAGCCGAGGCCTCTCAGGAGGATCGTCGCTGCACCCGCTTCGGCTTCGCCATTCCCGCCGGCCTGATCGAGCGTATCGTGACAGCTCTGATTCAAGGCGGACATCCCGAGTTTGCGCGCATCGGCATTCAGATGAGTCTCGTGACCCTGGGCACGCGCCGCCATGTGGCCGCGGCCGACGTGGTCGGACCGGCCCAGGCCGGCGGCGTGAGAAAGGGAGACGTGCTGGTCAGCATCGACGACACCCCGATCACCGACCCGGCGCAACTCAAGAACTATCTCATCGAACACACCCAGCCGGGCCAGACCGTCCGCCTCAAGGTGCTGCGCGGCCAGGCCGAGCAGACGCTCTTGGTGACGCTGGGGAAGTCGTAAGCGTATCTCGTATCTCGTCGCTCGTTTTTCGCAAGAGCTGCCAGCTCAGCGAGATACGAACGACGAGTCACGAGCGACGATCCAATCCATGTCCTTCCGCCGACAACTCTGCGCCTTCGCCAAGGCTGAGCCGCACGAGCTGCGGCCGGTCGCCTGGGCCTTCTGCTACTTCTTCTGCCTCCTCTGCGGCTATTACCTGCTCCGTCCGGTGCGCGACGAGATGGCGATTCAGGGCGGGGTGCAGCACCTTCCCTGGATGATGACCGGCACGTTCCTCACGCTGCTGGCTGTGACGCCGCTCTTCGGATGGCTCTCCGCGCGACTCTCCCGGTACACCTTATTACTGACGGTGTACTGTTTCTTCATCCTCCATCTCGTGGCCTTCTATGTGCTGATGGCCGAACGGATTGCGCCGGAATGGGTCGCGCGTGTCTTCTTCGTCTGGCTCTCGGTGTTCAATTTGTTCGTCGTCGCGGTGTTCTGGAGTTTCATGGCGGACCTGTTCACGTCGGAACAGGGCGCGCGGCTTTTTGGATTCATCGCCGCCGGCGGCAGCGCCGGCGCCTTAGCCGGCCCTGCGCTCGCAGGTTCCTTGCCCAGCCTCATCGGCATCCCGCCCCTCATGCTGCTCGCCGGACTCTGCTTGCTCGGCTGCCTGGCGTGCATCCATCAGCTGGATCGGGGCGCCGCCCACCGCGTGCACGCACCGCAGGCCCAGCCGGATCAGCCCCTGGGCGGGAGCATCTGGGCTGGCATTCACCTCACTCTCTCCTCGCGGTACCTTCTCGGTATCTGCGGGTATCTGTTCTGTCTGACAATGACAGCGACGTTTCTCTACATGGAACAGACTCGCGTCGTGGCGAGCCTCTTGAGTGATCCGGCCGAACGGACACAGCTCTTCGCCCGCATCGATCTGGCGGTCAGCGTGCTGACGTTGGTGGTGCAGGTCTTCGGGACCAACCGGCTGATCAGCCGGTTCGGACTGGCCGCCGGATTGCTGGTCATGCCCATTATCAGCCTCGTAGGGTTCGCCGGGTTGGGTTCGAGTCAAACCTTGATGCTGCTCTTGGCCTTCAGCGTCGCGCGTCGGGTCGGCGAGTATGCCGTCTCGAAACCTACGCGCGAAGTCCTGTTCACGGTGGTGCCGCGCGAAGAAAAGTACAAGGCGAAGAATTTCATCGATACGGCCGTGTCTCGGGGAGGCGATGCCTCGACGGGTTGGATGGTCTCTGGGATCAAGGCTTTGGGCGCCTCAACGGCGATGATCGCCTGGGCGCTCGTGCCGGTGATGCTGCTCTGGGGCTGGTTAGGCTGGTGGCTTGCGAGGGAGCAGCGTGTGAAGACCGTGATGCGTGATGCGTGAAACGGTGAAGGGAAAGAGAAGAGTACTCGACAATCAGTTCTCAGTCGTCAGTGATCAGTGTTCGGAAGAGCGACGTGAACTCGATCCGAAATACTGACACCGGCTGACTGAGAACTGTGAACCCCTATGTTTTTGTTCCCTTCCACCTGTAGCCCGCATAGGCCGTGGTCGCCAGGACGGACAGCATGAGCAGAATCAGGAGCGCGACGGCAAGTCCGCCGGCGACCGGCAAGCGATAGGCGCCGAAAATGTACATGGGCGGCTGATCGGTAAAGGGACTGAAGTGAGAGAACCAGCCGAATAACAGCCCCGCCGCGCCCGTTACCGTCCAGAAGCGCCACCCCAATCGGCCTTTTTCAAAAAACCACAGCCCGATGCCCAACACCACATTGATAGTCAGCGTGATCGCGACGAAGCCGACCGACTGCGCGTCCAGCGGCCAGTGAAAATCCCCGCGCAAGACATGGTCGATGGTGTGCAGCGCGTTGAGCCCGAAGATCGTCCCCACGAGCACCAACATCATGCAGTCCTGTTTTCCCCTCAACTCTTCTCCCAGAGCTCGGACAACCGTTGAGCCCGCCCGCAGTTGTATTTGTAGGCTTTATAGCGGAAGGGATTCTTCTTGTAGAAGTCCTGGTGGTACTCTTCGGCGACGAAGAACTGGCCGGCCGGCACGAGCTGCGTCACGATCGGCTCGTGAAACCGCTTGGACTGCTCAATCGCCTTCTTCGAGGCCTCCGCCGCCTGCTTCTGCGCGTCGTCATGATAAAAGATCGCGGACCGGTACTGCTGGCCGAAATCGCAGAACTGCTGATTCGGCGTAAGGGGATCGACATTGCGCCAGAACACCTCGAGGAGCTTCTCGTAGGTGACTTTCGTCGGATCGTAGATGACTTCGACGGCCTCCGCATGGCCGGTGATGCCGGCGGAGACATCCTGATAACTCGGGTTGGGCACCTGGCCGCCGGTGTAGCCGGACGTGACCGACATCACCCCTCCGACGCTTTCGAAGACTTCCTCCATGCACCAGAAACAGCCGCCTGCAAAGGTCGCCTTCGCCGTCGCGCCGCCTGAAGCCGTCAAGAGCATCCCCCACATCCCTAGCGAGATGGCCACCGCAACAGCCGTCACATAGACTGTCCATCGCTTCCGCATGAACGCCTCCGTAAAAATAGACCGGTCGACCCGTTGTATGGTCAGTCTCTCGAGCCTCTGCCTCGTTACAGGTCTCGTGTCTATTCTACGCGATGAGGCGTGAATTTGGATGCGTCGCCGATCCCGTCGTTTTTCAGGGTCTTTTCGGGTATGATCGCCCCATGCAGATTCGCGTGTCGCCGGTCATCGGTCTCCTCGCCGCCGTCGCGCTGGCCGGCTGTGCCACCTGGTTTACGAACGGCGAGCCGCCCGAGGTGCACGTCACCAACATCACCCCCCTGGACGCCACCGCCTTTGAACAGCGCATGAAAGTCGATCTGCGCATCAGCAATCCCAACGGTTTTGACCTCCATGTCACCGGCATGGATTTCAAATTGGACGTGAACGGCAAGCGACTGGCCCGCGGCTTGAGCAATAAGGAATTGACGGTGCCGCGCTTGGCCACCGCAGTGACCGCCGTCGAGACCAGCACCTCGACGCTGGACTTGATCCGCCAGGCCTTCGGGATGACACAGAAGCAGGACCTCGCCTACACCATTACGGGTGTCCTGCACCTCCGCGACGGCACGCTGCCTTTCGACACCTCCGGCACGGTGTTGGAAAAGGGACAGCTGCCCGGCTCCACGCCGCCTGCGCCGGCCGCTCCCTAGAATCTCGTCACGCTCGAGAAATTGAAGTCGTTGATCCGCATGGCGGGGACCAGCAGCTTGCC
Source organism: uncultured Nitrospira sp. (assembly GCA_964481215.1). GTDB lineage: Bacteria > Nitrospirota > Nitrospiria > Nitrospirales > Nitrospiraceae > RSF151. The sequence continues at coordinate 5,365 of CAYZTJ010000106.1, read as the reverse complement.
GGTTTCGGCCGTCGTGGCCTCGGCGGGCGCGGTGCAGGCTTCGAGCTGATTGAAGGCGCGCAGGGGGCTTTCATGAAAGCGGAAGTGGCGCAGACCCGAGACGATGCGGCCGTCCTCGACGAGAAACGTACCATCGCGCGTCATGCCGGTGAGCGTGAGATCCATGGGATTCACCACGCGCAGGTACCAGAAATTGGTGACAAGAATCCCCCGTTCGGTGCCGGCCAGCAGATCGTCCACGCTGGCCTCATCTCCGGAGAGCAGCGGCGCGTCCAGCACCGGCAAGGCGGTGAGCCCGTGCGCCTTGGCGGTAAAGCGATCGTGCATCAGGTGCTTCAATAGACCATCCTCGATCCAGAGGCTGTCACCGCCCGGCAATCCCTCGGCGGTGAAGCCGGCCCCCAACAGATCCAGATGGTCCGGACAGTTCCGGAGTGTCAGCCGCGGATCGACGATCCGCGAGCCGAGCTTCCCGGAAAAGGGACTCGTCCCCTTGTCGTACGATTTCGCATCCAGCTTCCAGATCAGCCAGGCTAAGAGCCCCGCAACGGCGGAGGGCTCCAGGATGACCCGGTACCGGCCGGCGGGCGCTTCTCGTGGGTTGACGGACAATCGAGCCTTGCCGATTGCGATCTGTGTCCGCTCGGGGATCTGAAGATGGTCGATCGAGCGATGGCACGCCGAGGCCCAGCCGGTGGCGTCGCCCGCCTGGACCGTGATGCTGAACCGCGCGTCCGTCCGCTGCTCATAGGCCGACAGGCCTGTATTCGCCGCCACGCCCACGGCATGGACCGCTGAGGTCACGATGCCTGCGCAGGACAACTGCTCCGCCCTCACCGCCTCGATGGCCTCCCGCGCCAGGTCCAAGCGACGACCCGGACCGGCCGCCGCCGTCTCCGGCCGAGCGGTCGGCAGCGCCGGAAACCACTGCTGCTCCACCGGCGGCAGATACTCTTCGTCCTCCGGCGAGAGGCGCGCGATCTGCTCCGCCCGCTTGAGCGTCTCTTGCACGGCGCCGGCCGTGAAGTCCGTCGTGCTGGCGGTCCCATGCCGCCGCCCGAACGCGACCGTGACGGTGAACAGACCCTTGCGCGCATCGACGTTCTGCACCACCTGATTGTTGGCGAAACGCGTGGTGCCGGCGCGTTGATCGTGGAGACTCACCAGCGTGTGCTCGCCCGACGAGGCCTTCAGCACCAACTCGGAGAGAAACCGAAACTCGTCGCGGCCGGTCATCGTGGGCCAAGGCTTCGAATCGCCGCTCGTCATCACTCGGCTTGCCCCCGAATCACGCTGATGCCCCGAAACCGCGCGGGCGACGCCGCGTGCGTCATCCAGCCGGACTGTCCCGGCTGGCCCTTGCCGCAGGTGATGAAGCCGTAGCGACGACGGTAGGTCCGGTCCGCCACGCCGTCGCAGCGGCCCCAGAATTCCGGCGTGATCCCGTGATAGACCACGTCGCGCAGCATATGCGTCCGCTTGCCGTGCTCGATGAGCCAGAAGGCGTCACCGCCGAACTGAAAGTTGTAGCGGCGCTGGTCGATGCTGTACGACCCGTGGCCCTCGATGAAGATGCCGCGTTTCACATCCGCGAGGAGATCGTCGAGCGTCACGCGGCCCGGTTCGAGCCCGATGTTGGCGATGCGCACCATCGGCACGCTCTGCCAGCCGTCGGCGCGGTTGGACCCGCGCGAGCGCGACTCCCCGATCTTGGGCGCCACCTCCCGATTCGTGCAGTAGCCGACGAAGATGCCGTCCCGCACGATGTCCCAGCGCTGGCAGGCGACGCCGTCATCGTCGTAGCCGGTGGCCGCCAGCGTCTCGGACTCGGTATTGTCCGCCACCAGGTTCACGTGCGGGGAGCCGTAGCGGAAACTTCCGCGCTTCTCGGTGGTGAGAAAACTGGTGCCCGCGTAGTTGGCTTCATAGCCCAGCGCCCGGTCCAGCTCGCTCGGATGGCCGCAGGACTCATGGATCGTCAAGGAGAGGTGTTCCGGGTCGAGGATGAGGTCGTACTGCCCCGCTTCCACCTGCGGCGCCCGCACCTTCTCCACCGCCTGCGCGGCGATCCGTGGCGCCTCGGTGAGGAACTCCGCCTCGGTGATTAGCTCGTAGCCGCGCCGCAGATGCGGCGTGTTGAAGCTGCGCGTCGCAAACTGCCCGCCCTGTACGGCCGTCGCGCTGAATTCGCCTTGGCACGCCAGAAGGTCGAAACGAATGCGCGCGCCGTCGGTTGTGGCCAAGAGCTTCATGTCGCGGCGGGCCCAGAGGGCCGCCGTACTGCGCGCGATCCCGGCCTGTCGGTGCAGCACGTCCATGGTCTCCAGCAGCAGCCGGGTCTTGTCCTCCAGGGGCACGGCAAAGGGATCGAGCCTTGCCGCCGTGACCACGCCGGCTCGATGTGCGGGTTCCTCCGCCAGTTGAACCGGCTCCTGCGTCAGACCGGCCGACCCCTTGGCGATCTCGACGGCCAGGTCGGCAACACGCGGCACTTCTTCGAGCGACAGGATCGAGCTGGCGGCAAACCCCCACGCCCCGCGATAGAGGACCCGTACCCCGAAGCCGCGGTCTTGCGTATCGCGAACGCGGGCGATCCGTCGATCTTCGCCGGTGATGGCTTGCGTGAGGCTTTCTTGAATCCGAATATCGCCGTACTCGGCGCCCGAAGCCTTGACGCGGGCCAGGGCCAGCTCGGCAAATTCATCCCAGGAGGGGCCGGTCAGCATCGCAGGCGTAAGGCGTCAGGCGTGAGGAGTGAGGGGCAACAAAAATCCATACAGAGTCATTCGCCGTGGGTCTCGCCTTTCGGGCGCGTAATGATCGTCTTCTTCGGCGGCGTATTGTCCGACCGACTGATGTGAAAGGTTCCCCCACCCGGGACGTGCGGAGACCGATCGCTCCCGATTCTGGTGTACCACCAACGGCCTTCGCCCCGCGTGAAATCTTCCGTCAGCGTGACTTGGAACTCGCCCTCTCGGTCATTCTCGCCCTGCAGCCACCGCCCCCGCCACAGGCGCTCCCGCAGACTGACGGTCTCGAAGCGGCCTCCTTTATACAGATACTCGCCGTTGCCCGCTTCATCCAAGGTCAAGACGACGATGACCGTTCCCTCCTCATAGTCCCAGAGACCCGCGAGTACGGATCGATCACCCGTCGAAGCGACCGACTCATGCATCGGGACCGCGCGGTTCGTCGCACAACCGATCAAGACCGTGGCGCCCAACACCAGCCCGACTGTCAACCGCATCATCGCTCCGCTCTGCGTCCCCCGCTCGACCACGTGCGCGACTGCCTGGTCATCGACTACCACAACAACCGCTGCTCGATCGGAAGCGCTCTCGAATTCGTATCGATTTGGCCGGTCGCCTGCCCCACGGTCCGCGCCACCTGCCGCCCGCGTTCGACGAGCCGCGCGGCCGCCACCCGAAGCCAGTCCCGCTCGTCCGGATCCAGCCCCAGATTGGTCGGAATGCGCGCGATTTGCGCCTCGGCCGGATCGTCGTCGGACAGTTGCCGCAGGGCGATGTGCCAGAACCGGCATCGGCTGGGCCCTTGGCCGACCGCGAACTCGCTGAACATGATCCGATCCTGATCAGACGGCGCGAGGCCGGCCCGATCCAATATATGGCGTCGATTGTTGGCGAGCAAGGCCGCCGCCGCGGAAATGGGCGCCGTGGGGGTTCGCTTCGCCCTCGGCGTCGCATCCACCGCAATCACCAGACAGCCGTCGGGGAAATGCGACTCCAAGGGTTGATGCGCGGCCGCACGTTCCAAGACACGGAGCAGCGTCGCCACGCCGAGATTGTCGCCGGTGCCGCCGTCGTAAGCGGTGAGCCCTTGCCCGTTGCCCATGACAGGCAGCTCCTCCCCGGACGGCAGCATCACCGGCGGAAACAGTCCCGGATAGGAGGCCGACATATAGACCGCGCGGCTGATGGGAAACGACGCGGGCGCGTGGCGCAACGCGGCAAAGAGATCATCGGACAAGACGACCGGCTCCGCGGTCAGCGCATTGGTGGCATTCAGAAAGAGTTTGGGTCGATCGGGGTTGAGATCGCCGTAGGTCGCGCCATGAAAGAGTTCGCGATCCAGCAGCTCCATCACGATCGCGGGTCGGGCCTCATCGCTGAACCACGAGCGCACCACTTGCCAGGGGGTCGCCCACCGCCGCAGGATCGCCCGCTGAAAGTCATAGCCGACGCGCTCCAAGCCGTCCCGCCGAAAGTCCACCTCGTTGCGGCCGTCCAGCGCGTAGAGCGCGGCGGGCATCGCGCCGCCGGAGACCGCCGAGATGGCGTCGACCTGCTGGAGCAGGCCCAGGCGGTCCAGCTCGAGCATGACGGCCGCCCCGAAGACCGCGGCGCGGCTGCCGCCGCCTGAAACGGCGAGCCCGACAAACTGGCGATCCTGCCGCTCGCGCGGCTCCAAGGCCAGCGACCAGCGGCTGGCCACCGCCGCCGAGACCGGCGCTGACTGCGCCGGCTGAGATGACGTGGCGTCCACCGCCGCACAGGCTGCCACCACTGACAGCACTGCCAGCACTGCCAGAATCCCCATGAGGCGGGCTCCCCGGAGCGCGCACCATGTCGCACTCACCCGGCGGCGCCCCATCGCCTCCTCGCTTGACACCGGCAACCGGCGATCATACACTTGTGACAATACCGTATGACCTCGGCAACATCAAGAGGGGCCAGACATGAAGACCTTGTCCATCAAGCTCGATGATGCGTTGCATGCACGAGTGCTGGCTGCGGCCAAACGGCGCGGCGCTACACAGTCCGACGTCGTGCGTGACGCCATTCTCGCCCGCCTTGGGGAATCGCGCGGCGCCGTGTCTGGTTCCGCGCTGGATCTCGCCAAAGACCTGGCCGGCTGTGTAAGCGGACCAGCCGACCTCTCAACGAACAAAGCCCATCTGCGGGGCTTCGGCCGATAAGCCCATGCGAGAGATCGTGCTGCTCGACACCGGTCCGCTTGTCGCGATTCTGAATCGGACCGATCAGCACCACGAATGGGCCAAAGCCCAGTGGGAACACGCGCGGCCGCCGTTGTTTACCTGCGAACCCGTGCTCGCAGAGGCTTGCTTCCTCCTGCGAACTCACCCGGGCGGCGCGCAGGCCATCCTCCAACTTCTGGATCGGGGCATCCTTCAGATCGCCCTCGACTTGACGAGCGAGGCCGAATCGGTCGCCAGTCTCTTAGGACGCTACGGCAATGTGCCCATGTCGTTGGCCGATGCCTGTCTGGTACGCATGGCGGAGCGCCACAGCAAGAGTCGCGTCCTCACCTTAGACAGTGATTTTCGAATCTACCGCAAACACCGCCGCCAGGTCATCCCGACCATCATGCCGAAGAGTCGATAGCC
>CAYZTJ010000105.1:0-12092 GCA_964481215.1 uncultured Nitrospira sp. | reverse complement strand
TGGGACCTCCGGAAGGCATGGGCCCTCGCGGCGGCATGATGGGCGGCATGCGGCATGGCGAGTGATTTTCGCGGAGGCCTCGCGCTCCCGTGCGTCAGCCCACATACCCCTTCAGAACGAACAGGCCGTATAGCAGAACCAGAAATCCGCCGGCCCAGCGGGACACGCGCTTCGTCATCATGAGCAGGGACACGACGAGGACCGTGCCGATGCAGAACGGCAGATAGAACCCCAGCACCTGTTCACCCACCTCAATCGGGCGAACCAATGCGATGATGCCGGCGTTGAACAGAAAAAAAGCGAGAACCGACCCCGCGACATTCCCGAAACTGATCTCCGGCCTGCCTTGAAGCGCGGCGGGCAACTCTCTCGCCAACTCTTCGATGCTGATCAAGAAGGCCAGCACGGTCATACCAAATACCGTGCCGGACAAGCCAAACGCGGCAATGACGGCCGTCGCCCCCGCAACCAGCAGCTCGCTGCCGAGGACGAGGCCAATGAGGGAAAGCACGAAGAGCCCGGTATAGCGCCACCGTCGGCGCCGATCGACCTCCTCCAGTGCTTCGGCGACTTCTCCCGTCGGGCGGATATCGAAGCCTCTCTGGTTCAGCCATAGCAGAAAGGCGACCGCACAGACAAAGCCGATGAGCAAGATCGCTCCATCCAACCGTGACAGCCGACCATCCGCCGCGAGCAGGCCCAGCAGCATCACGGACAAGACCGGCACCAGCAGAATCGGCTTTGGCACCGTCGCAAAGGTCATGGGAGCGATCAAGGCTGTGATCCCGAAAGCCAGCGCTATGGCGACCATCGCTGAACCGATAATCGAGCCCAGGGCAATCCCCGCCTGCCCTTCCAGCGAGCCGACAGCCCCGACCGCCAGATTTTCCGGGTCGAACCCGATGAAGACCGCGCTGATCAGAAAGGGCGACACACCGAAGCCCACCGATGTTCCGACGGCTCCCCTGACGAGGCGTTCGGCACAGGAGAGAATCAGCCCCAACCCGATCGCAGAGAGGACAAGCGCAGCGACGATGGACAAGATCTGTACTCCTCAGAGAGCAGCCATGCGAGAGTGCCTCCCCCAGTTCAGTCCACCAGATCCCAGCGACTAAACGTGGGCATTGGCTGCATACTGTTGCACCATCCGATGCGTGTTGAAAAACGAGGCGTTGACGGCAATCGTGTGCGCATCACATCGATCCAATGATCTCAAGATGGACCATCGTTCCTATGTATTCCCCAGCGCAGTTTCTGATCGAGCTCTCTCGCTTCCTCCCCCCAATGAGATTCTTGCCCCAAGGATCGTGACCCAATCGACCATCCCGTCACGCCCTCGATGTGACCTTCCAGCCACCAGCCATCCAAGACACTAAGGCTGGGCACGCCGTTATGCGCTGCTTGCATGTCCGATCCATCGAGACGGTCATCCCGCACACGGGATTTTTCACGGCGCGCATGGTTCAACCACCCCCAGTCTGAGACCCAGGCGCCCAACGAGACCACCGTGCGATGAGGAAGAAGATCACCGGCGGCAGCACGAGCATTTGTGCCAGCGGTGCGACGCCGATTCGGAGTCCCGGAACAAGGGGCATTCGATCGCCGTAGGTCCACCAGCGCATCACAGACACTGTCGTCCACTCGACGCCGACACTGAACAGCACGCCGGCGATCACCATCAGGAGATACCCTCGCATGCCAGGGTGCAGAATCCAAACACGGTCGCCCCACAGCACCAGGCCTACCCAGAGGACGAACAACAGGAACAGTCCATCCACCAGACTTGCGGCGACACAGAGCCACCACGGAATAGCCGTTCCGCTCGGACTCACGTAGAGTTGGGATTGCACCCGTTCCCAGGGGTAGTTCAGCAGCACAGCCACGATGAACAGGGCCACCCCCTGACGACTGCGCGAGGCAGAGCTGTCCTCTCTCGGACTTGTGACCATTCAGCTTCCCACAGTCACTCAGCTCATCGTGCAGCTGAGTCTGTCCGCAACCGTTCGACCATCCACTCCTGAAACTCGCGCTGCGCCGCCAGTTCTTGGAACACCCTTCGCGCCAAGGTTGGGTGGTGGTGCAGATGCTCAGCGAGGAGCCGGGCCAGCTTCTGCTCGCCGTCCGGCCCCTGCCCGAGTCGATGGAGTACTTCGTGGACAAAGTGCTCATCTTGCGTGCCTTGTGCCACGAGCTGCTCACGCAACACTCGATCTCCCAGGACCCGATCCACCAGCGGGGCATCCATTGGCATCGTCTGGGCACAGGCTGAGATGGCCAGCCCCATCGCGAGTCCACATGATCCTATGATCCATTGCATGGCGTCCTCTCTGCCTGGTCCCATGAATCGGCTCAGAGTAAACCCGCTTACTGCGTCACGCCGTGGGGACGCATCGCCCGGTGTTCCCGTGCCAGCGCCTCGGCCTCGTCTACCGCTTTTTGATAGTTCGGGGCGATCGTCCGGCCGTGAGCGGCATGTTGCGCCGAGTCAGTCTTCGTACCCGGCTCCGGATGCTTGTCGTAATACTCGGCCATGAACTCCCAATGCGTCGCCTTTTCCCGTAACTCCCCTGCCTGCTGCGCATAGTAGTTGGCCAGGCCGCCATGGCCATGCTGGCCGATCATGCCCTGAGGAGATGTCACGCCCATCTCGGCGCATCCGGACATCCCCGCCAGAAAACCGAACATCAGCAATGTAGGAACCCATCCGATCTTCATCATGGCAATCCCTCCATTGTTGACCGTGACGTCAGTTCACGGTGTTGGTGAGTTGCGATGCCCTGGAAACCTCTGTATCGTCTGCGAAAGCGAACCGTGTCATCGGAAAAGGAGAACACATATGCGAACCTCTCACTCCCTGGGGTGGATTGGGGTCCTGTTCGCGGCTATCGTCATGGCTTGTGCGGCGACGGCGCCTCCACGGGGACTGATTGAACGCCACGATCATGGAGGCCTTGCGGCCTGGTATGCACAGGAGGCAACGCGGCTGCGCGGAAAAGCGGAAGACATGCGCCGGATGGCCGAGGACTATGCCAAGCCGTCCTTTCAGCCTTCCCCCAAGGAATCCAAGGCGCAGTTGATCGCTCATTGTCAGCTCTTTATCGAGTACTACAACAAAGCCGCCGAGGAAGCCAACGCCTTGGCCACGCTGCACCTCGAACAAGGAAGGTAATTCCCTGATGCGAGCCCCTAACTGCCTCAGCCTAGTGACTATGCCCATGTCCGTCCGAGCCGCCGCCGCTGCTCAAACTCTTTGTGCCCCGGTGTACGCCGCTGAGTGGAGGCGAACTCCAGATCACCTCGTTCCCCGGTGCCAGGTTGGCCGCCTCCATGAAGTGGGGAGTGGCCTCCGCTTCGGCCCCCATCTTGTAGAGCACCATCCCGAGGTTGTAGTGCGCTTCCGCTAACGTGAGGTTTGCCTGGACCGCCGCCTCGAAATGTTGTTTGGCCAGGGCCATCTGACCCTGATTATAGGCGGCGATACCCTCTGCGTTGTGCTTCGCCGCGGTGGGCCGCGCATCGGCAGGGGCCGGCAGCAATTTCCCTTCTTGTGAAAAGAGGCATCCCGACAACGCCAGGAGACCGGTAAAGATGCCGACACCCATCATTGGTCTGTCTGCCATAGTGTGCTCCCCTCCTTTCGACATCTGACCCCCGCTACAATTCGATAGAGTTCAGAAGAACGGGTGCGGCGGCGGCGCGTTGCGCGTGTCCTTACGGAAGCAAGACTTCCCAAGCGTGGCTGGCTATTCGCCACTCACCGTTGTCATATACCAAGTAATGCACCTCTCCATACCAACTGTCGATGTTCTCCCGTCGACCCGATTCGTTCGAAACCGCCCAGAGACTTCCTGTGCAGGTGATTGTCACGGTTTGGGGTGTCTTCTCCGGCAGCGTGGTGATTCGCGTCAAGATATGGGAGCCGGAGAAATCGCGATACCTGTCGAAGAGGTGTTTCCAAATCGTTCCTATCGAGACTTTCGTGTAGCCTCGATGCTTATAGCCTTCGGCGTAGAGGGCCATGACCCCGTCCAGGTCGCGCTGGCGAACGGCCTCTTCTGTGCGCTTGAACGTCGCCAGGATCTCCGCCACCGTTTTCTCATCGGCTTGGATGTCGGCCGAATGGGCAATGAGTGTCCCACCGAGATCGGGCGTGGGAGGAAGGGGACCAAGATGGCATCCGTGGAGCGACACGAGAAGACCAACCAGCATGCCGGCTCCAACAAGGATCATGTGCCTGTCCATAAGGGCGGTTCTCCTTTCAGATGTCATGGGAAAGCCGTGTCGGGTGTCTTCACATCGCTGTGTCATCCCCGGATCACAGAGATCGGCGGGATGACGAACTGCGTGAGCAGCATCACGAGAACACGCCACCCACTTGCGGCGCCGCGATGCGTTTCATGACATCTCTCGCACCGACCGCAACCGGCCTTAATATGTCGCTGTTCTGTCAGATCGATCCAGTGGCGTCGCCCTCTAACCGGTGGAGAATCGGACAGCTGTCAGCAGGACGGCCAGAAGGGCAGACCCGAATCAATTGTTCGAGTGTCCCAGCGAGAGCCTCAAATCGACGCAGCTTTGACCGTACCTCAAACAGTTTGGCTTCTGCCTTACTTCGGATGTCGTGGCATCGAACTGTCGCTCCCGTTCTTGCCGCCAGCAGGTCGCGAATCTCTCGAAGTGTGAACCCCAACGCTTGCGTCTGTTTGATAAATCGCAGACGTCGTTCAGCCTCATGGTCATACAGTCGGTATCCCGACGCGGTCCTCCGAGTCGGAGTCAGCAGATTCACGCGTTCGTAATAACGCACGGTTTGAACGTTGACACCGGCCGTTCGTGCTAGTTGGCTGATCGTGGATCCGTCCATTGCGACACCTCGTGTGACGTCCCGGGGCTATATGGTTGGCCGAAAGGGTTGACCCGGTACCATAGTACAAGCTGTACGATGCCGTGCAGAAAGGAGGTGATGAGCATGTGTCCATGGGTTGAGCAATTCGGCTTTTGCCCCTATGAGGCGGCAAGCAAAGCCTGGTCTTGGTTGCACAGCCTCGTGAGCTAAGCCGTGAGATAGAAGGGGACCTCCTTTGTCGGAGGTCCCCTTCTGCATGCGAATTGCCGCAATCACGCTTCGGCTCCACCCCTTCATCTGTTCTCTCCCACTGTAGACGCACTGAGCTCGGCTTCTTTCCGTTCCTTCCTCCACCGCCAGATGACATAAATTGGTGGAATGACCACGAGGGTCAGGATCATCACCGAAAAGACGCCGCCGACCTGCGGCGCGGCAATGCGTTTCATGACATCCGCGCCGGTGCCGGTCGCCAACATCACGGGGATCAGCCCGATGACATCGACAACACCGATCATCGCCATCGGACGGATACGTTCCACGGCCCCAGCCTGCACGGTGGCGAGTAGATCCTCGATCGACGTGAGGCCGCCGGCCGCCTTGCGTCGTTGGCATGCTTCGTCGAGATAGGCCAGCATGACCGCGCTCGTTTCGGCCCCCGTGCCCAGCACCGTAATGATCCCGACCCACACGGCAATACTCATGTTGTAGTGCAACAGATCCAGGTACCACATCGCGCCCACCACGGAGAGCGGCAAGCCCAGCATCACCATCCACGTCTTGGCCACGGACTTGAACGTCAAGTAGAAGAGGACGAAGATGATCAGCAGCGTCAACGGCAGCACGACCTTCAGGCGGTCCCAGGCCCGCTGCATAAACTCGTACTGGCCGGACCAGGCGATCGTGTAGCCGGGGGGGAGTTGTACCTTCTCGCGCACGACTCGTTTCAGATCGTCGACGAAGCCGCCGACGTCCCGTCCGGTCATGTCCACATAGACGTAGCCCGACAACATCCCGTTCTCATCCCGGATCATGGGCGGCCCGTTGACGAAGCGGAGCGACGCGAGTTGCGCGAGCGGGACCTGCGCGCCTGTCGGCGTATCGACCAGGACTCGTTTGAGCTTCTCCGGGTCGTCCCGCAGTTCGCGCAGGTAGCGCACGTTGATCGGATAGCGCTCGCGGCCCTCGATGGTCGTCGCGATGTTCTCGCCGCCGATGGCTGTCTCGATGATCTTGCCGACGTCCATCAGCTTGAGGCCATATCGCGCGATCTCCTCTCGGTTGATATCGAAGTCGAGGAAGTAGCCGCCCGTGACGCGTTCCGCGTAGACGTTGCGTGTGCCGGGGACCTCCTTGGCCGCCATTTCAATGTGCTTCCCGATCTCCTCGATCTGCTTCAGGTCAGGTCCGAAGACCTTGATCCCAACCGGTGTGCGCACGCCGGTCGTGAGCATGTCGATCCGAGCCTTGATCGGCATGGTCCAGGCGTTGCTCACACCGGGAAGCTGGAGTGCCCGGTCCATTTCATCCACCAGCGCGTCGTAACTCAGCCCAGGGCGCCACTGCTCTTTCGGCTTGAGCGACACCACCACTTCCATCATGCTGAAGGGCGCGGGGTCGGTCGAGGTTTCCGCCCGTCCGGCTTTGCCGAAGACCCGCTCCACTTCGGGAAACGATCGCAGCTTCTGGTCCATCATCTGCAAGAGCCGCGAAGCTTCCGTGACGGACAACCCCGGCAGCGTCGTGGGCATGTAGAGAATGGTGCCCTCGTAGAGCGGCGGCATGAATTCGGACCCCATGCGGAGATACAGAGGGCCGATACTCGCCAGGAGTCCGATGGTCAGAACCCCCACCGCCCAACGGTGGCGTAGCGCGACCCGCAAGACTGGCGCATAGAGCCTCTGCAAAAGCCGGCTCACGGGATGCCGTTGTTCGGGGAAGATCCGACCAGTCATAAAGGCAGGGAGGAGGGCCGGAATGAGCGTGATTGCGAGCAGCGCACAAGCCACAATGCCCAGAAAGTTGGTGAAGGCCAAGGGCCTGAACATCCGGCCTTCCTGCGCTTCCAAAACGAAGATCGGGAGGAAGGACACGCCGATCACCAGCAGCGAGCTGAACATCGCCGGTCCGACTTCCTTGGCGGAATCGATCAGCACCTGTGTCCGGTCGCCGATCTTTCCTCCTCCTTCCCATTCCTCCAGTCGCTTGTGAGCGTTGTCCACCATCACGATGGCGGCATCCACCATGTCTCCGATGGCCACGATAATGCCGCCGAGCGACATGATGTGGATGCCGATGTCCAGAGAATAAATGACGATGAAGGCCATCAGGATCGACAAGGGCAACGTGAGAATGGGGAGCATCGCCGAACGCACATGCAGGAGAAAGACGACGATCAGTACGCCGGTCACGACCAGCTCTTCGATCAAACTTTCTTGCGCCGTCGCGATTGATTCATGGATCAAGTCGCTGCGGTCATAGACCGTGACGACTTTGACGCCCGTCGGCATGGACGGCTCAACCTCCTTGAGCTTGTGTTTCACCCGCTCGATGACACGCGGAACGTTCTCGCCAAACCGCATGACCACAATCCCGCCGGCCACTTCTCCTTGACCGTCCAATTCAGCCAGACCCCGGCGCATATCGGGCCCCAGCTGCACGGTGGCGACATCACGCAAAAGAATCGGCGTCCCGTTTTCATTGACGCCGACTGCGATCTTTTCGATATGCTCTACGTTCTTGATGTATCCGCGGCCACGCACCACATATTCGATCCCCGAAAACTCCACCACACGCCCGCCGACGTCGTTGTTACTTTGACGGATCGTCTCCACGACCGAGGGAATCGAGAGGCGATAGGCGAGCACCTTCGTGGGATCGAGGTTGACCTGATACTGGCGGACAAAGCCGCCGATGCTGGCGACCTCGGCCACGCCTTCCACCGCCCGCAGCCAATACCGCAGATACCAGTCTTGAAAACTGCGGAGCGCGGCCAGATCGTGCTGGCCCGATTCGTCCACCAGCGCGTACTGGAAGACCCAGCCCACGCCCGTGGCGTCCGGGCCGAGTTGCGGCGTGACGCCTTCCGGCATGCGCCCGGAGAGTTGATTGAGCCGTTCGAGGACACGTGAGCGCGCCCAATAAATGTCCGTGCCGTCTTTGAACAGAATGTAGACGTAGGAATAGCCGAAGTCGGAGAAGCCGCGGACGACCGTGACCTTGGGCGCCGACAGTAAGGCCGTGACGATCGGGTAGGTGATCTGATCTTCGACGAGATCCGGCGACCGGCCCGGCCAGGTGGTATAGACGATGACCTGGGTGTCGGAGATGTCAGGCAGCGCATCGACCGGCGTCTGCCGCATCGCCCAGAGTCCGGCCGCGGCCAAGGAGAAGACGAGCAGGAACACGATGAAGCGGTTCCGCGCGCTGTATTCGATGACCGCGTTGACCATAGGGCGTCACCGCGAATGTAAAATTACAAATGCAAAATGAAAAATCGAAGTCATTGAAATTTTGCCTTTTTCATTTGGCATTATTTCATGCCCATGCCGCCCATGCTGTCCACTGCCGCCTTGAGCCGGCTCTCGCTGTCGATGAGAAAGTTGGCCGAGGTCACGATGTGTTCGCCTTCTTGCAGCCCCGCGAGTACTTCAGACCATTCGCCGGTCCTGACGCCGGTCTTGATTAGGCGGGGCTCGAGCTTTCCACCGCCGTGATGAAGAAACACGACTTGCTTTTGGCCGGATTCGATGATGGCTTCTCGCGGGATCACCAGGCGAGTTCCCAAGTTCACCCGTAGCTCCACGTTGGCATACATGTCCGGCTTCAATTGCTCGTCAGGATTATCGAGCTCGAACCGCACCTTCGCAGTGCGAGTCTTCGGGTCCAAGGTGGGATAGATGAAGCCCACGTGGCCGGTGAGAACCGTGCTCGGATCATAGGAAAGGGTGACGGCCGCCTTCTGCTCTTTCTTTACGAACGACAGTTCGTATTCATAGATGTCCGCCAAGATCCAAATGTGCGAAAGATCGGCGATCGTGTAGAGCTCCTGACCTGGATCCACATGGGCTCCCGCCAGGGCTTCCTTTTTGATCACGGTGCCGGTAATGGGCGAGTGGATCGGCAAGGTCTTCAAGACCTTCCCCGTCCGTTCCAGCTCGCGGATATGATCTTCGGTGATATCCCACAATTGGAACCGACGTTTGGCCGCCTCGAGCAGGTCCTTCGACCCCTGTGCGACCTCGGGAAACTCGCTGCTCCCCAGCTGTGTCCGCCCCCGCACGGCGAGAAGATACTCTTCCTGACTCGCCACCAAATCAGGACTGTAGATGGTGAAGAGCACCTGGCCCTTTTTGACATGATCGCCGGTGGCGCTCACCAACAGGTCTTCGATCCAGCCATGGAACTTGATGGTGACCTTGGCCAGTTTGCGTTCGTCCACCGCGACGCGCCCCACGGTGCGGATCACTTTCTCCAGTGGCCGCCGCCCCACTTCCTGATACTTCACGCCGATGGTTTGCAGGCGTTCCGGGGCAATCGTCACGGTGCCTGACTCGTGCGTGAGGCGTGAGGCGTCAGGCGTCCGGAGACTTGGCTCCTGGTTAACTCTTGTCCCCTTACCCCTCACCCCTAACCCCTCACGGGACTGTTCCATCCCCGGCATATTCGCCATGGGACTTTGCACGGAGTCTGCAGGCGGGGGGGGCGCGGGGCGAGACACGAGCCAGAAGACCACCGCCCCTGCCGCGACAAGGAGTATGCCCGTGGCTGCGAGACGCCAGCGGGTCATGGTCCTGATTTCCTTTCTTCCATCGGGCCGCTCAATGTCCCGCCCGTGAGCGCTTCCAGTCTGGCCAGCGCGCGTTCGTGATTCACCATCTCGCTGTGAAGCTCCAACTGGCTTTCTTGGAGGGTCAGCAGGCTGTTGAGCAGGGTCAGGAAATCCACCTTGCCCACTCCATACCCTGCTTGCGCAGCCTGTAAGGCGAGCGTGGCCTGAGGGATGATGGCGTCGCGTAAGATCGTAATCAGCCGCTCGGCGCGCTGGGCCTGCACGAATCCGTCTTTCACCTGGAACAACAGTTCCTGTCGGGTGGATGAAAAGTCCTCCCGCGCTCCGGACAGATTGGCCAGCGCTTCGTGGACGCCCTGGCGCTGCTTGGTTTCATAGAACAGCGGAATCTTGATCCCCAGCATCACCTGGTATCCGTTGTCGTTAATGCGATCATTCCGGAGACCCAGCGCGGTGACATCAAAATCGGGCAGGTACTGACGGCGGGCGAGCGAGACCGTCTGCTCGGACCGATCGATACTCTTGGCAGAGGCCATGAGAGCGGGCGAAAGCGCATCCGCCCGTCGGTTCAGTTCCTGGAGCGTGACGGTCATGATGGTGGTCTGAATTTCTTCGGGCGTTCCGAGCGGCTCGGCGGGCGGGCGGTTCAAGAGACGATTGATCCCGGCATGCAGGCTCTCTTTTTGCTGCTCCAACACCGCCAACCGATCGAGGACGCGGGACAGTTCGACCTGCGCGCGAAACACATCCTGCTGCGCCGCTTGGCCGACGCCGTACCGGGCCTTGGCCGTCTTTTCGAATTGCGTGAGGAGCGTCTTATTCTTCTCCACAATCTCGATGCTCTTGTGGACGTAGTGCAGATTGAAGTAGGCCTCCTTTAAGGCGGCGATGTGTCGGAGGCGCAGAGCGTGGAACTCCTGTTCAAGCCGTTCGGCGTCGCGCCGGGCAATGTCTCCTTTCAGACTCAGCTTTCCGGGGAACGGAATCTCCTGGCCGAACCCGTACATGGCCCCTTGCAAGGGGTCGGTCATCGGCATGCGCTGATAGCCGAATTGGAGTCGAGGGTCAGGAAGTGTCTGCACTTGCGGCACGACCGCCTTCGCCGCCTCCCACCGCTGGCGAGCCGCCTTGATCTCGGGACTGCGGGCCGCCATCTCCTCGATGAGAGCGGCGAGCGAGAGTCGGACATCCTCGGCCACGGCGGAGGCGGGTCCTGTCAACGGCAAAACGAGGCCCAGGAGCGAACAGGTCAGGACAGCGGCGAGCCACAATGCCCATCGACTTGGTAATGGTTTCACGGTTGCACCTCCAGACCAGCGGAACAGTGGAAGAGATGAATCGGCGCCTGCATTAGCCTTGCCAGGCAAGCCGTCAGCGCACACACTGGAGGTGTGGAATCAGATCCGAAGGACCGAGGAGGAGGCTATGGAGATGGGCACAGTGGAGACTTCACTGCTCCAGGACCACAGCGTCGGGACTGATGAACCAGTGAGAACGGCGGCAAGACCGACCGGGATCGGCGCATGATCGATGTTCAGTGTGAGACCATGGGTTGCATGGCGTTCCCACGACGATACTGCCGATGGAGGACACATCATCGTTCCATCCATGGGGCACGTCATGGGGGCGATGTCTTCCGCCAGCTGCGCCGTCTCTCCCGCCGCGACGAGATTGGGCAAGACGCACATTGTCCCCACAACCTGGCAAAGGACGAAAAGCCCACTGACGATCAGCGGAAGAGCCTTCCGTGAAAAAAGATGAGGGATTCGCTCGCTTTGCATGGCGTACGAGGGCCTCATACGACGGCGTCTCGCAACTACTGTGCCCGGAGAGGCGCTGGTAACTTAAGCCCAGGCGGGTGGCTTCCCGCAACCCCGCTCCTCTTCAAGAAATTCTTTCTTCATCTAAAGAAATGCCCTAGGTTGAAGGGGTACGCGATGCTGTCGCCTTTTGCGCCATTCTCCGGACCAGCTGAGACCTGGAATGCCCCAGCGAGCCGTGACGATCCACAGGAAGATTGGCCACTGTCCTCGACAAATCATGGCAATCAAAGGAGCCTCTCTGATAGTGACCACTTTCCCGCAATGACCGAAGGCGGAATATCGCACTGTCCCTCACGGACATTGCGCGAAGCTCCGCAGGGGGGATCAGAAAATTCCTCAACAGATTCCAGCGAATAGGTCTCCGATTTCCACAGCCTGAAGCGAAGCAGATGCCGGGGCCTCCCGCCGCTGGCATCCCTTCCCTCGCCCTGTAAAAGGTGGGCGGTCTAGTCAGTTCCTGACATGAAATCACCTTGCTGCCTGCAGGAGGCTGGCACGCCCCCTGCTCTCCACCTTTACCAAGCAGGCACTGCGGTTAGGAAATTATTGATCAGTCAACCTGTCACTGAAGGAGGACGAATCATGTCGGATTCATCCGTGAAGTTCTCGCCGGGGGCCATCGGGCTCGCCTTTC
>CAYZTJ010000104.1:0-12127 GCA_964481215.1 uncultured Nitrospira sp. | reverse complement strand
GAGCGGCCAGCTATATGACTCTAAGAGGAGCCCGGCATCGCTGCATCATGGCGGACCCGAAGCAGCCCGCCCGTCGTCAGCCGGCCTGCCTACACTGATACTGCGCGGACAAAAAAGAGGTCGGGGCCCTTTGGATCAATCTCGCGTCGCAGTGTGCGGTGATGCTTTTGATGCAGAGACCGACACTCGCCGTCATCGCATGATCAATGCAGTTTTCTCCGCTACTCCTCGGATCTCAGTTCAGTGCTGCATCAGGCTCCGTTCAAAGAATAATCCGCGGTTAATGTCGCCGATGCTGACCATGCCGACTAAGATTCCCTTGTCGACGACTGGAATCCGGCGAAAGTTCTTGATTCCCATGTAGGACGCGGCTTCGAGCACGGGCATGTTCGATGAGACGGTCATGGGATTCCGGCTCATGACGTCTTCGACTTTCTTTCCCAGCACCTCAGCATAGCCCTCTTCCATCTCGATAAAGTCACGACTGTGTACGCTATCGTGAATGTAGTCTCCGTAGTTCGGATAGAGCGGCAGCAGGACGTCCCGCAGGGTCATCATCCCAACCAGCTGTCCATTTCCTTCGACCACGGGAATCGCCCCGCAGTGGCGATTGATCATTTTGATCACGACCGACCGCACCGTATCTGTCGGCCTCGCCGTCATGATCCCGGTCGACATGACATCATGCACACGCACGGCAACCTCCTTTCGGGGTGAAGGGCTTACGCTCGCTCTTCATCAGCGCGAGGCCCTCATGGGAGACTGAGGCACCCAGCCCTTGCCTGTGGTTATGGGAAGAAGAAATCGCTCGGCCTAAAGGAGGAAGGCGACTTGGTGTGAAACGCGCGCGCTCTATTCCAATCACCCGCCTTCAGGCCGGCGGGCTCTCCTGATCCGGTGGAGTGAGGGCTTCCATCTTCCACCTCTATGAGCAGATGTGAGAAAGACTCTTTTTTCTTACTCCCACGTCCCTCGTTCTGTCAATGGAGGAAGATCGAGCCCCCTCTACTCCTGACTGGCGAGAGCTCACGATGAGGACGGGTTGACCAGAAGCACCATGGGAGTTAGACTGTTCATAAAGAGCTACCACCTTTTTTTTGCAGGTGGGGCATGGCCCTCCGTAGCACACAGACTCTTCGACGCGGCCAGCTCTTGAATCGCCGCGCCCCTTGTCCCCTTTCCGACAATTCGACACAACTCGGCTTTCGCCCTTTATCATCCCGGACATCTGAGCTCACGCTCTCTTATTCATTCATACCCAGGGAGGACCCCATGATTTGTCAACGCTGTGGGGGACTGAGCGTCGCCACGCACTTCGAGGCCGGCCATATCTGGGAGTATGACGGATGGGCTTGCCTCATCTGCGGAAATATCATCGACCCGCTGATCTTGCTGAACCGAGACGCGCAGGGACACGGCACCTTGCGTCCCTTGTCTTCGCGCGGGATGAGAGCCGCGCGCGGATCTGTTGAGCCAGGCCGATACCGGAGTCTGATTCAGAGCTGACGCAACACGGTAGGAGATCCAGGGTATAGACTCCGCCATTAGGGAGGCAGCGGGCACCTCTTGTACGTCCTCGCTGACTTACCCCCCGCCACGCTTGCCCTGCATCTCTTTGTCATAGAACTCCAGCATTTGCGCGATCTCCTCCTTGGTCAGGCCCTTCTCAATCCACCGGTGCGTTTCCTGCGCAAGAAGTTCCTTGGCCACTTGCGGGGACAGCTCCCGCACCTTGGGCAGGAACTTGGTATAGAAATGTTTCGCCACCTCGTAGAATCCCTGCCAATGGACATAGTCGGGCGCCATCTTGGACAGGCCATGACGGGCCCTCCGCCCCTCATGGTGCCAGAGCTCGTAAAACACCCATTCAATTTCCTCATCGAAGGGCGTCGGCGTGATCTTGCCCATGTCTTTCAGCCGGTCCATCGCCGCCTTCGCCGGCTTGCCGAACTTTTCGTTATAGAGCGTGACGCCGCTGTCCATCTGCGTGAAGAATCGTTCGACGATTTCACCGCTGTGACACGAGGAACACACCTGCGTCATGGCCTTCCGCCGGTCTTCGAAATTCTCGAGGCGCGTCGAAATCACCGGCCGCAACGTCCAGCTGATGCGATCGCCGACGTCGTGCGTCACCTCCTGCACGCCGGTGGCGCTCATGTGACAGGTCGCGCAGGTGGGGAAGAGATAATCCTTGCCTGGCAGCCACTGCTCTTTGGGATGGTTCAGCTTCATCTTGTCCTTGTTCGCCGTGAACATGACACCGTGCTTGCTCTCATAATAGGCTTCAATCTGCGGGTGGTCCGGTCCCATGTGGCACCGGCCGCAGCTTTCAGGTTGCCGCGCCTGCGCGATGGAAAACCCGTGTCGCGCGTGGCAGGCCGAACAGGTCCCTTTCGACCCGTCCGGGTTGACTCGCCCGATCCCCGAATTCGGCCACGTAGCCGGATGCAGTTTTCCGCCCTCCATCACTTTCACCACGCTTCCATGACAGCCCGCGCATCCGGTGGTGCCGACCTCGGGCCCCTCGACGACGTTGCCGAGAAAATTGTCCAGCGAGCCGATGAACTGGGCCGCCTTCGCATGATGGGATTTCTCAAATTCTTTCGCCTCCTTGTCGTGACAGCGCATGCAGTCTTTCGGCGTGACGAGCGTGGACACCATCGAGCCGTAATGTTCGTAGGCGTCGGCCTCTCCCTTTTCCGCCTGATGGCACTCGATGCACCCGATCCCCTTCGGGGCGTGGCGGCTGACTTTCCAGTCGTTGATCCCCCCGATCGCGACATCTTTCGCCTGATGACAATCAATACACCGCTTGTTTTCTGCGGAGATGAACGGCCGGACCCCACCGCCTCGCCGTTCTTCGATCTGGATATAGCCGACCCCTGTCAATGCCAGGAACAGCACGAGACAGAGCCCGCCGATCATGTAGCGGGCGAAGTTCATCTTGCCGTTGTGGCTGGTCGTTCCCTCATGGGGATCATTGTCCATAGGATGTTCCATTGCTCCTCCTCGACTCTCAGGCACTACGCAATGGGCGATAGGGCGACTGTCTTCCCCATAGCCCCTGCCTCTCGTCCGTTGTCACATTCGCGCATCCAAGTACATCAGTACGGCGACCATTCCCGCAACGCTTGCGCCGACCACGGCATTGACAAGCTCCATCGGCCATCCACGCCGCGACAATTCTCGATCCACGAACGGGTACACCACAAAGAGCCCGCCCCCCCCCAGCAACGTCCAGATCGCCACCGGACCGGGAAGCAACGAGATCCACATGAACGGCGCCGAAAAATACCAGGGAGGAGAGACGTCGGATGCCACCTCCTGTGGATTGGCCGGAGGTCCCAGCGTCGGCGGAAAGATCATGACCAGATCCACGATGAGCACGAGCAGGCCGATCGCAATCGCCCCCATCTTCAACGTATGCTCGGGGTAAAACGGGTGAAAATGGGCGCTTCCCTTCACCTCCGCGAACCCGAGGATCCGGACGACCAGAACATGGCCCACCACCAGGCCGCCCAGCAAGACGGGAAGCAGTTTCGTGTGCAAATCGTAGAGCCGTAAAAGGGTGCCGGCGGACACCTCGTCGCCGCCGCGCAGGAGATGCAACAGCGGCGTCCCGATCACCGGCAACGTCCCCACCATATTTGTAACCACGGTCATGCCCCAATACGAGACATTGTCGTACACCAATGAATAGCCCGTGAACCCCATCGCACAGGTGACCAGCAGCACGATCGAGCCGCTCACCCACTTCAGTTCCCCCGGTGGACGGTAGGCTCGGGTGATGAACACGCGAATCACGTGGAACAGCAAGAACAGGAACATCAGATCCACGGAATACTTGTGCACGCCCCGCACAAACCAGCCGAGATAGACTT
Organism: uncultured Nitrospira sp.; assembly: GCA_964481215.1. GTDB lineage: Bacteria > Nitrospirota > Nitrospiria > Nitrospirales > Nitrospiraceae > RSF151. The sequence goes on along the minus strand of CAYZTJ010000104.1, from coordinate 8,246 downwards.
CGTTGGTCAGCTGCTCGACGCTCTCGTAGGCCTTTTCTGGCGACGGGACATAGTAGAACGTCAGCATCAACCCCGTGGCGATGAGGAGCCCGAGCAGGGTCAACGGTATCGCTCCAAGCGTATACGGCCACCATTCGAGATGTTCCGGAAGATCCTTCTGGATATAGTCGATCCAGGTCTTGCCTTTGGGCGATGTCTCCGACTGCGCCATCTGTGTGTCGATCGACGTCATGTGCCACCCCTGGGAAAGCGCCGAGTCACGAGTGTCGAGAACGGTCGCCGCCTTGGATGCCGGCAGACGGCGCCCGGCCCTCTGCGCTACGCGCTTTGAATGTTGACGTACAACTGCCCGCCTCGTTTCACAATGTCGAACCGGTCCAAGGGACGGGGGGGCGGTCCGGCAATGTTTCGCCCGGTCTTGTCATACACCCCCTGATGGCAGGGACAGAGGAACTGCTCGCGCTCTTTGCTCCAGGACACGAGGCAGCCGAGATCGGTGCACCGCCGGGAGAATGCGACCACGCCCTCTTCCGTTCTCAGCACCAGAATTTTCTGCCCGCTGAGGTCCATTCCGAGGGCATCGCCCATCGGAATTTTCGATTCGTTGCCGATCAGCACCGCCTCAGACTGCCTCGGCGCACGACGCGGAACCAGGAACTGCGCAAAGCGCAGGGCCAACGTGCCCAATCCGAACAGCAGGCCGAACCCCATCACCGCCTGACTGAGGAACCGGCGACGCCCGATATCATCATGAATAATGGCCATAGCTCCTCACAAATTGACGATTGATTCATTGAGTCATTGATTCATTTGCAGAACAATCGTCAATGATGCAATGAATCAATGATCCAATTCTTCACGGCTATCCCTTTTCTTGATGGAGCGCGAGATCCAGCCCCATCATCTCGGCCTGTTGATCCACCCTCGGCGCCAGCGCGCGCCGCAAGACAAACATGAGAAGCCACGTCACGCCCCCGGCGACGACCCAGGTGACGAGGACGGCCAGCACTTGGACAAAGAATTGGTAGGGATACCCGTAGAACAACCCGTCGCTGCCTTCCGGATTCACTTCGGTGGACATAAAGAGTCCCGCCGCGATCATGCCCCACGTCCCCCCGACGCCATGCATCCCGAAGACGTCGAGTGAATCATCGTAGCCGAGAATCAATTTGACGTAGTTCACTACCATATAACAGAGCCCGCCTGCCCCGACGCCGATGACGACAGCCGACAGAGGGCTGACATAGCCGGCGGCAGGCGCAATCGCCACCAGTCCGGCCACGGCTCCGCTGACTAGGCCCAACACCGTCGGCTTGTCACGCTGGAGCCATTCCGCCGCCATCCACGTCAAGGCCGCGGCCGCGGCGGATACTTGGATGGCCACAAAGGCTACCGTGACCGTCTCCATTGCGTTTGGAGTCACGCCGGCCGAAAATCCAAACCAGCCCAGCCACATCAAGGCGGCGCCGCAACATGACAGCGGCAAATGGTTCGGGATCATCTCTGTGCGCCCATACCCCAGCCGAGGCCCAACCATGAGGGTCATCACCAACGCGGCGACTCCCGCGCTGATATGGATGACCGCTCCGCCGGCAAAATCCAACGCGCCGAGACGCCCCAGCCACCCGCCGCCCCAGAGCCAATGCGAGAGCGGGCCGTACACCAGTACAGCCCACAAGGGTCCGAACAGCAGAAAGAACGAGAATCGGATTCTCTCGATGATTCCTCCCGCGATCAGCGCAAGCGCCAACGAGGCCATCAACGCGTGGGGCATCAGCAGGACGGACCCTTCGCCCGACGCCCCCTCCCCACGAACGATGCGTGCGGTCTCGTGTTGGAGAATCCCTACGAGCGAGACCAAGGCAAACGCGCCGAGTGGGAGCGCGATCGTATTGAGCACGCTCTTCTTGCGCACCATGCCGCCATAAAAGAGGGCCACGCCCGGTATGGTCAGCATGACAAAGATGGTGGAAATCAAGCCCCACAATGTGTGATCCGGCCGCATCAGCGACACTCCGTCATGGTCTTGCCGAGAGAGCCCCGAGATTCATTTCGTTCGACCCGATTGCCCATGGCCTTTCGCCTCATCACGAATAGGCCCGTTCATTGTGTTGGCTGAGATCCAGCCCCCTCCGCTCCTCCTCAAGCGATACGCGCAACCCGACGACTCGATCGACGACCTTGAGAATGCCGAAGGTCCCGAAGGCAGAGAACGCGCCTACCACGCAGACGGCCAGCGCTTGCGCGCCGAACAACAGCGGATTCCCGAATAGCAGCCCGTCGGCCCCTCCGGCATTCACCGCTCTGGACGCGAGAAGGCCGGTCAGCAACATGCCCACGACGCCACCCACTCCATGGATGCCGACGACATCCAGAGAATCGTCGAAACCGAACCTCTCTTTTTTGAGGATAGTCCAGTATGACAGGGACCCGGCGACCAGCCCGATCGCGACGGCGGACAGCGGTCCGACATATCCGGCGGCCGGCGTCACCATGGCCAACCCGGCGACGGCCCCGCTCGCGAGCCCCAGGACGGTCGGCGCACCGCGATGGATCCATTCCGTGACCATCCAGGCAAGGGCCGCCGCCACCGCAGCCGCATGCGTGGCGACGACGGCGACCGCCGCCGTTTGATTCGCCCCCAAGGCGCTCCCGCCGTTGAACCCGAACCATCCGAACCACAGTAAGCCGGTCCCCAACAATGTCAGCGGCAGATTATGAGGCGCCATGTAGTCTTTGCCGTAGCCGTGGCGAGCGCCGACGACCACCGCGCACACCAAGGCGCTGATCCCGGAACTCAGGTGGACGACCGCCCCGCCGGCGAAATCCAACGCGCCAAGGCGGCCAAGCCATCCTCCGCCCCAGAGCCAGTGCGCGATCGGCGTATAGACCAACAGGGACCAGCACACCGTGAACATCACCACGGCGCTGAATCTCATCCGCTCGGCGAATGCCCCGGTGATCAAGGCTGGCGTGATGGCGGCAAACATCAGCTGAAACACCATGAACGCCTGATGTGGGATGGTCGGACCATAGGCGACGTGCGGCGTCAAATCGACGCCGCTCAACCCGACCCAGTCGAGGCCGCCGATGATCCCCCACTGATCCGGCCCAAAAGCCAGACTATAGCCCACCACGATCCAGAGCACAGACACCAGGCACAGGGCGACAAAACTCTGCATGATCGTCCCCAGGACGTTCTTGCTCCTCACGAGCCCTCCATAGAACAACGCCAGTCCGGGCACGATCATGGCCAGCACCAGGGCCGCGGACACCAGAACCCAGGCGGTATCGGCTGCGTTCACGGTGACGTGGGACGGGCGCACCGCTTCATGTGGCGTTCCTCCTTGCGCCCACGCCGCCTCGCTCCAACAAGCAAGCACAATCAACGCCACCAGCAGAAGCCAAGCCGCTTGGAACCTTCCTCTTGTCATGAATCTGCCTTTCCCTTATTGACGGTCATCCCTGCCCCCATCCGTATCCGCTCTCGCCATCATGGGAACGCGCACCGCACTCTCTCGCTGATCACAGTGTCATGAAAAGAAACAACGCCAGGGTCGTGACAGGAAGCCGATACTCAGGGCTCCCCTGCCACAAGCCTGGCGCCGTTGCCAGGGTGGTGCGGCCACGTCATTGTAGCCCCACCACCGCTCATTCGCAGTAACTTACGCTTACGGGCTCTGTCTGGAGACCTTTAGAACGTCTTGTACTCCAGCCACTTGCCGTTCAAGGTAATCTTGCAGCGCGCTTCGCCCTGGCTGCCGGTCACCCGCTCCACATCCAAGGTGAAGTCGATCGCGCTCATGATCCCGTCGCCGAACATTTCGTTGGCCATGTCGCGCAGCGCATCGCCGTACACCCCGATGATTTCCACCAACCGATACTTGAACGGATCGGTCGTATTCGGATAGTCCGCGCGGACCGGGAACTTGGTCAAGAACTCGGTCTGCTCCTCGTTGAGCCCGATCAGCTTCCGAGCCTTTTGCGCTTCCTTCGGCGTCAACCGATGATTGCCCCTGAGCGCCGCGGCGACGAACGTGGGATTCTTGCCTACGGCCTTCGCCAGATCCTTGATGGTGACGCCCTTCGCCACCCGCTTTTCCTTGATCTCCGTCCGCAGTCTATCCTTCTCCATGAACGGCCTCCCGTTGTGATTGTGTGAGATCAACGATGCTCGCGACCTGCTCCACCACTCATGCGATCGGCCTCATTTCCATCATGGGTACGGCCGTTGCGGTCCAGAGCGGGCATCCTAATGTTTGGCATGACGCACCAGGAAATGGATCACATGGTTCCGAATTTTGTAGTACGACGGATGGTCCAAAATGCTTTCCCGCGAGCGCGGCCGATCGATGTCGACGTCCACGATCTCCCCGATCTGCGCGGAGGGTCCATTGGTCATCAAAATGATGCGGTCCGATAAGAGGATCGCCTCGTCGACATCATGCGTCACCATGAAGACCGTGTTTCGGGTCGTGTTCCACATCTGAATCAACTCTTCTTGGATCACACCGCGGGTGAGGGCGTCGATCTGCGCGAACGGCTCATCCAGAAGCAAGACCTTCGGTTCGATCGAGAAGGCTCGGGCCAGTCCGACCCGCTGCTTCATGCCACCGGAAAGCGCCGCCGGCCTCTTGCCCTCGGCGCCCTTCAGGCCGACGAGTTCGACATACTTCATCACATGGGCGGCGATCTGTTCGGAAGACCAGGTCGGATAGGCGGCCTTCACCGCAAGCTTGATGTTGTCGAACACCGTCATCCACGGCATGAGAGAAAAATTCTGAAACACGACCATGCGATCGAGTCCCGGACCGGTGATTTCACGTCCCCCCAGTAAGACACCGCCCTCCGACGCGTGATCCAGCCCGGCGATGATGTTGAGCAGCGTGCTTTTCCCGCAGCCCGAGTGCCCGATGACCGTCACAAATTCCCCCTTCTCGACCTTGATCGTCACGTCTTTGAAAATACACACGTGCCCTTCGCCGGACGAGTTGGGAAAGAACTTGCTGACGTGGTCAACCTGCAAGAATGCCATCGATTACTCCTGATAGGTCACGAAGGCCGCCAGCTTGTTGAAGCCCGAGTCCAGCATGACGCCGACGAAGCCGACGACCAAGATTGCGAACAACACGCCTGAGATGTCCAGGTTGTTCCATTCGATCCAACTCAAGTAGCCCACGCCCAGTTCGCCCAACAACATCTCCGCCGGCACGACCGCGACGAGCGCGCTGCCGAACGAGATTCTGAGGCCGTTGACGATCGTTGGAGCCGCGCCAGGCAAAATCACCAAGAAGAGACGCTTGAACCACGACAACTGCAGAATTGCCGCCACGTGCAGATAGTCCTTGCGAAGTCCGTTGACGCCGAACGCCGTGGTGGCCAGGGTGGGCCACAAGGAGGCCATGAAGACCACGAGGACCGCCGTCCATTTAGGATCCTTCACCGTATACAGAAGAAGCGGCATCCAAGCCAGCGGCGAGATGGGCTTCAGAATCTGGATGAAGGGATTGACCGCGCGATAGAGGACCTTGTTGAGTCCCAGCAAGATGCCAAAGACGATTGCGACCGCCGACGCGACGAGAAACCCCGCCCCGAATCGAGACACGGTGTAGAGCACGAGATACCCGATCCCGTGATCGTTCGTGCCCTTCTTCACGAAGGCTTCGCTCAGTTCTTCTCGGGCCTTCAGCAGCACGGCCACAGGACCCGGGATGCCCTTCACCTTTTCTTTCTCCGGATTCCAGACGTACGTCCCGTCGGCCTGCCGCATGATATCGCCGTTGAACTCCATGAGCTGAAGCTGCTCTTCGGTCAGCCCCTTCGGGTCAAACGCCGCCCGAAGCGTCACGAGATGCCACGCCGTCAAGAAGAGCAGCAGGAGAAAGACCGTGATGATCCAGGGGTTCTTGGTGGTCTGCGCGCCCATCGATCGAGGATCCTTTCGCTTCACGCCATGCTGTGAATCTTGAAGCTCTTCACGTAGGCCTCGGCCTGGGCCGAGTCGAATTCCTTGCCCATGATCGAGTGCTTCATGACGGTCGTTGCATGCGTCGGCAGTCCCAAATCCTTCGCGATTCGGTCGCAATCCGCCGCCCGATAGACCTTTTCGGCCACCGACTTGTAGTTCACGTCTCCCTTGAGATGTCCCCACCGCTTCATTTGCGTCAGGATCCAGATGGCCATGGAGTGCCAGGGGTACGGGTCAAAGTCGATGCGGCTGGGCTCCTTCTTGATGCCGCCCAACCCATCGGCGTAGGTGCCGGTCAGAACCTGCTCCAACACCACCACGGGCTGATTCAGGTAGTTCGTCGGCGCGATGGCCGACGCGATTTCCTTGCGATGTTCGGGCTTGGAAGCATAGTGGGTCGCCTCGACGATCGCCTTGAACAGCGCCAGAAACGTATTGGGATGGGTCGTGGCAAACTCCTGCGAGAGGGTGAACGCACAGCAGGGATGCCGATCCCAGATCTCCTTCGACAATTTGAAAATGAACCCGACATTCTCGTACACGGCGCGCTGATTGAAGGGATCGGGCGCCAAATAGCCGTCCACGTTGCCCGCCTTGAGATTCGCCACCATCTCGGGCGGCGGGACCACGCGGATCTGCACATCCTTGTCCGGGTGAACGCCGCCTTCCGCCAGGAAGTACCGGAGGAGGTAGTTGTGCATCGAGAAATCGAATGGGACGCAGAACCGAAACCCCTTCATGTCGGCGGCCGTCTTGATCCCCTTGTGCTTGATGTGAAGGGTGATCGCCTGGCCGTTGATGTTTTCGACGGCGGGCATGTAGAACGGCACCGGTTGCGAGCCGACGCCCAACGTGATGGCGAGCGGCATCGGGGTGAGCATATGGGCGGCATCCACTTCTTTGTTGATGGCCCAGTCGCGGATCATCGCCCAGCCGGCGGCTCGCTTCACGGTCGCGTTCAACCCGTGCTTCTTGTAGAAGCCCATCGGCTCCGCCATGATGATCGGGGTGGCGCAGGTGATCGGGATAAAGCCGATGCTGAGATCGGTTTTCTCCGGCTTGCCGACGGGCTCGGCGGCCAAGGCCATCATGCGGGACCACGGCAACACCTCGCCGATCGCCGCCAACAGCGCCGCGCTTCCAAGGCCGGCGAGAATCTGGCGACGCGATGGGTCCGCAGCCCGAAGGGTCGCGTCCACAACCGACTGCCTCATCGCCCGCTCGATCGGCTGATCGGTCGCCGCCTGAGTTCCACCGTCGCTCGGCTCGGCATGCATTCCGCTACCTGCTTCGCTCATGGTCCCCTCCCGTTCATTCGACGAGGATGCTTGCCGGGAGCCCCGGTCTTGGCCCCACGCGTCCTCGGATCAAAAAAAAAGCGTCCGCCATCTGTACGAGATGACGGACGCCATTGTCCGTTCGCTCTGCTATGTCGGGCACCGCCTGCGGAACGCCATTGTTTCGCCGGCCGCGATTGTCCCTTATAGCACGGGCCCTATCGGCCCTGCAAGCCCCACCGTATTCGGAGACTCCCCTACCTTGCGGGGCCCCGCCGCCCGGGACCCCGCCTCTGATCTCCGTTAACCGACGCCAACGAAACCTAACAATCGTAATACAGGAAGAACTCATAGGGGTGCGGCCGCAGCCGCACCTGATCGACTTCCTTGCTCCGCTTGTAGGAAATCCAGGTCTCGATCAAGTCTTCTGTGAACACGCCGCCCTTCAGCAAGAACTGATGGTCCTTTTCCAGATTCCGCAAGGCATCGTCCAAGCTGCCCGGCATCGTCGGCACCTTGGCCAATTCCTTCGGTTCCAGATCGTAGAGATCCTTCTCCATCGGCGCGCCGGGGTTGATCTTGTTCTCGATCCCATCCAGCCCGGCCATGAGCATGGCCGCGAAGGCGATGTAGGGATTGGCCGCGGGATCCGGGAAGCGCACCTCGATCCGCTTTGCCTTGGGGCTGGGCGAATACATCGGAATACGGATGCCCGCCGACCGGTTGCGGCTCGAATAGGCCAGCAGAACTGGCGCTTCGAAGCCCGGCGTCAGACGCTTGTATGAATTCATCGTGGGATTGGTGAAGGCCGCCAAGGCCGGCGCATGCTTCAAAATCCCGCCGATGTAGTTCAAGCAGAGCTCCGAGATGCCGGCGTATTCCTTCCCCGCGAACAGCGGCTTGCCGTCTTTCCAGATGCTCTGATGCGTGTGCATGCCGGAGCCGTTATCTCCGAACAGCGGCTTCGGCATGAAGGTGACGGTCTTCCCGTGCCGCCGGGC
>CAYZTJ010000103.1:5331-12142 GCA_964481215.1 uncultured Nitrospira sp. | reverse complement strand
CCGGCTGGCCGGTGGCTTCGAGGACGCATTGCCAGGTGGCGCCGCTGGGATCGAGGGTCTTGCGGGAGGCGACGGCGAGCGGGATCGGCACATGGGTGAAGCGCTGGTTCCAATAGCCGATCACCGTATCGGTCTTGCCGGCCAGACCGGCGTGGGCGGCATGTTGGCCCAGCATCAGGCAGAATTCGGCGTCGATGGAGTTGGCGGGCAGGCTTCGAATCGTATAGCTCGGGTCGATGTACTTGATCGTGACCTCCCGGCCACGCCCGGCAAAGTAGGCGGCGATCCGTTCGTGGAGAAACTGGCCGATGTCTTTCAGTCGAACGTTGCCCGAGGCGTCATGCGCCGCCAGCGCCGGATCTTGCAGCCACTCCTGTCCCACGCCTTCCGCCACGACCACGACGGCATGATGCTTCTCGTCGAGGCGCCGCTCCAGCGCGCTCAGAAAACCCTTTGGGCCGTCGAGCACGACCGGGACTTCCGGGACCAGACAGAAGTTCACATCGCTGTTGGCCAGACTCGCATGCGCGGCGATGAACCCGGACTGGCGGCCCATGAGTTTCACGAAGCCGATGCCATCCCAGGCCCCGCGGGCCTCCGCATGCGCCCCGACGATGACCGTTCTCGCTTCCTCGACCGCAGTGGCAAAGCCGAAGCTCCGCTCGATCCAGTCGAGATCGTTGTCGATGGTTTTCGGCACGCCCACGACGGCAATCGGAAGCCCCCTGCGGGTGATTTCCTCGACGATGGCATGGGTGCCGCGCAGGGTGCCATCGCCGCCGATGGCGAACAAGACCCCGACGCCATCACGCGCCAGCCTGTCGACCATATCGCCGGGGTCTTGGGGGCCGCGCGAGGAGCCGAGCAGGGTCCCGCCTTGCACGTGGATGCTCTCCACCACTACCGGCGTCAGAGGCAGGGGCTCGAACCGGCTCTGAGACGACAGCCCGGCGTAGCCATAGCGATAGCCGAGGATCCGGGAGACCCCGTAGCCGTAGTGCAGCGTCATCGCCAGGGATCGAATCACGTTGTTGACGCCCGGGCAGAGTCCGCCGCACGTGACGACACCGCACGTGAGGCGGGCCGGATCGAAGAACAGGTCCGCGCGCGGCCCCGCCGGCTCGAATGAGGGGATGACACTCCCCGGCTCCATGGAGGCGCGGAGCGTCGGCACATCGGAGGCCACCAGCACCCGGCGCGATTCGTCCATGCTCGGCCCCAGCCGCCCGCGCAGCGGCGAAGGGACACGGCAAGGCCCCAGCGAACGGACCGTCAAACTCTGCGCATCCGGGATCATCATCGGCCGAGTATCCTTTGATTTACTGAGAGAGGCAACAGGCTCACCCGCCGATCCGTTCCATCAAGCGAGGGCCGCCTCCGATCTCCTGACGAGAGAGCCTTTCCCCCGTCTTATCCCAGCGAGGGCGTCGCTGGGCGAGCCCTGCGCTCCAGCACGAATCCCACTGCCACCGTTGGGGCCGCAATCGCAAGGTATCGCAACCCGATCTCAATGAAGTAGCGTGGCAGCGTCAATTCGGCAAAGGGAATCAGCGCCACGAAGTCCGAGAGCCAGCCCACGAGCACCCAGACAACGGCCAGACGAATGCCCTCTCGCAAGTACTCGCCCTTGACGTCGAGAAAATACCACACCATCAGGGCCGCCCCGACAAGCGCCCCCTCCAGCATCATGATCGTTTTGAACAGGAGAAGATCGGTCTTCATGAGCGAGAGCAGCGGGATCGCCGTCACATAGGGGCTCATCCAGAGTATGGCTCCGTACCCGATTCCTTTCATCATGACGGCGTGGTCCTCCTTTCAGAAGGCCAAGTACAGGCCTGCGCCGACGGTCTCGATCTTCTGCGCGAAGAATTGTCCGTAAGGATTAAAGCCATGGTAGTAGTTCACCAGAAAGCGAAACCGACGAGGCGCCCCTTCGCGAGCCCATTCGAGCCCCGCCACGACGTTCGAGTTGATGATCCACTCCAGCTCCTCAAAAGCCTTGAAGTCCACGCCGGCGATCGGCGTCATCCGTAAACCCGGCAATTCTTTCGTCAGGATGGGTGATCGACGCGCCGTCCCCCGCAGCTCGAATCCCCCTTGGGCCCGAGACCGCTGGAGATCCGGTTCGCGGTGGAGCAAGTAGCCGCCTCCGCCGTAGACCCGGAGCCATCGATAATCGTAGGAAAGCAACGCCTCAAGCTCCTCGAAACTCAAGTTGACCCGGTTGAAGCCGGGGCGGCCCAGCAGGAATTCATCTCCCACGTGGCTGCTCTGATGGTAGAGCCGAACCCGGCTCGACCAGGCGCCGCCTCGCCAGGACAGGGGCACGCCGATGACGTAGTCCGCATTGATCAGATCGGATGAAGCGGCGTCCAGATCGAACTGGGCGAACACCCCGGCCAGCACGCCGACCTGCCACCCGTTGCAGCCTCGCCGGCTCGTGTGAAAGCCGAAGTTTTCCCCGAACCCGACCGATCCGACGTTCGCGCTCGTCTTGGCATCCCGCACACGGACCGCTTGATAGGTCGCGAAGAATTGCGGCTGCTTGGGATCGGCTAGGAGCGGCCGGAAGACGTCGTCGCTCGGGAAGGCCTCGTTGACCGATTCGGCCGAGTCCGACAAATTCGCCGGTTCCGGTGTCCCCGCATAGCGGCAGTCGACCGCCGTGGGGGCCGCTCCGGAAACCGGGGCATCCGTCGCCGCCGCCTGCGCGGCCAGCAGCGTCACGGCCATTCCCACCATCGGCGCGAGGCCGCCTCGCCACATGAGTTCGCTCCTCACCGGACGGGCATGAGCCTCGCCGAGAGTTCGACCCCATCACCGGTCACCCCCGTGACCCGCAGCATGCGCCGACCTCCCGCCACGTAGAGGGAGCAGAGGATGCGGCCCCGATCGGTGCGGGAAACGAGATCGCCGTTTTCCAACGCCGCCGTGCCCTTCCCGCTGAAGACGCCGATCATCCGGTAGCTGGCAAACTCATAGGCCCCATCCGGACCGATCGTCGCGCGCACCCAATCGTCTCCCGTCAGATGATGCGCCGCCGGCGCACTGGTCATGAGCCCCTCCCAACGGCCCGCCACCTCCGCCACGTCGCCGATGGAGGCTCGCGTCCAGTTCGGCTCCTCGGATGGCCGCAGGCTTTCACATCCCCACTGCAGGACCGACACGAGCATCAGCAGGATCCACACGGTCAGCGTCCATCTGCGCATTCGCTCCTCCCTCCGCCTCGCAGGCCTTCCCCGCGGACCTGAGCCCCCGGCCTCAGGCCTTGTCCATGATAGCTTTCAGCTCTGCTCCGGAAATGACTTCCTTCTCGAGCAGAATCGTGGCGCCGGCCACCAGCGACGCCCGCGCGGAGGCGAGCAGCCCCTTCACGCGATCATACTGCTCGTCGATGATCCGGCGCACCTCGCAGTCGACCTCGCGCGCGGTGTCCTCCGAATAGTCGCCTTTCTCCTGGGGAACCTGGAGCTGCACGAACTGGGGCTGCCGCTCCCGCTCCAGCGTGATGGTCCCCAGCTTCTCGCTCATGCCGTAGGCCTTCACCATGCTCTTGGCGATATCCGTGGCTTTCACCAGATCGTTCTGCGCGCCGGTGGACGCCTCGCCGAAGATCAGCTCTTCCGCGATCCGTCCGCCGAGCAGGACGGCGATCTTGTTTTCAAGCTCCGTCTTCGTCATGAGAAAGCGATCTTCGGTCGGCAACTGGAGCGTATAGCCGAGCGCCGCGATGCCGCGCGGGATGATCGAAATTTTCTGCACCTGATCCGCGCCCGGCATCGAGAGGGCGACGATCGCATGCCCGGTTTCATGGTAGGCCACCCGCTCTTTTTCCATCTTGTTCAGGACGCGGTTTTTCTTCTCCAGCCCGGCGATCACCCGTTCGACGGCCTCTTGCAGTTCGTCGAGCCCCACCCGATCCTTCCCGCGCCGCACCGCCAGCAGCGTCGCTTCATTGATGACGTTGGCGAGGTCCGCCCCGGAGAATCCGGCCGTCATGCCCGCCACCACCTCGAGATTGGCCTCCGGGGCCAGCGCCACCTTCTTGGCATGCACCTGCAAGATGGCCGTTCGACCGATCTTATCGGGCCGATCGACGAGCACGTGCCGGTCGAAACGGCCGGCGCGCAGCAGCGCCGGATCGAGGATTTCCGGGCGATTCGTGGCCGCCATCAGAATGACGCCGGTGCGGGGATCGAACCCGTCCATCTCGACGAGCAGCTGATTCAGCGTCTGCTCGCGCTCCTCATGCGCCATGGGACCGATGCCCCGCGCCTTGCCGAGGGCGTCCAGCTCGTCGATAAAAATGATGCAGGGCGCTTTGGCCTTGGCCTGCTCGAAGAGATCGCGGACGCGGCTGGCGCCGACACCGACGAACATCTCAACAAATTCCGAGCCGCTGATGCTGAAAAACGGCGCGCTCGCTTCGCCCGCTACGGCCCGGGCCAACAGGGTCTTGCCGGTTCCGGGCGGGCCCACGAGCAGGATGCCTTTGGGAATCTTGCCGCCGAGCTTGGTGAACTTCTCGGGGGTCTTCAGGAATTCGATGACTTCCTTCAGTTCCTCCTTGGCCTCGTCCACGCCGGCCACGTCTGCGAAGGTGACCTTGATGTCTTTCTCCATGTAGATCTTGGCCTTGGACTGGCCCACCCGCATGAATCCCCCCTGCGTCTGCCCCAGCCGCTGAAAGATAAAGAGCCAAATGCCGAAAAACACCACGACCGGGAGCACCCAGGACAGCACGTCCCGCGCGAAGGTGCTCTCGATGACTCCCGTAAACTTCACACCGTGGCGGCTCAGCTCCTGCACAAGCTCCGGGTCCTCCACGCGGATGGTGTTGAAGAGCTTCGGACGCCGGTCGGGCGCCTCGGGCTTGAGCTGCCCGCTGATCGTCTGCTGGCTGATCGTCACCTCCGCCACCTTGCCGGCCTGGACCAAGGCGCGGAACTCGCTGTAGGGCAGCTCGGCCGCCTTTTGCAAGGCATGGATGAAGTCGTGGATCATGAAGATCGCCCAAACGGCGAGCAGGACGTACCAGATCGAGAAGTGGAGTTTCTTGTTCATGCTATACCAAGCCCGCCGCAGCGAATCCCTCTGGCTTCTGCAAAGGAAGGACCTTCGGAACAGCCGATACAGCCTTGACGTGAACCTGTGAAAAATTGAGGAGTTATTCCATCACGGGCTGGGTAATCACGTTCGGGATAGGCGCCAGGCTACAGTGAGCACAGCGGCACTGTGGCGTTACGCGACAGGCTGTCGGATCAGCGGGGTCGGTCAGGGGCGAGCAATCGAGAGGGCGACCGCTAAGACCGCGAGGGCAAGAAAGAGCGATCCGCGGGCCAGCCAGGGGGTGACCCCAATGAGCCGCCGGTCGCAGGGGCTTCGTTGCTCGACCGGCATCCGGACCAGTTTCCCGACCCGAGGGCCGAGCACGAGGTCATGCGCGCCGGTCAGCAAAAGCAGGAGCGCAACCAGACTCACCTTGATGCGGAGCGCCGACGGCCACTGCCCCGGTTCGAACAGGCCCCATCCGTGACGGGTGACCAACAGCGGCCCGGTGATGAGGAGGACCCCGATAGCGCCCCAGACGATCAAGCGAAATCGACGCGCCATCGCGCGGAAGAGTTCGGCCTGCCCCGGATCGGCGGTCCGTGGTTTCAAGACCGGCACGGCGACGAGCGAGAGAAACAACATGCCGCCGATCCAGGTGACCGCGGCCATCAGATGCATCCAATGAATGACGATCCGCATGCGGGGCCGGACGACGTCGGACGGGGAAGGCTCAGGTCCGGCCGGTGGGCATAATCAGCGGCGGGGAGGCTGGGCGTTTCGGGTCGGCCTCTTCGAAGAGGAGGCAACATTTCAGTTTGCCGCAGATGCCCATGAGATGACTATCGTCGATGCGGATGCCCATGGCCTTGGCTTTCTTGATGGTCACCGGCTCGATGTCGACCAAGAAGCCGGCGCAACAGAGCGGCAGGCCGCAGGTATCCACGCCGCCGAGTCGGCGCGCTTCATCCCGCGCGTTGATGTGCAGCATTTCGATCCGACCGCCGAACCGGCGCGCCAAGTCCCGGACGATTTCACGGAAGTCGATGCGCTCTTCGGCCGTGTACACGAAGGTCAAGACCCGCCGCTCGAACGAGGGGAAGACTTCGACCAGTTTCAGGTCGAGGCGCAGCGCCCGCGCCCGCTCCTGACAGAACCGTCTGGCCTCGTCGGCCAGCCGTTCGTAGCGGTCAATCGTCGCCAGGTCCTGATCGGTGGCCTTCCGCGCGATCGTTTTCATCACCCGCATCGGCGGCACATAGAGCATCAGTGCGGGGTCCGACACGACGACCCCATAACTCAGGTCGTCGTTCATCTTGACCATGACCCGGTCCCCGCGCCTGAGCGACAGCCCGCCTGCGTTCATCTTCTTCGCTTCGCCGACATTGCGAAGCTTCACGTCCACGATGCGGACGGTCGGGGGCTCGGTGATCGCGCTCGCGCCCGACTCACCGAGCCTCGGTTCCGGCAACCTGGCACTCTCCGCGTCCACCTTCACCTCATCCCTCCGCCCAGCATGCCAGATTCAACGTGATCCGACAATGCGTTTTTGCCCTCAGCATTCTGGTAGGTCACCTGATCGAAGGAAAGTACGGCTCCCAGTTGCTGTGGGCGATAGGCTATAGGAGGTTCAACTCCAGCCCATAGCCTATTGCCCCTCGCCTCGCGCCTCGAACTAGAATCCGATTCCCACATACGGCCCGATCGTGCCGAAGTTATTGACCGTGTTGGTCTGATTGGAGGCCAAGTGGAATCGGCCGTC
>CAYZTJ010000103.1:0-5231 GCA_964481215.1 uncultured Nitrospira sp. | reverse complement strand
CCCGCGAACCCTCCTCGGAAAAACACCACGTTGCCCGTATCCGGATCTCCGGCCCATGACACGTTCGGCGCCGCCGTGCAGATGATCGTCGCGACTCCCAGTAACAACCGCCTTATGACACCACGCCGCTCTCTCCATCGACTGATCATGGCCCCCTCCTCTTGTAATGTGATGCAATAGAAACCGGGGAGGCGAATCCTCTTCCGGTTCTCTCTGGATGTGAAATGGGACCGGGCTTCTCGTTCCTGAAGCCGGTCTTCCGCTTCTATTATGAGGAGGGACACTCTCAGGTTCAGGAGCAACCGATGGGCGGCTCCGCACTCTCCGGCCTTACCCTAAGACCAAACCTCCACGCTCCTTTCCGTTATGCCGCCGGCAACGCCAGATTCGGACACCAGTCCACTTCGGCCTGCCGCGCAATGGTCAACAACTGACTCCCCATCGGAGGCGCGCCTCGTTCCGCCACCAGCCCCACACATCGAGTGCAGATGAACTGGCAATGCGAGAGGCACGCGTGATTCGGACATCCGGCGGCATCCCCCACTTTGGCCGATCGCTTCAGACAGTAGGCCGCCTTGTCGGACTCTCCCACACTCTCCCAATAACAGAGCACCGCGCTCCAGAACTGCACCGGCCTGGCCACCGGCCGCCCCTTGACCGTCATCGAGATTCCCGCAATCTTGACCGCCCCCTCCATCAACATGACCACTTCATGGAGGGACTCCACCATATCCGGGAACTCCGCCAGATACCCTCCGCCTTGCTCGCCCTGTCGGACGAATCGGAAGGCCGACGCCACGCGAGCCAGATTCACCACAGCCGGGGCCTCCAGGAGAGCCAACTCCGGCAGCCAAATGGTCAAGGGGATGGCGGTCATCCCTGGGCCTTGACCGCCTGCGGCCATCGGAGCAAGGCCGACGGCCCGAAATAGGCAAAGGCGTCTTTCATGTTCGAGAACATCCGCTTGAATCGTCCCATGTCCTGATTCGTCACATACTGCAACGTGAGGACGATCCGCTCTTCCCGCTCCCCGAGCGGCGTGACCGCGTGCCACAGTTTGTCGCCGTTGAAGACCACGACCGTGCCGGGATCCATGGGAATGCGGACCTCCCGGATCTCTTGGGAGCGGCTCCCCTTATAGAGGCGCGCCACCAAACGGCACTGGACCGACCGCTCCACCAAGCCGATCAGCACCGTGTACCGAGCGCCCTTGTAGTAGGACGTGTCGTAGTGAAACCCGATGTGATCCCCCGGTTCGGTGTAGTAATACAAGGCGCAGGCGTGGGGGTCCTCCTCGGGACAGGGCAGGAGCGTCGCCTCGGTCAGCCGCGACAAGAAGCGGCGGAGCGAGTCCGAGCGGTAGAAGGCCATGGTGTCGGGTGCCTCCCGCCGTAGGATGTAGGAGCTGACGCTCCCGCCTTTCTTGTGTTTGGGAATATAGTTGCGATGGACGAACGGCCGGACCTTCTCGGCTTCGGCAATCAAGCGATCGGTCACGGCTTGCGGAACCAGCCGATCCAGCACGAGGAACTCATGCTGTTCCCAGTAAGTGCTGTGCGCCGGATCGAACTCCACACCGGCCACCGCCTGGTCGAGCTCGTGCGGCAGTTCCTTCGTAGCCGATGGCATGACAGCCTCCTTGACCATACGCGGTGTCGCTCACTCCCTCGCGAGGCGCCCCCCTGGCACGCTAGCGCGGTGCGGACGACGAGTCGGCGTCCAGCCGGCTCGTCTGCACCGGATGGTCTTTGGCGCAGCGGAATCCCATCCAGTTGATCTTGGTGCGGGGATCGGTGCCGTTCCGCATGGCCGCCCGCATCGTCGTGGTGCTGTCCATCCAGCCACCCCCGCGAAACGCTTTCTGCGTGCCTTGCTCCGGGCCTTTCGGGTTCCGGTCGGGCGCCGACTTGTAATAGTCCGGGTCATACCAATCGGCGACCCATTCGGCTACGTTGCCGATCTGTTGATGCAGGCCGTAGGGGCTGACCGCATTGTCGTACTTATCGACGGAGATCAGCGGCGGATAGAGCAAGAGCCGCTCGGGACGATCCCGCACCGGCCCCGACAGGCCCGTTCGCCCGAAATTCGCGCGGCTGAGCCCCGCGCCTTGATTGCCCCATGGATTGATCCGTCCGTCGACCCCACGGGCCGCTTTTTCCCACTCCGCTTCGGTCGGCAGCCGCTTGCCGGCCCACGTGCAGTAGGCATCGGCGTCGTACCAGGACACGTGCATGATGGGATGATCCGCCATCGCCTCCTGGAAGTTTCCGCCCTCGTACCGCCAATCCAACTGCGGGTGACGCCCCGTCGCGAGAATAAATTTCAGAAAATGAAGATTGGTCACTTCATACTTGTCGATCTCGAAGGCATCCAGATACACCCGGCGCTGGGGCAATTCCGCGCGGTACGCCAGCCGATCCACCCGCTTGTCGCTCCCCATGACGAATTCCCCGGCCGGCACCAGGACCATCTCTTCTTTGGGCTTCACGGTCGCCACCCGTTGCTCGGCCAGCGCCTTGCCTTCCGGCGTCCACTCGACGGTGATGTCCTGGGTGTCGAGTCCCCAGGCGACGCTGCTCAGCGCAAGGAGCAGCGCCGCCCCCAGCGCCCAGTTGACAAGACGGCCGATCGCGACGGACGCATCAGCCTGACGTTGCTGGGTCATGACGGAATCTCCCTTCTGTGGAAGAGGCTATGGGCAAGGGGCCAGCGGCGATAGGCGCGAATCATTCGAGCATCGAAGTCCCTGATCCCGCCCTGTCTTGCCATCCACTCGCCTCTTGCCGCTTGCCTCTAGCCTGGTGGTTATCTCGCGCATCGAAACCCAATCAGATAGCTCCGGTAATCCGGCGGATAGGACACCCGCCCGGCCGAGCGCGCGACTTCCGGATCTTCGTTCCAGGACCCTCCGCGAAAGACTTTCGTGTCTCCCGTTTCGGGTCCCCGTGGGTTCTCGCGCGGCCCCCGCCGGTAGTAGTCCTGGTCGAACCAGTCGGCCACCCATTCGGCCACGTTGCCGGCCATCTGATAGACGCCGTAGGGACTCACACCCCGGTCGTACCGATTCACATTGGCCAAGGGGGGATAGCGAATACCCCGCTTGGAGCCGGGATGCGCGATGTTCGTCCGCAGCCACCCCGGCAGCTCGTTGCCCCAAGGATAGAGACGGCCATCCGTTCCCCGGGCCGCCTTTTCCCACTCCGCTTCGGTCGGAAGACGCTTGCCGCTCCATCGGCAATAGGCCTCGGCCTCCTGCCAGGAGACGCCGATCACCGGATGGGGCGCCATCTTTTCCGCGAAGGGCTCTCCCTTCCAGTAATAGGGCACCGCCGCCTTCGTGGCCAGCACGTATCGGAGGTAGTGCGCGTTCGACACTTCGAAGCGATCGATCTCGAAGGCGTCCA
The DNA here is from genome assembly GCA_964481215.1 of uncultured Nitrospira sp. Lineage (GTDB taxonomy): Bacteria > Nitrospirota > Nitrospiria > Nitrospirales > Nitrospiraceae > RSF151. The sequence goes on along the minus strand of CAYZTJ010000103.1, from coordinate 1,827 downwards.
GGAAGACCGGCCGCTGCGGCTGTTCTTGCGGACCCGCCACGCGATCCACGCCGGGATCGCTCCCCATCAGAAACCAGCCCGCGGGGATCGACACCATCCCGTCGGAAACCGGCAGCGACGCCAGCCGCAAGGCTTCGGCATCGCCATCCGTCGGGCGCCACCGCGGCAGATCGTGGTCGGCCCGGCTCAGGCTCGCCCCGCCCACCGCGACGAGCAGCGCGAGGATCGCCGCCCATCGCCCGCGCCTGACTCGACCGGCGTTCGAACCCATCGCCATTCCGCTCCGCGCGACGGCTACGATGGACCCGCCTGCTTTGCCTGCAGGCGGGTCCTCACCACGGCCGCGATGGTCGCCACCGACCGGAAATCTTCCACATTCAACTCATCGAGCCCGATCGTCAGTCCGAATGTTTTTTCGAGGTGCACCAGAAGATCGACCAGCCCCATCGAATCGAGCAACCCTGACTCCAGAAGATCCGCATCGTGGGAGGGGACCTCCACATTCATCTGTTCGGAGAACAATCCCTTGATCCGATCACGCAACACGCCGTCAGTCATCAGCACCATCGGCCTCCTCGCCTCATCGCCGATTCGTCACTCGTCTCGATCCCCTGCGGGCGGGCTATCGTACCGCGGCGCCCGCCGCCTTGATCCCAACCTGCCCGTCCTGGACCAGCCGTTGTGCCAAATCGAACACGATCTTCTGGTGGAAGAGTTCTTCCTTGTCCGGTGGAATATCCGTAATGAAGGTCCGGAACCCCACTGCGATATAGCGGGCAACGATTTCGGCTACGTCCCGATAATTGCCGACCAGATAGGGACAGAAAGTCTTATAGTTTTGAAAGGGCCCCAGCCAGTAGGGATACCCGTCGGTCATCTCTTCCTTCAGAGACGAGAGCTCCTTATGCCAGACGGAATCGGAGATCTTGTTGGCCAACTGGTGGGTGATTTTCCCCTTCCGGTCTTCGGGAAACCGGGCGTGGGCAATCGTCCAGGCGTCCTGCTTGTTCTCGCGCGCCGTGATGCCCAATCGAATCCCAAACTGCATGTCCGATTCCAGCGGATTGGCCTCATAGAAACTCACCGGTTTTGGATATCGGACCGCGACCGCCTTGAGCGCACGCGCCGCCGCCATCCCGGCATCCGAGGCCCCGGACATCAGCACGACGGGAAGCAAATGCTTCGGCAAGGGGGGTTTCATTTTCAGCTTGTCGATCTGGTAGTACCGCCCCGCGAACGATACCGGCGTGGACGAGTCCAGCAAGCTCATGATGACGTTCGTGTATTCGGTCATGCGATCGTAGCGTTCGTCATGAGGGGTTTGGTCATGCAGTTCCTTCAGGTCATTTGGAAACGCGCCCGCCAGCATATTGAGCGCAATCTGCCGGCCGTAGAGATGCCCGAAGGTCGAGATCTGCTTCGCCACCCAGTACGGATGCATATAGATGGGCTGCACAGCCAACAACGGGATAAGGCGGACCGTATGCTCCAATACCACCTGGGCCAAGGACCAGTTGTTGATTAGCGCGTTGTCGATATAGATGAGGATGCCCTTGAATCCGCACTCCTCGCTCCACCGGGCCACGTCGACCACGCGTTTCGTATAGGACGCTCCCCCTTCCTTGAAAAATCCAGGGCGATCCACAACGTCGTCCGACGTGTTACCTGGACAGGTCGTATAGAGTTCTAACGAGACACTGGCTCCTGCTGTGAGCATGCCCGCCTCTTCGTGAATGGATTGGTCGGCTCGCGGTCCGCCGCTTCCTGCTTAGTGCTCCTGCTTGTGGATCATCGGATCGATGTCTTTCTGCGTCTCCTCCGGAATGT
>CAYZTJ010000102.1:8300-12147 GCA_964481215.1 uncultured Nitrospira sp. | reverse complement strand
ACAAAGATTTCTCCTCCGATCATCAAGCCAAAGCACCGGAGCACGAACTCAACTCCTTGATCCAGCGTGATCCAAAATCTCGTCATGCGAGGATCGGTGATCGGCAACACCCCGCTGGTTCGAAGCCTCTTAAACAAAGGAATGACGCTTCCCCGGCTTCCAATCACGTTTCCGTACCGGACGACGCCGAACCGGGTGCTGGCATACCCCGAATAGACATTTCCGGACGTGAATAATTTATCGGCGCACAGCTTGGTCGCACCGTACAAATTGACTGGGCAAGCCGCCTTATCCGTACTGAGAGCGATTACCTTCTTTACGCCATGATCGATGGCGGCATTCAACACGTTCTCCGCCCCGATGACATTCGTCTTGATCGTCTCGATGGGATTGTACTCGGCTGTAGGTACGTGCTTGAGGGCCGCGGCGTGAATGACGTAATCGACGCCCGCAAAGGCCCGATGCAGTCGACCGAGATCCCGCACGTCGCCGATGAAGTAGCGAAGGCAGGGATATCTTTTGTCACTAAAGGTCTGGGCCATTTCATACTGCTTGGCTTCATCTCGGCTGAAGATGATCAGCTTCTCAGGTTTGAAACGTCGCAAGATCTGCTCAGTGCATTTCCTGCCGAACGAACCCGTGCCGCCAGTGATCAGCACGGTGCGACCGTCTAAGGTGAAGTCTTCATGCATGTTCCAGGCAACCTTTGCTAAAGTGAGCTGCGAGGGAAGCGTTAGGCGTGGCCCGAGAGGCCAGTCTCTCTCGACCAGCGCAAGCGGTCGGTGATTCCGGAAGAAATCCACCTTGCAAACGGCACCGACGAGGTCATCCCGGGTGAGACGACGTTGAGCACATGGACAGACCGCGGCGTGGTTTCAATGACGAGGTCTTCGACCAGTTGCCCGTTGGCACGGATGAGCTGCGGGCGGATGCCGACGCGTTGGCCAAGGGTAAGATCCTCCTGGTGTAACCCATCGACCAGTTTGCCGGCTTCCACCCAGAAATGCCGCCGGTTTCGTGAATGGCGCCATTCGTTCCAGGCGATCTTGACGAGGGTGCGATTGGTCGCCAGCGCGCTCCAGACGCCGCGATGCGAGAGCATCTGCGCCATGTCTCGAATACTGACGTTCCACGGCCCATAGGCTTCGCGTCCGAAGGCCGGGACCGCGTTCGGTCCGAGCAAGACTGTCCCGTCGATGCTTTTCGTCAAGTGCACGCCGAGAAACGGCACCACGGGATGGGGAACCGGATAGACCATGGACCGAATGACGGGCTTCTTGACGACGAAATACTCACCGCGAAATGGGGCGACCACCAGGTCGCGCCCGACACCCATCCAATGGGCTAAGCGATCAGCGTGCAGACCAGCGCTATTGATCATGAGGTCGCAACGGATCGTCTCGGACCGGCACCGCACGGCAACGTGATCGGGATATTCTCGGATCCCCACAACTTCTTGCCCCGTCATGAGCGTCGCGCCCCGCTCGCGAGCCTCCTCGGCGATCGCCGAGGTCAGCCTCTTCGAGTCCACGATCGCGCCGGTGGGAGAATGCAGGGCTTCCAGACCCTTTACATTCGGCTCTTGTTCGTTGACGGTCTCGATCGGCAAGACTTCCAACCCGGGCACGCCGTTTTTCTCGCCGCGCGCCTTCAATTCGTGCAGCGTGGCGACTTTCTCAGCTTCGGTGGCCACCACGAAGGTTCCAACCTGCTCGCAGGCGATTGTTCGCTCCGCGCAGTAGCGACGGATCTCCCGGCTCCCCTCGACGCAGAATTGGGCTTTGAGCGTGCCTGGGTGGGGATTGAAGCCCGAATGGACCACGCCGCTGTTACGCCCGCTGGTATGTTGCGCGACCGATGATTCTTTTTCGATGAGGACGACGCGCGTGAATCGGCCGGCGAGTTCGCGCGCCAGCGCGCAGCCTACGATGCCTCCCCCGACAATCGCGATCTCGAACGAGGGCATTCGGCTAGAAATTGGAACCGGGGAGGGCCGTCAGAGCCACTTCAACGGATGGCGAGGCCGGATATTCCGCGTCTCCAATGAGCAGATCGCAGACAGCCAAGAGCCAAATTTGGTGTGTATTCTCGACGATGTTGTAGGCGCGACTGTCGACCCACAAGCTCAAATCGCCGCACCGGCGGAGCGCATTCGTGGGGGCAAAGCCGGTGAAGGTCACGAGCCGTAACCCACGCCCTCTGGCATAGTCCGCGGCACGGACCATGTTGGGGGACTTCCCGCTGGAGCTGATGAGGATGATGAGGTCTCCCTTATCCGCGTACATCGAGAGCGCAGCCTCGACCCAATGCTCATAGCCGAAATCGTTCGCCAGGCAGGTGATCAGACTCGCGTCATTGAAACAGACACAGCGGATCTTGGCATTCTTGGAGAGATCGGTCGCACCGTGCGCCGCGATCGCGGCACTGCCTCCGTTGCCGACGATCATCACCTTCTTGCCGGCCTGCGACGTTGCCCGGATCATCTCTTTCAACTCGATCAGCTGATCGGTCACCGCCGCACCAAACAAGGCCTCGCGATATCGCTCAAAGTACCGGACGAGAAATTGGGCGTCCTCGCGGCGGTCACAGGCCGCGCCGTTCGAACGCAACAGTGAGCCGACTTTCGCATCCTGTGTCGTCATCACGCACTCCTCAATGGAGGTACCGCCTAGGAGCCTGTCCGACATTGACCTTTCTCCTGCGGCGAATGATGCTCCGGCAATTGCAATGGGTCCCGATTCCAGCGAATACGCCTCCGGGTTTTCGTGGCCTGCGGCCTCGCATCTGCCTGGCCCTCCTTCGCCTCGTGACGAACGGCAATGTCAGACAGGCTCCTAGACCTTGTAGAATTCCCGGTACCACTGGACAAAGCGCTTGACGCCGACCTCGATCGGCGTATCGGGCTTGAATCCGCAGTCACGCATCAGATCGTCGACGTCCGCATAGGTGGCCGGCACATCCCCGGGCTGCAAGGGGAGCATATTCTTCTGCGCCTTCTTCCCGATGGCCTCCTCCAGCACTTCGATAAAGCGCAACAGCTCGACCGGCGAATGATTCCCGATGTTGTAGACCTTGGCGGGCGCGGAACTGGTGCCGGGATCCGGCGTCTCGCTCGACCAGGACGGGTTCGCCGCCGCCGGCCGATCGTGCACGCGAATCACACCCTCCACGATATCGTCCACGTAGGTGAAGTCGCGCCGCATCTTCCCGAAATTGAAGACATCGATCGGCTTGCCCTCGAGGATCGCCTTGGTGAAGATGAACAGGGCCATGTCCGGCCGACCCCAAGGCCCATACACCGTAAAGAAGCGCAGCCCGGTGCAAGGGATCTTGTACAGATGGGCATAGCAATGGGCCATCAGTTCGTTGGCTTTCTTCGACGCCGCATAGAGAGAGACCGGATGGTCCACGTTGTCATGGACCGAAAAGGGCATGCGCGTATTCCCGCCATAGACCGAGCTGGATGAGGCATAGACCAAATGCCCGACCTTCTTATGCCGGCAGCCTTCGAGAACGTTCATGAACCCTTCGATGTTGCTGTCGGTGTAGGCGTGCGGATTGACGAGCGAGTACCGCACCCCGGCTTGCGCCGCGAGGTGAATGACCGTCCCGATCGGCTGCTCCGCAAAGAGCTTGGCGATGCCCTGACGATCGGCCAAGTCCATCTTCACGAAGTGAAACCGCTTGTGCGGGAGAAGCTGGGCCAGCCTGGCCTCCTTCAGCCGCACATCGTAGTAGTCGTTGACGTTATCGAGACCAATGACGTCGTCCCCTCGATCCAGGAGACGCTTGGCCGTATGGAATCCGATAAAGCCGGCCGCGCCGGTGAGAAGAATGGACATAGGCT
>CAYZTJ010000102.1:0-8200 GCA_964481215.1 uncultured Nitrospira sp. | reverse complement strand
ACCGGCGTCACGTCGCAGTCGTCGATCTCGACGGCGGCGGCCTGCTTGATGAGGTGGACGGAGACCACGAGGCGGTGTCGCTTTTCTCTGCGAATCAGCACGCCGCGAAGGCCTTCGAGCGGGCCTCGCGTCACCTCGACGGTCATGCCTTCTTGCAAATAAGGATGGGCTCCATAGCTCAGCCGACTCGCCATGAGCATTCGCATCGCGTCGATTTCCCGATCCGGAATCCGCTCCGGGCAGGCCCCTGCCCCGACGATCGCCACCACGCCCGTGACATTCGCCACCGCGAGACGCTCTTCCCATCGGAACCGCGCAAAACAGTACCCGGAGAAGAGCGGAAATTCGACTTCCTTGCGGCGATCCTTCCACTGGCTCAACCGCGTCACGACGGGCAGGAGCGGTTCGAATCCGTGGGCCTCCAATCGATCCCGCACCTGCTTCTCATGGCGGCCCTTCGTCCGCAGGGCAAACCAGTGAGTCGCTTGCGCGCTCGCCAGGGCGAGGCCACCGTCAATGGCATGGTCGATCTGAGCCAGCGCGGTCATGATGTCGCTCTGCGAGACTTGCGGGACGAGCGAGACAGGCGCGACGCGGAGAAGTCACAAGAGCGCGACAGGCGAGAAAGGGAAGCCGAACGGGGACAACGAATCACCGCATTACCTTGCCTTTCCCGCTTTTCACGCATGTCTCGCTCCTCGCCTCTATCATCTCAGATACTCACAGCTTCGCCGTCTCACTTACAGTGAGCGTTCTTCCATTCGTCCGCTCAGTACTCCAGGTCAGCGGATGTGCCGGCCTCGACGGCCGCTACTCCCCGCGCGGCGCCCTTGTCGATTGCGCGAGGTTCGAAGACAACTGAGCAATTTTGTTGCCCGTTTTCGCGCGTTGAATCGGCACGCGGACAACCGAATCTGCTTGTGACGTTGAAGGGACGACGGAGAAGCTCGCGAGTCAGTGGTGCGAGAACAGGCGGCCCGAAGATGTGGAATATTCAGGATAACTGCCTTCCAAACAGCAGGGCCCTGGACCATGCCACGCCCCCTCCCGCTCCACGCTCATGGCACGCGATGTTCAGAAAATTCTGCGCCATCCTGTCAACCGAGTGACGAGGGTGACCATTTCTCTGGCGATGACGTGAATTGTCTATTAGTTGTGGATAAGTGACTGCCATGCTGACGAGGTTATGCCATACAAGATACTGAGAGTCAAGGGTAACTTACTATGGTAGTTCTACAACATATAGTAAGTACGCATCCTGTGGATAACCATTATTTTTAGACATATAGAGCCCTACATATAGGCGCCTACGCGCCGCCGATTGGCGAGGCGTCTGTAGGGTGGACTTTGGGCGCTGATTAGAACCAGGGCGGAGACTGTGGTGGTTCTCGCCTACTTCCGCTGCGAGGCTGGGCCGGATTTCGACCGAAGAAAGGGGGGATCTCCAAAGTCGCGGCGATACAGCTCGAGCGGGCTCGCGGCGCCATCGAGGCGCAGGAGCTGAGAGGCTGATCCGGCGGAGGGTCGGACGATATCGAAGGCTCGGCTGGAATGATACCCGCAGCCTTGCCCCGCCAGCATGTCGGCAAGCGCCTCCGGCCGTTCCCACTGGGCGGTCAGCAAGGCGGTCCTCGCCGGGTTACGCTGGCTGAACATGAAGGAGAGGTGGTCGGGAAACCAGTCGGCGCCGCCGGTCGCGTACGAAACAAAGAGCTTCGCTTCCGCATGGGCGGCGAGTTCGCATAGATACGAATTGGTGAGAAAGCCGTTCTCCCCCGCGTCCAGCCACTGCCCCGGATGCGAGAGCGGGGCGTGCGCCGCATAGGTGCGCACTTCTTTGAGTTGCTGTTGCGAGGCATAGAGCACCGCCACGGGTCCGTGCTCCTTGACCAAGGCATCGATCACCCCCTCACGCACGGCCGATTTGCCGGCGTTGGTCGGCCCACTGTCGACATGGATCAAGACATTGCGCCCACGATCTGCGATCAGATAACAATTTCTCGGCATCTCCAGGTCGCAGGGATCTTCTCCGAAAAACGGCACGGAGACGACCGCGCCGCCGTCGAACGTCCAGCTCTCGCCATGCGCCAGCTCGACGATCTGCGTAAAACCTAGGGCCCGCAGGAGATTGGGATAGTCGAAGAAGAAGGCGCGCCGGTTCCGGCGGCTCGGCACGATGATCGGCACGTCTTTCGGCAAGTGGAGCAGCGTCCTCGGATCCACATGATCGTCATGATCGTGGGTGAGGAACACTGCGGCTGGCCGAGGCAACAGTGACGTCCAGATCGAGGGGACCGGGGCTTCGGCAAACCAGGGCATCAACCAGGGATCGAACGCCAAGAACTGCTCCCGTTGTCGATAGACGAGCCCCGCATGCCCGAGGTGGACGACATCCTGGTCCCGCGTGTCATCCAGCCAGCCCTGGCGCACCGTGGCCGTCGAGCTCGCGGCCAGACAGCCGTGCCGGTGCAGGGCCTCCATGAACTGCGTGAGGAAGCGCGCCACCTCGCGGCCGAGCGTAAGCGAGACCGTCTTGAGTTCCGAGGCCGTTCGCGTCCCGTCCAACAGACCGATGAAGTGCCCGACTTGCGGCGACATGGGCCGCTCGAACGGCAGCGGGATGGCTTGCCGGGCCACCGCGTTGAAAAGGCGCAGCCCCGCATAATTCATCGTCGCGGACTTGGTCGGATCCTTGGGAAAGTCCCAGTGAAAGCGGCCGTCCGGGCCGCGTCCGCACGTGATATGCGCCTGCAGATGCGGACGGGAGTTGACGAGTTCGGCGTAGGCATCCTCGACGCGCAGTCGGATGGTCGGATCGTCCACCGCCGCGCGCCGCGCAAAGACGTCACTGATGACGGTTTCGATGGCGCTGGCCAACAGTTGGTGGGCCTCGTGGAGGCTGGCCACCACCTCGGGCGCCACGCCGCCGACGTAGGGGAAGGGGCCGGGCGGTTCGGCGCTCTCGAACTGCGCCCAGGTCCAGGGCTGGAGGCCGAGGTAGTGGTTGTCAGAAAACTTGTCCCAGATGGTCGCCATAGGGGTTCTAGGACTGAGGACTGTGGACTGAGGGCCGAGCCGGTGGACGAAGTCGATCCCTTTGCCGCTGAACGGCAACTCGGAGCCCGCCAGTGATGCGTGCAACTTCTTCGGCCAAGGCTACCAGGCGCGCAAATTCTTGCTCATCGATATACCCAACATCGAGCGCAACATAGAGATGGGAGCGCAATTCGGCACACGATGCCTTTGCCATGCTGATAAAGTAATGGAACTCAGTCCGTCCACCCCGCTCAAATCCCTCAGCGAGATTGGCCATGATTGAAACCGAGGCGCGTCGAATTTGATCTCGCAAGGAGAGGTCTTTTCGAAAGCCTCCGACCTGAGTGACCCGATACACCAGGACGGTCAAGGCCCTGGCTTTCTGCCAGGCAATCAAATCTTCAAATCTCTCAATCTTTGCGCTCATGAATTCGCCCAGTCCTCATGACTCAGTCCTGGCTCACTTGGAGCTTGGAGCCTCGCTCAGTCCTCAGTCCTCATCGCTCAGTCCTGGAATATGCAGCACCTGCACCACGTTCCCGTCGGGATCGGCCACATAGAACGAATAGCTCCCGTCGCGGTGCCGCTTCGGCGGCTTGACCACCGGCACCTGCCGCTGCTCGACGATGCGGAACAGGGCGTCCACGGCTTCGACTCCGTCCATGATGAAACCCAGGTGATCGAGAAATTGCGCCGGCTGCGACCGATAGGACGCGCGCTCGTCGGCGCCCACTTGGTGCAGCGCGAGGTTGTCGGCGCCGGAGCTCAGATACACGTTCTCGGCATCCGGCTCCCACACCACGGTCATCCCAAACAGGCCTTCATAGAATGCCCGCGAGCGCCCGAGATCGGTCACTTTCAGGGCGAGATGACGCAGCCCTCGCATCCCCTTCGGCGGCGTTGGAGCGGTCCCCATGCCGGAGAAGGTATCGGCTTCGCGGGGACCGCGTCAATGAGAAATCGGCGCGGCGGCCGGACCCGTCCAAGAAACTGGACAGAGGCTATTCCGCTCCCTTGGCGGTATGCTACGATTCATCGCGAACAATTCTCGAATCACCTTGAAGAGGAGTCCCATGTCCGCTCGTAGGCTTCTTTCTGTCTTGAGCCTTACCGTACTTGTGTCTTTCGGCGTCGATGTCGTTCACGCCCTCCCCTCGGCACTGCAGGGCAAAGACGGCGCGCCGATGGTGCTCATTCCGGCCGGGGCCTTTCCCATGGGGGTTCCCCCGGGCGATCGAGATGGGGGCCGGGATGAATACCCCCGCCACGATGTGACGCTCGATGCTTACTACATCGACAAATACGAGGTTACGAACGGCCGCTACCTGGAATTTGTCCGCGCGACCTCGCACCGGGTTCCGCAGCACCCCTCGAAACCCAACCGTAATCTCTGGCAAGGCGGCCTCATGCCGGAGTCGATCTCGGATCGTCCGGTCATCAACGTCGATTGGCATGACGCCGACGCCTACTGCAAGTGGGCCGGGAAGCGGCTCCCCACTGAAGCCGAATGGGAAAAGGCCGCGCGCGGCGGCGACGATCGGCGCTTCCCCTGGGGAAACGTGGAGCCGACGCATAAGCACTTGAATTACAACCAACAGTGGATCGGCGAAAAAACCTTGATGCCTGTGGGAAGCTACGAAGCCGGCAAGAGCCCCTATGGCGTCTACGACATGGCCGGCAACGTCTGGGAGTGGGTGGCCGACTGGTACGACGCGCGCTATTACGAGAAGAGTCCGCCCAAGAGCCCCAAAGGACCGGAGTCGGGTAAGGGGAAGGTGCTGCGCAGCTCCGGCTGGCAGGTCGAAACGCCGATGGTCCGCATCTTTACGCGCGTCGAAAGCGATCCGCTCATCCGCAACGAATCGACGGGCTTCCGGTGCGCGATGGACGCCTCAATGCAAAAGTAAAAATGCAAAATGAAAAAGCAGGCGCTCCACGGGATATCGTCGAACGGACTTTCGCGTTTGCCCTACGAATCATTCGGGTATGTCGGAGCCTGGAACGGACTCACGGAACACTCCGCAGCCTGTCTCTCCAGTTGCTGCGCGCTGGCACCTCGATTGGCGCAAATGTCGAGGAAGCTCAGGCTGGCCAAAGCCAAGCGGACTTTGTCAGCAAGATGTCGATCGCGCTGAAGGAAGCGCGGGAGACTTCCTATTGGCTAAGACTGCTTCGGGAATCTGATCTGGCGGATAATAGCTCGATTGACGATCTTCTAAGAGAGGCTGTCGAGATCGCCAATATTCTCGGTTCAATTGTTTCGAGGGCGAAGAAGTCGTCACGATCTTGAAGTCCTCCCTTTTTGCATTTTTCACTTTCCATTTTTCACTCGTCCATGCGACAGGAAACTGGATTTCGAGGTCTCGCCGTCGCCGCCTTCGAAAGCCGCATGGCCGCCGAGATGGCGAGCCTGATTACCCGGTATGGAGGCCAGCCCCACGTCATACCGGCGCTCCGCGAAATTCCGCTCGAAGACAACCCCGCCGCCTTCCGATTCGCTGACGCGCTGCTGTCCGGCCAGGTTGATCTCCTCATCGCCCTAACCGGCGTGGGGATCACCGCGCTGATCGATGTCCTGGAGACCCGCCACTCCAGGGCAACGATCCTTGCCGCGCTGGGGAAGATCCCGCTGGTCGCGCGGGGGCCCAAACCGGTGACGGCATTAAAAGCGCTGGGCCTTCAGGCGACCATCACCATTCCCGAGCCCAACACCTGGCGCGATATTCTCCGAACACTCGACGAGCAGAAGCCGATGGCGGGATTGCGGGTCGCGATTCAGGAATACGGCGTGCCGGCCACGGAACTGGCACAGGGGCTCCAACAACGCGGCGCCCACGTCACGCCGGTGCCGGTCTACCGATGGGCCCTCCCGACGGATCTTGGTCCCCTCCGCGGGTTGCTGGATCAGATCATCGGAGGGCAGGTGTCGGTGATCCTGATCACCAACGCCGCCCAGATCGATCATGTGATGCAGGTGCTCGAGCAGGACGGGAAGGCGGCCGCCTTCCGCGCTGCGGTTGGGAAACTCGTCCTCGCCTCCATCGGCCCCACCGCCAGCGAACGCCTCCGCAGTCACGGCTTGCCGGTCGACCTCGAACCGTCGCACCCGAAGATGGGCACGCTGGTCAAAGAAACGAGCGAACAGGCACAGGAGCTGATCTGGAAGAAACGCGGAACGAGGAACGCTGAACGATGAACGAAATCCAGAGAGACTCGCGAACGCTCTCGCAGCAGAAACGCGGAACGAGGAACGCTGAACGATGAACGAAATCCAGAGAGACTCGCGAACGCTCTCGCAGCAGAAACGCGGAACGAGGAACGCTGAACGATGAACACATGATAGAGCGGCTTGCGGAGGATCTCGGATGCGAAATATGAACGAGGATGGTGAATGATGAGCGAGCGAAAGGGTGAAGACTTACACAAGAGAACGAAACAATTCGCTCTGAGAATCATTCGCTTATACTCCTCGCTCCCCAAAACAACCGTCGCTCAGATTCTGGGAAGACAGCTACTCAAGAGCGGAACCTCAGTGGGAGCTCAATACCGAGAGGCTGCAAGGGCCTGGTCGCGGGCGGAGTTCGTGAGCAAGATCGAGAGTAGCTCCCAAGAGCTTGAAGAAACGTTCTACTGGATTGAACTCTTGTCGGAGACCGGAACGATTTCTGTCGAGGATAGCTCATCCCTTCTTATAGAGGCGAATGAGATGATGGCTATCCTGGTATCTTCGGCAAGGACCGCGAAGCAGACTCCCCAGTCTCTCTGAGATCGGTGGATTGCCCTCGTTCAGCATTCAGCGTTCACCATTCCGCACTCGTCAGTTAGCGCGCGCAGCGGAAGCCCATCCAGTTCATCTTGGTCTTGGGATCGGTGCCGTTGCGCTGGGCCGCGCGCACGCTCGGCGTGCTGTCGATCCATCCGCCGCCGCGAAAGGCCCGTTGCGTGCCCTTCTCCGGACCCTTGGGATTCCGCTCCGGCGCGGACGCGTAGTATTTGGGATCGTACCAGTCGGCCACCCATTCGGCGACATTGCCGGAAAGTTGGAATACCCCATAGGGACTCACGGCGTTGTCGTATTTATCGACCGAGATGATCGGCGGATACAGCAGGAGGCGCTCCGGGCGATCCCGCACCGGGCCCGAGAGGCCGGTCCGCCCAAAATTAGCGCGCGAGAGGCCCGCCATCTGGTTCCCCCAGGGATAGATGCGTCCGTCCTCGCCGCGGGCCGCCTTTTCCCACTCGGCTTCCGTCGGAAGCCGCTTGCCCGCCCACTTGCAGTAAGCCTCGGCCTCGTCCCATGACACGTGCATCACCGGATGGGACGCCATCGTTTCTTGAAAATTCCCCCCGTCGTATTGCCAATCGATCAGCGGCGCTCGATTGGTCGCTAAGACGAACTTGAGAAATTGCACGGTCGTCACTTCATACTTGTCGATCTCGTAGTCGTCCAGATAGACCTTCCGCTGCGGGAGTTCGGCCGGATAGGCGTTCTTATCGACCTTCTTGTCGCTCCCCATCAGAAACCAGCCTGCCGGGACTCGGACCATGTCGTCATGGGCCGGCAATTTCGCCCGCTCGACGGCGAGCTGCTTGCCGGCCGGCGTCCATTCACGCGTGACATCCGAGACATCCAAGGCCTGCACGATCGATGCGGCACCGGTGAGACACAAGGCGATCATGATGCTCACGCGAAACCGTGACAACGTCATACGAAGACTCCTCTGAATGATAATGAAAGAAGGAACGGATAAAGACTACATGGCCTGCTCGGACGGTAGAGACTTGGCGCCCTGATCGAATTCCTCAAGCGGCTGGAAATTCACGGGCAGTTGAAACATGAAATCCGAAACCGGACGGAGCTTCACGTTGCGGTATTCCACGATCCAGCTCCCGTCCTTCCTGGCCAGCTTCACGGGGAAGTGCAAGTCCGTCGCCACCCATTGGTAATAGACGAGGTCGCGGCCGCGCTGGCGCACCGTCACTTGATAGAGCTTCGTCGGATGACCGTCGAAGACTTCGTCGCCGATGGTCTCACGGGCCGTTTCGCCGTCCAGCTGTTCCATCACTTTGGGCGCTTGCTCCGGATCATAGGGCAAGGTCTTGAAATGTTTCATGCGGGACAGCAGCAGCCACATGAGCTGTTTGTCCTTGCGAACGATCGTGA
>CAYZTJ010000101.1:0-12171 GCA_964481215.1 uncultured Nitrospira sp. | reverse complement strand
GCCTGCTGGTGATCAGCGTGGGGCTGCTCGCCGTCTGGCTCGTGATCCAGTACCTGGCGGTGATTATTTTGTAATGGTTCGTCTGGGGTCAGACCCCAAGGAAAGAGCATGGTCTGTAGGTAGTTAGAAGCCATTCCTCATCTGGAGTCGAGATTTTCCCGTTAGACGTTGCAGCAATATCAGTTTCCTTGGGGTCAGACCCCGTTCTAAGGGTAATTGGTTCAATAAGTTACCAGTTTATTCTAAAGTCGATTTGAGAAGTATTTAGCTCGATAGCCGAGCGGCGTCATCCCGGGACTAGTGCTACGCGTTCGAAGCTGAATGCCACGACACAGACGCCTGCGGGTAACGGGACTCCCGGTCCACATCATTCAGCGCGGCCACAACCGTCAGGCATGTTTCTTTGCCGAGACGGATTACCAGTTTTATCTCGATCGGCTCGTTGAGTTCGCAGCGCGCTTCGAGTGCGAGCTGCACGCCTATGTCCTGATGACGAACCACGTTCATCTTCTGGTGACGCCGCGGTTGGCCGCGGGGCTGTCGCTGCTCATGAAGTTCCTCGATCAGCGTTACACGCAATACGTGAATCGCGTCTACCGCAGGAGCGGCACGCTGTGGGAAGGGCGGTTTCGGTCAAGCCTCGTGCAGTCCCCACACTACGTGCTCGCCTGCTACCGGTACATAGAATTGAATCCGGTGCGGGCAAACATGGTGGCTCATCCCGGAGAGCATCCGTGGAGCAGCTATACGGCAAACGCGGAAGGGAAGCCATTGAGAGAGATCACGCCCCACCCGGAGTATCTGGCGCTCAGTGAGGACGATGGCAGGCGTCGGCTTGCTTATCGTGAATTGTTTACGGTCAACCTGGACCAGGTGTTGTTACGTGAGATACGTGCTACAGCGCATGCCGGTGCGGTTCTCAGAGCAAAGCGGTTTCAGGGGCAGATCGAATGGCCGCTGCAGAAAAGCAGAGCAGCCCCGCGCGGCGCCTGAGGAGGTGGCCGTGAGGCGATCTTTATTACTTTTCAATCCGTTACTCGGCAAACATGAACCTAACAAAAATGTGAGATTTGATTTCTTATATGGACGGTCTATAAAAGTAACTCAATAACAAGGACAGCACTGATATGCGCGCTCGCGTAGAGGTGGTGACTGATCCTCCAAGTTCTTGCAGCACGGCTCTCCTCCGGGGGCGAAGGAGAGGGTGATGAAGAGCGGTCATTCAACAGCGGCGAACATTGTTGCCCGGGAGCGCCATGGCATGGCGCCTTTCCCTTGCGATGCCTTTATCCGTCCTTCTCAGAGGAGTTAGGCATGGGCTTCTATTACCTCAGTGTGTTCAGCCTGATGCTTCTGGGTGTGGTCTATGTCGCGCTGGCTCTTGTTCTCTGGGGCACAGCTCGCGTAACCCGCGGGATGGCGGGACGCAAGGCACTGCTCGCAGTCATTGGCATGGTATTTCTGATTTTGCCGATCGGCGAGGAACTGTGGATCGCGTGGAACTTCGGCCAGGCGTGCAAGGAGGCGGGGACGTTTATCTACAAGAAAGTAGAAGTAGATGGCTTCTATGACGACACGCGTTCCACGCACGCAGGGACACCAACGCCGCAGGCAGTGGAATCGTTTGAAAAATCTGGTTATCGTTTTTTCGAGATGAAAGGGCGTGAGAAGTTCGTTCGTATAGAGAAAATCGATGATCAGTGGAGAGCCGCTGCGCTCGACTACCCCACAGCGAGGTATCACTACCAATCGCGCGATCACCTCTCTTTGGCTTTGAAAGTGGTTAGGCACGAGTCAATCGTTATTGATGCGCGGGAGAAACAAACAATTGGAAAAGAAACAATCATTGGCCGTTATGCGCCATGGTTTTTTGTCGGATTAGATACACCGCAAATGCAATGTTATGGATCACGTGAGGTAAGGGGCCTCATCTACGAAAGTGTACTGATACCTAGTCGGTAAAAGAGGCAGACCGTGGATATCAAGGACTACTACAAGTATGCCGCGCTTGCGACAGCGTCTTATGTGCGGGTAGGGGCAGACGTTACGTCTATCGGCACGGTGAATGGAGCGACGTTCTCTCAACGCGCTCAAGGACAGGATCGACTTCCCACGGAGCAGGCACGATATTTATTCGATCCCACGAACACCTATGGTGCACCGGTTTGGAACGTTATTTCCTACTACGGCAGTGATGCACCACAGTTTGCCCAAGACAAGAGTGGCTTCGCCGCAACGCTGTTCGAGCGAGATGGAGAGAAGGTGCTCGCTATTCGAGGAACAGAGACATTTTCTGATGATGGCGTGGATCTAGGGGGTGCGGGTATAGGGCAGATCGGAATCCTAGGGTTCGCACTTACGCAAACAGTTTCGATGGTAAACCTGATCCAGCGGATGAAAGCTGGTCCGGGAATGCCCGCAGTGCAGGTCAAAGTAAACGCAAGCCTGATTCCTCCCCCGGGTGACTATCTCGCAGTCACCGGCGTTCCTCCGATGTTTCTATCCTTTAGCACTTACACAACTGCCGGCGTAGGGGGCATCTCACCGGGCGAGAAGATAAAGGTAACTGGCCACAGTCTGGGCGGTCATCTTGCTTACATGGCGGCACGATTGTTTCCAGATGTCGTGGATCAGCGAGTGCACGTATACAACGCTGCTGGTTATGACCCAACGACTGCTGATTTTGTGGGCATAGGTGGAAATACTGGTCTTCTATTGGGAGCGGCGGCCAAGGTTTATCTGATCGAAGAATTCGGGATTGCTGCGAGTGGATTAACGACGAGTGCAAATCAGCTCACCGGCTTGGCTTCCAACTTGCTGGTAAAGGCACTACGAGGCACGGGGGCTGAGGAAGGGGCGCCAACAGTCATCAATCTGCGAACAGAGGATGTTGCGCCGGGAGACGATACCAATATCGTGGCAAGCCGTATCACGGGTGCGCATCGCTATCCAGCTCCAATTGAAATTCCCATCGAGGCAAATAGCCATGTTATTGAGCCATTCATGGATGGGTTGGCGTTGCAGGCACTGCTTTATCAATTGCGAAATAATACGTTCACACTGAATGACATCACGCGGCTGCTCGAAACGAGTTCCAGCCAGTTAGTTCGAAGTGAAGAGCGGTTGGTGGAGGCGCTTTTTCGACTGCTTCGCAATGGAGAAAAATTTCTCGGCGATCAGGGCAACTTACCAATTTCTGACGCAACCTTGGGCTCAACCAGCAAGGGTAGCCTTCCGGCGCGTTCGTCGTTTCACGACGCGGTGCTACGCATGCAGGATGTGCTCAAGAACAAGCCGGGCCTGCAGATTTTCTCGCTAGCGGATATCTCGGCGAACGATCTGAAGAATATTGCTAAAGGTTCGGGGGCGTTCGGTTACCGCTATGCGCTCAAAGCACTCGATCCGTTCGCGATCCTTGGCGACAATTCGATCTACGTACCCCACAGCCCGTCTGGCGAGCTAGATCTCTATAGTTCGATCACGGGTCTGGGCATGACCGAGCGCTATTTGACCGCGCGCTCCGAGATGCTCGTATGGATGAACCGGGATTTCACCGCCGATGGAAACACGGTGCTCCGCAGCAGCCAGACCGAAGCTTATCTGTACGAGAATAAAAGGAATGCCTCCGAAGCAGACGTCCGCCTGACTGTAGCCGGCAGACAACCGCAGTCCATAAATATTCCGTCCAGGATTGTTTTTGGCAGCGATGAGGGAGAGGTTCTCGATGGCGGTGATGTCCTAATAGGGGATCGTCTCTTTGGCGGAGGCGGTGACGATACGCTCAGCAGCAATGGGGGTAACGATTACCTTGAAGGTGGCGCGGGTAATGACCATCTTCTTGGTGGCGATGGTGCCGACACCTTGTTCGGGATGCAGGGCGACGACACGCTTGACGGAGGTCCCGGCAGCGACATGCTCGATGGCGGCGTCGGCGTGGATTCTTATACTTACCGTGCTGGCGATGCTGCTGACACGATCGTAGACAGTGACGGGTTGGGCAGCATACGTTTTATCTCGGATACCTCAACCTGGTTTGACTTGAATGGCGGCAAGAAGGAGGGCGAGAATCTCTGGCGCAGCGGGGACAAGCGTTTCACCTATTCACTTAAAACCGAGACAGACGGTCGCCAAACGCTGGTCGTCAATAGCGCTGGCAGCAGCTTGTTCGTCAAGGATTTTGTCAACGAAAAACTGGGTATCAAGCTGGAGGGCGCACCCCTTTCGGAGCTCACCACGCCCGCCGGTGAGCGCGAAATCCGGGCCGACCTGGCCAGGAAGGTATTTACCGATCCGGACATGTCTGCATTTCCGCCGGGCTCTTTTCGCAGTGCCATCACTTCTACGCCATTTCCTTCCGACTACTGGGTAGTGGATGAGCTGGGTAATTTTATGCGAGATACGTCCCAGCCGCTGACAGAAAGCGAAAGCAACCTGTTCTTCTGGGGCAGCAGCGGCAGTGACCGCATGATCGCATCGAATTTTGGGAGCACGATGATCGCCAGTGGAGGTGATGATTATCTTCTGGGGAAAGAGGGCGTCGATCATCTGGGTGGCGGGGACGGCAACGATTTCATCGAGGGCGGAGCCTTCGCGGACATCCCGCTGGATGCCTGGTTGAGCGGTTCAACTCCGTTTCCCGAGGGCGTGGTGATGGGGCGCGAGGACGATGTTCTTGGCGGTGGCGCGGGCGACGATGTGATATTCGGTGGACTTGCTTCGGACCTGGAGTTGCTCCTGGACCCGGAAACCCCGGCAGCAGGTCATAAGGGCGATTGGGTCAGTGGTATGGAGGGCGATGACAAGCTTTATGGCAGTACCGGGGACGACTTGATTCTCGGAGGGCATGGCAAAGATCTAATGGTCGGCGGGCCCGGCAATGATGTCCTGAACGGGGACGATTTTTTCTTTCAAAGCCATTCGACATTTCCGTCTGCGGCGGCGTCGGCGTGGAAGGTCGAGGTGGGTGAAAGTCCGTTCGATGTGCGATTTTTCCCGGTGTCGGTTACACCGTTGACGAACTACAGCCAGACTTATTACAAGCGCGGCGGCGGTGACGACGTGATGTCCGGTGGCGGTGGAAACGACATCCTCATCGGCATGCTCGGCAACGATTTGTTGATGGGCGACGACGGCAACGATGTGCTGAGTGGTTGGGAAGGTGACGATAGCCTGCTGGGCGGCGACGGCGACGACATCATGGCGGGCGATTTTGGGCGTTACGAGCAGCCAAATGACCGGTTGCTGGGGCTTTCCAACTCGGTGCCCGCCGGTTTTCTCGATCTGAGCACGGGCTACAGCGGCCCGGTAAATCTGGCGGGGAACGACTATCTCGACGGTGGAGACGGGAACGACCTTATATATGGTGAAGCCGGCAATGACCTTCTGCTGGGTGGATCCGGCAGCGACCGTATGTGGGGTGATGCACCTTACCTCACTGCCGAATTTCACGGCGCCGACTACTTGAGTGGGGGTACTGGAAATGACGAACTCATGGGGGGTGGAGGAGACGACGTTCTGGCCGGGGGAACGGGCGATGACGATCTCGAAGGGAGCGAGGGATCGGACACCTATATTTTCGTCAGGGGTGACGGTCGGGATTCCATCGCGGACCTGGGGCAGTCTGGAATCGACAGCCTGTTTATTGAGGGGTATGCGCGAGGTGAGCTGACGCTGAAGCAACAGGCGAACGGCACCATTGTACTCAGCGGGGCCAACGGAGACGAGATTTCCCTTGCACTTTCGGGCGAGCACCAGTCCTTCGGCGTCGAGGAGATCAGGTTTTCCGACGGAACGATTCTTTCCAGGAAAGACCTGGACATTGCACCTCTGGATGAGGGCTCGGTGGGAGGCGGAGACTGGGCCGCGTTTTCCGACGACAGCGAAACCATCGAGGCATCGGGACTGCCGCGCAACGACGGTTTTGTCATGGTGGACGCCGGCGGCGGAGACGATATCGTGCGTGGGGCGGCCGATGCGCTGGTATATGGCGGAGGCGGAAACGACAGCCTGATTGGCGGCTACCGATTGATTGGCGGTGCCGGCGATGACTATCTTGCCGATGGCTTCATGCTGGTGGGTGGCGAGGGGAACGACCGGCTCGTCAATGGCTCGATACTCAACGGTGGACCGGGACACAACGTGCTCGAGGGCGGCATTGGCGCGGATCGTTACGTGGTCGACGCTGCCGGTCCAGGCACGGATCTGATTCTGGACAATGGCGGATCCCGGGAAGATTTCCTCGATGCCTACTACGAGTCGCTGGGTATAGATGACTGGGAATCACTGAAAGACGTCACCGCCGCGCAATACATCGTGTGGCAGGGGGAAGGTCCGACTTTTGATAATGAGCAGGACGCGCGCGCTTTTTTCCAAGGCCGTGGCTCGACGTTCGAGGAAGCGATCGCTTCGGGCGATCTGACGATCATTGCTCCGCTGCCTCCGGCCCCGTCCGTGAGCGCAAACGACTACGACGAGCTGGGGCAATTCTACTTGTCGGGGATTATCGCGGCTGACCAGATCGAATTTGGGGGCGGCTTGGGGATCGGCGATCTCGCATTCAGCTGGGGGCGGGCATACGCGGATCTCGGCAACCATGACAGCGACGTTTTTGGACCGCATCTGTCTCTGGATATGAGCTGGGGACAAGGCAATACGGTCCGTTTGGTGATGCCACGCGCGGCCGATCCGATCGGGTCCGGAATAGAGCAGATCAGTTTCTCGGACGGCAGTCTGTATACGCTGGCCGATCTGATTGCGTTTGCCCCGCCGATGCCCGATATCGAGCCATCGCAGCGGATTGCCGGCACGGAAGACCCAGACTCTCTCCTCGGGACATCGGCTAACGAACAAGTGCTGGGGATGGGTGGCGATGATGCTCTTTATGGAATGGATGGCAATGACGAAATCATGGGAAGTGGGGGTGATGATGTCCTGAATGGTGGCGGCGGCAGCGATGTGCTGCTGGGCGGGGCGGGCGACGACGTTTATGAGTTTCGCTTGGGGGGCGGCACGGACATCATCTTTGATTCGGAGGGCGAGGACACGCTTGTATTTGGTGATGGCATAGCGGCCGATATGCTCAGCCTCGGGTTGGGGTCGCTGCTAGTCCGTGTCGGCTCGGAAGGTGATGCCCTTCATATCGAGGGGTTTGATCCCGCCGACGTCCTTGGATCGGAAATGATCGAGCGATTTCGATTTGCGGATGGATCGGAAAAAACCTACAGGGATCTGATCTCGCAAGGCTTCGACATTGACGGTTCGGCGACTGATGACGTTCTCACGGGAACCAATGTCGGCGATCGCATCCGTGGCCTGCATGGCGAAGACATACTGCGGGGTGGCGAAGGGAGCGACATCTACTTCTACGCACCAGGCGATGGCTCCGATTTCATAGAAGACACTGCGGGTGACGACGTCGTGCGATTTGGCGAGGGCATTGATGTCGACGACCTTCTGATTGACCGGGATAGTGAGACTTTGACCATCGGCATTCAGGGATCATGGCTGTCCATACGGTGGCAACCTCATACGGGCCATGAAATCGAGCGTTTCGAGTTTGCGGATGGGGCCGTTCTGACCGGCGGAGAGATAGTTCCGACGGTGATACTGGGAACCGAGGACGACGATGAATTGGAGGGCGGGGATGATGATGACCGGATTTTCGGGTTAACCGGTAACGATTCTCTCGTTGGCGGTGATGGCAACGACATCCTCGACGGTGGGGAGGGTAACGATGCGCTCGAGGGCGGGATTGGTGATGACTTGTATGCGTTCGACAGAGGCGGTGGACGAGACTCCATATATGACGATGAGGGCGCACTCGACACAATACGACTTGGCCAGGACGTGACGCCCTCTGACCTCGTGGTAACACGTGACTTGTACGACACGCTCTACTTGACGATACAGGGAACGTCAGAACGGTTGAAGATCGAGAACTGGTTCAGCGACGACATCTACAAGATTGAGCGGATCGTTTTCTCGAGCGGCATCGTCTGGAGCATCGGCGAAACAGAAAGCCGGATGATCCCGGCCGTCGCGACTTCGTTCGACGACGCCCTGAGCGGTACGGCAGGGAACGACCAAGTCTCCGGGCTCGGCGGGGATGACGAGATCAATGGCAGTCACGGCAACGATGTCCTCGATGGCGGCGAGGGTGATGATGCGCTGGTGGACGAGAGTGGGCACAACTACCTCGCTGGAGGCGCGGGCAATGATTCTTTTTCCACGGTGGGGCGTACTTTTCTTGCCGGTGGCCGAGGAGAAGATCAGATCACGCCTGCGGGTGACGGGAATATCATTGCATTCAATCGTGGTGATGGGCAGGACACCGCATACTTCTATCCGTGGATCGAGAACAGACGCTTTTCATTGTCGCTGGGTGGCGGAATCGACCTGGATGAGCTGACGTTCCAGCGATCGGGATTTGATCTCGTTATTGGAGCCGGCAACGGCGAGTCCGTGCGTCTCGCAGGCTGGTACGGCTGGTTCTTTGGGGAGGCGCCTCCGCGACGTGAAGGCGCGCTTCAACTGATTGCCGGCGACATTCGTGTATTCGATCTGACGTCCGCAATCGACGCATTCAATGTCGCCTATAACGTCAATCCCGGGATTGGCGTCTGGCATGCTCGAACTGCGCTCGAAGACAACTTGCTGGTTGTCAGCCTTGATCAGGCAATCGGCGGTGACATCGCCTATCGCCATGCCAAAAACGGCAATACAGGAAATCTGTCAACGCAGGCCGTGCAGGAGGTTCTGGTGAATCCCGACTTCGGCATGGCGGCGCAATATCTTTCGTCGCTGGAGGAGCCGGCCAATCAGGCACCGATAACGGTAACGTCAATTACACATCAGACGGCGTGGGAAGACGCTTCGTTCAGCTTTACGATTCCCGCTACAACATTTATTGATCCCGACACGGGCGACGTGCTGACACTGTCGGCAAGCCTTGCTAACGGCGACCCGCTGCCTTCCTGGCTGTCCTTCGACGCCGCGACGGAACGCTTCTCGGGCATCCCCTCTCAAACGGAAGTGGGGGCTATTGATGTGCGCGTGACGGCGACCGACCCTGGAGGGCTGTCAGCGCAGGACACGTTCAGTCTCGCGGTCGAGAACTTCAACGATGACCCGGTGACTGCGTCCGATGCAACATCGGCGAGCGAGGATAGCGTGCTGAACGCGGCGGGCAACGTGCTCGACAATGATTTTGATGCGGACACCGGCACGGTGCTGACCATGGCCGATCCTGGCACGCAAGTTGGCCTCTACGGGACATTGACCCTGGCGCAAGACGGCGGCTACAGCTACGTGCTGAACAACGACGACCTCGCGGTGCAATCGCTCACCGAAGGGCAAATCGTCGTCGACGCGTTCGATTACACGGCGACCGACGGCGTCACGTCGAGCCAGGGCGAATTGACCGTGAGCATCGTCGGCACGAACGATGTCCCGTTTGTTGCGAATCCCATCGCCGATCAGAATGCCACTGCGGGCAGCCCCTTCAGCTTCGTGCTGCCGTCGAACACTTTCCTCGACGTGGACACCGGCGACACGCTCTCCTACGGCGCGACGCTGGCGGACGGCTCACCGCTGCCCGGCTGGCTCGAGTTCGATGTGGCGAGAGCAGGCTTCTCGGGTAAGCCGGAGTCGGAGGATGCCGGCAATTACTCGATTCGCGTTGAAGGGACTGACGGGGCTGGCGCATCGGTATCCGACGTCTTCGAACTGGCGGTCGGTGGCGGGGGCCGGCACCTGATCGGCACGAGTGGTAACGACGTGATAACGGGCACGGCGTTCGATGATGTCATCGAAGGACTCGCCGGCGACGACCGCCTTCAGGGGGAGGACGGCGACGATTTCGTCGACGGAAGCAGCGGTGACGACCATCTCCGCGGCGAGGCAGGTGATGACGTACTGCTGGGCGGCAAGGGGGGCGATCGCCTTCACGGTGGATCGGGTGATGACGTGCTGGCCGGAGACCGCGGCGACGACCAGTTGGAGGGTGGTCACGGAGACGACGTTTACCTGCACGAGGCGCGTGGTGGCAAGGACATGATCGATGAGTCTGGTGGGCAGGACACCCTGCTCTTCGGTGAAGGCATCGCGGCAGGCAGGGCCAGGCTCTACCGCC
Source organism: uncultured Nitrospira sp. (assembly GCA_964481215.1). GTDB lineage: Bacteria > Nitrospirota > Nitrospiria > Nitrospirales > Nitrospiraceae > RSF151. The sequence continues at coordinate 2,042 of CAYZTJ010000101.1, read as the reverse complement.
ATCGAGACGACCTGTTCGTCGACCTTGCGGGAGGCGACGGTAGCGTCACGGTGAAGGACTGGTTCGCGTCCGGCTCGAATCGGGTGGAACGCATCCAGTTTGCCGACGGCACGACGTGGGACGCAGATTACATCCGCGGCCATCTGCACCGCGGCGCGGTGCCGAAACCGAGCGACGATAACGATCGTGGCGACCATAGCCGCCACGGCGATGACCGCGACCATGGGGATGGAGTGCGTGGACACGATGAGTACAGACGCCCGGACGGTCGAGACACCCGCAACGACGGGAATCGGCTGCAGGATTTGCTCGAATCCTACTTCACTCGTCCCCCACGTTACGGTTTCGAGCGCCTGGCGGCCGATCTGAGACAGGACGGAAGGCGACGCGAGGATGCCCTTGATGCGCTGGGAATCGCCAACCGCTGGCAGCGTATCGGCCGTTACGCGGATGGCTTGTCTGACGAACGGGGCAACGATACGCACTTCGGCGCCGGCGAATGGCGCGGTTTCGATGCTCTGGGTCTCCTGAGTCACGGTGGTATTAGTGGGGCTTTCGGGTATGCCAGCTCGATAGGAAGCATGAATGGTGTTGCCGGCATGAAGACGCTGCGAGGTCTGGACGAGGGCTTCAACCGGTTGCAGGGGTGAAAATGGGACGCATACCTTTTCTGAAAAAATTGTATGCGTCCCTGTTATCGCACGACGACGCGCGTGCCTTTGCCCCGGACATCGTCCAGGCCCAGCATCGACCTCCCTCTCCATTGCCACGCGCGGTGCTCTACGCGCTCCTGGTCTTGTTCGCCGTGCTGCTCGTCTGGACATTGGTCGGCCGGCTGGATGTCGTGGCAGTTGCCCAGGGCAAACTGGTACCGCAGAGCTTCCTCAAGATCGTTCAGCCAGCCGAATCGGGCATCGTGCGAGAGATATTGGTAAAGGAAGGCGACGCGGTGAAGGAGGGGCAGACGCTGGCACGCATGGATACCCGGCTATCGGATGCTGACAGCAAGATGCTGCAGGCGGAATTGCAGCGCAAACGGCTGCAGATGCGGCGGATCGAGGCCGAACTGGCGGGTGTTCCCATGAAGCGGCAACTGGACGATCCTGCGGATATCTACTCGCAAACCGAGGCGCAGTACCAGGCCCGGCGTCAGGCCTATCTCGACTCCTTGGGCGCGGAGCAGGCAACGCTGCAGAAGGCGCAACATGACTTGTTAAGCGCTGCCGAGATAAAAGAGAAATTGGAAAAATCCGTTCCTATCCACAAGGACCAGGCAGAGTCCTGGGACAAACTGGCGAAAGAGGGCTTCGCCGGACGGCTGATGGCCCTCGACAGGCAGCGCATCTACGTCGAAAGCGAGCAGGACCTGAAAGCCCAGACCCAGAACGTGGCGAGCCTCAAGGCACTGATTACCCAGTCCGAACGGCGCATCGCGCAAATCACCTCGAATTATCGCCAGCACCTGCAGAACGAGCGCGGCGAAGCTGAAGCGGTTTACCGCAAGCTGCAAGGCGACTGGGATAAGCAACAACACCGACATTCCTTGCTCGAGCTCAAGGCGCCGCAGGCAGGCATCGTCAAGGATATCGCCACGCATACACCCGGTGCCGTCGTCGCGCCGGGCACGATACTGCTAACCCTAGTGCCGCACGATGAACCGCTGATCGCTGAGGTCTGGATCGGAAACATGGATTCAGGTTTCGTGCAGGCCAGCCAGAAGGCGCGAATAAAATTCGCGGCCTATCCTTTTCAGAAGTTTGGGATGCTGGATGGCGTGGTTCGGCACGTTAGCGCTGATGCGCAGGAAAAGCCGGAAGCGGGTGCGCCGCAAGCGAAGCTATTGCAGGAAGCGGCTTACCGCGCCCTGATCCACCTGAACACGAGCCACCTGGAAAGCCAGGGGCGCAAGCTCAGGCTCGCCCCCGGCATGCAGGTCAGCGCCGAGATCCATCTCGGCTCGCGCAGCGTGCTGGAGTATCTCCTCTCACCGGTGCAGAAAGTCGCGCATGAGGCGGGGCGGGAGCGGTAACACGCATCACGAG
>CAYZTJ010000100.1:0-12222 GCA_964481215.1 uncultured Nitrospira sp. | reverse complement strand
CGAGCAAAAACCGTTTTTCCGCAGCCTGCTAGGTCTTCAGCTTCCGCTTCAGGCGTTTTTCGACGCTGGCGACCTTGCCGGAGAGGCGGCCGGCGTGGCCCTTGCGGTAGTCGACCTTGATGGTGCAGGAGATCCGATTGCAGTCCTTCCGCATCCGCTCATAACACTTCTTCACGACGCGGAACACGTCATCCCATTCCCCTTCCAGCACCGTCCCCATCGGGTTCAGTCGGTAGTCCACCCCGCTCTTGTCGATGATCTCCAGCGAGCGGGAGACATAGGCCCCGACGCTTTCCCCCTTGCCCAACGGCGACATGCTGAATTCCAAGAGGACCATGGAAGCATCTCCTCACGTATTTGGTGAATGTGACGATCGATGCAGCATCCTTACGGGTGCGAGATGAGCTCGGGCGCTCGCCTCCCTCACGACTTCTTCTGATCCAACCAGGCTTTGGGATAGTCCAGCTTGGCGGTGAGTTTGAAGCCCTCCACGGCTTGCTTCAGCGTCTCGCGACGCTTCTCCGGATCGGTCTCGCCCTTCTGGGTCTCCTCCCGGAGCTTCCCCAACCACTCCAGGTAGGCCTGAAAATCAGGCCCAAAGACCGGCTCAAGGTCTTGCCGCAGTCGGCTGGCCAAGGCCGGGGCCATCCCGCTGGTGCTGATCGCAACCCGCAGCCCTCCCTGTCGCACGACGGCCGGCAACATAGCGGTCGACTCATGGGGGTGATCGACCGAACAGAGGACGAATCGCTCCTTCAGCGAGAGCTCGTAGAGCATCTTGGCGAACTCGAGATCCGCCTTCTGCGTGTTGATGACCAGCGTCACGCCCTGGGCATCGGTCGTGCGGAAGGTCCGCCCCCGGTGCAGAATCTTCGCCGCAGCCGTCAATTTGCGCAGCGGCTCATTGAGCGTGGCGCTGATCACCGTCACCTTCGCGCCCGCCTCGAGCAGGCGCTCGACCTTGTCGGCGGCCTCCTCATCCCCGCCCAACACCAGGCAGGGCCGCCCTTTCACGTCGAGTGACACTTGGAATCCCGGATTCTCAGCCATAGTCTCCCCTCGTCAGACATTCCTCTTTCAACCGGCGCGTATCTTACAATAGGCCCCGGCTCCCCGCCAACGCTCGCGGCCTCCCTTTTTCAGGGCCTCCTGGGTATAATGCGCGCGCGGACCCATGCCTCGAGAGAAAGGACTGAGATGAAAGGCAACATGCTCCAGACTCTGGCCTTGGCGGGCGGCATCATCGGCCTGGCCGCGATCGCGGCGGCGATGGGACTGGCCCACGGATGCGAAGAACAGGGCGGCTCCGGTACGATGAGCGGGCGGGTGTCCATTGCGCCAGAACTGGCCTCGAAAGTCGCGCCGACAGACGTGCTGTTCGTCATCGTCCGGCGGCCCGGCAGCTCGCCACGCCCGCTCGCGGTGAAGCGGATCGAGGGCCCTCAATTTCCGGTGTCGTTTGAGATCACGAATAAGGATGTGATGGTGCAGGGATCGGAACTGCGGGGCATGGTGGAGCTCGTCGCGCGGCTCGACAGGGATGGACGGGCCGGCCCAGGCCAGCCCGGAGACATTGAAGGGTCTTACGAGAAGAATCCGACCCTACCGGGGGGCATGGACCTCAATATCGTACTCAGCAAGGAACTCTGAACTCCGCGGTCCTCGCACGTGGAACGCTGCGCGGGAAGGCAGCGGGACGAGCGAGAAGGGCGGGACGGGTGTGACGCAGAGGCGAACGGTTCTCGCCTTTCGCGCTCATCTCGCAGTCTCGCCGGCTCCACGTTCATCGCTCATCGTTCCTACTTCAGCGTTTCCCGGATGGAGGACTTTTTCAACCCCAGCTAGGAGCCTGTCCGACATTGACCCTTCTACTGCGGCGAACGATGCACTGGCATCTGCTTCGTTCTCGGCCCCGAAAAATCCTCAACGTAATCCAGCGAATACGCCTCCGGTTTTTCGGGGCCTGTGGCCTTGCATTCGCTCGCGCCTCCTTCGCCTCGTTACGAACGGCAATGTCGGACAGGCTCCTAGCCGTCCGACACCCCGTCATCCAACTCGATATTCCAGTAGAGATAGTCTCGCCAGGTCTCCGGCCAGTTACGGATGCCGATCGTGATCGTGATGACCGGGCTCCAGCGCGGCTTGACGGGCCGCTTGATAAGCCTCATGCCCGCTTCCTCGGGCGTCCGGCCGCTCTTGCGGTTGTTGCACCGCCAGCAGGCCGTGACGATGTTCTCCCACGTCTTCCGCCCGCCCGTGGCGATCGGCACGACGTGGTCGAAGGTCAGCTCTTCCGTTCGGAAGCGATGATTGCAGTATTGGCAGGTATAACTGTCGCGGGTGAAGATATTAATGCGGGAAAATTTGACCGCCCGGTGGCTATCCTTCAGGCGCACCAGCTTGAGCAGGCGCATCACCGACGGCAATTTGACCGAGAACGAGACGCCGCGGATCTCCCGGTCGTAGGTCTCGAGAACCTCGACCTTCCCCTGCCACAGCAAGGAAACGGCCTTTTGCCAGTGTACGACGCGAAGCGGCTCATACGTGGAATTCAGTAGCAACGTCAGTTCCATTGCGACCTCTGTCCCTCCATACTCCGGTTATCGCCGATCGTCGAGTGGCCTCCGTATATCTCTTTTGTATCGCATAATTCCCCAACTGAATCAAGCTCTTGGCCGACTTCAGACGCCAGGAGAACCCCTTGCGTCCACCGGGCTCCGTCGAGTAGGCTCGGCCCGACCAGCCGCCTCACCCACAGACGGAGATCAGCATGCCGAAGCGAATCGCCGTGGCGTCAACCGCCGACCTGCCCCCGGATGCCTGCCTCTCGGTCGAGGCGGAGGGCATGGGACTCGCGCTGTGCAATCTGAACGGAAAGATCTATGCGCTCGACAACACCTGTCCCCACGCCGGCGGACCGCTGGGCGAAGGCCACCTGGAGGGCGACTGCATCGTCTGCCCCTGGCACGGCTGGCGCTATCAGGTGCACACGGGCGCCCGGCCGGAGAATCCGGACTTCAAGGTCGATTGCTTTCCGGTGTCGATCGAGGGGACCGCAATTATCGTGGAACTCCCGTAACCAGGCAGGCTACTGAGGCAGAGGCGACGGCGGCACCAAGACATTCGGGGGCAGATCGCCGAGGGCCATGAGGTCCTCGGCCGGCAGGGAGAGCGGTTCGATGCGCTTGCGCTTCAGATCCACCCGCCAGAGATATTCCCGCTCGAACCAATCTTTGAACCCTTGCTCGCGGATATACGTCTTCACCAGATACCGGTCGGGACGATCTCCGTCTTTCTCCACCCGCCACTCCCCGAGCCGCACCCCCTGGCCCCGTTCCTTCATGCTCTTGACGCGGTCGTTCACTGCCTGGAGCACCGTGGGCGCGTGCTTCGCGGGATGCGTCTGCACCAAGGCCATCGCTTCAGCGGCGGCCGGGTCGGCGAGGGGGTTGATCGAAGCTCCCTTGGCGAACCAATACCACAGGCCCCCCGCGGCGATCAGCACCACAATCGCCACGTGGACCAGCGTCACCCAGCGCGGGGAGCCTTCATCGGTTGAGGGTTCGGACGCGTTCATGACTCGACTTCTCCTCAGGCTTCACCTTGTAGAATCCCGCTCGCACAATGTCAATGGATCAGGGCCCGTCCCGCTTGACAATCCCGCAAGCCGATATGTTACAAGTGACGCGGTCCGCATTCCCGTTGACGATAAGGACACCCACGAGTTATGCGCGTCTTTCTCTATGCCGACAACCTGAATCTCTCGCAGCTGTCCCGGCGGGCGCCCGAGCATCAGTTCGTCTGCCTCGCCTATCTGCCCGACCATACGATCCAGTTTTGCCGATGGTCCACCCAGTGGCGCTGCGGCCTGGCCAGCGCCGTCCCGTCACCGGGCGAGCGCGTCTGGGGCATCCTGGCTGACGTCACCGACGAGGACATGAAACTTCTGGACGCCTTCGAGCAGGATGTCCCCGACGGCGCCTTCCGGCACGTGCACATGACCGTCATGACCGAGCAGGGAGAAAAGGTCCTCGCCACCGCTCACATCGCCAACCCCATCGGCAAGTTCAAGCCCAAGCAGCACTATCTCGACTTCGTTCTCAAGGGCGCCGCCCATTGGAAGCTCCCGGCCGAGGCCATCGAGACCTGGAAGTCTTACAAGACGATCTGACGGCCGAACAGATCGGGAGCTGATAGCTGATGGCAAGGGGCATAGAGCAGAAACGGGATGGACGAATTCGGTCCGCCGTATCTACGCTATAAGCTATTCGCCAATAGCCGTACGCTCTTCTGTTGAAAAGGAGACCCTATGCCGAAGCCTAAGTATCACGTCCTCGTCTGCACCAATACCAGGCCCCCGGGCCATCCGAAACCCTCCTGCGGCGCGCAGGGCGCCGCGCCCCTGCTCATGGCCTTCAACATGGGGCTCATGGAGCGCGGTGTGCCCCCAGGCCAGATCCTCGTGACCGGGTCGGCCTGTCTGGGCCCCTGCGAGCAAGGACCGACCGTGGTGGTCTATCCCGACGGTACCTGGTACTCGAAAGTCAAAGAGGCCGACGTGGCCACGATCATCGACGAACATCTCATCAAGGGTAAACCCGCCGCCAGCCTCAACCCGAACGCGATTTGGGGATAATGGGGAAGGCGAGAGGCGATGGGCTAGCGGCACTCGGTGCATTACGACTCTTGCCTATCGCCTCTCGCCTCGCGCCCCTCGCCTAATCATCATGTCCGCCCACGTCGAGCATAAGGCCCAGGCCCCCACCAAGATCGGCTGCGCCGTGATCACGTGCAGCGATACCCGTACGCCGGAGACCGACACCAGCGGCTACCGCATCATGAACATGCTGAAGGAGGCGGGCCATGGCGTGCTCTCCTATCAGCTCATCAAGGACGAGCCGAAGAAAATCAAGGCCGCGGTCAAGAAGACCGCCAAGAACAAGCGGATTCAGGCCGTCGTCATCAACGGCGGCACCGGGATCGCCAAGCGGGACTCGACCTTCGAAGCGATCGATGGGATGTTGGAGAAGCGGCTCGAAGGATTCGGCGAGGTCTTTCGCTACCTGACCTATCAGGAGATCGGCTCACCCGCCATCATGACGCGGGCTACGGCCGGTACCTACAAGGGGAAGATTCTCTTCTCGACGCCCGGCTCGGAAAACGCCGTCCGCCTCGCCATGGACAAACTCATTCTCCCCGAACTCGGGCATATCATCCGGGAACTCACCAAGTAGCCGTGAGGCGTGGGGGGTACGGGCGAGACGAGCGGGACTCGCGAGAAAAGCAGAACTGCAGGCGCTCCAGTCCCGCATGTCGCGCCTTTCGCGCATGTCTCGCGGTCTTCAATCCTGCGTAATCCTCGGTTCCGAGTACTGCTGAAACGCCATCAGCAGGTCGCTGATCGACACCAAGCCGACAAGTTGGCCACCCCGCGTCACGCCCAAGTGGCGAAGCCGCTTTTCCGCCATGAGATCTTGGGCATCGTGCAGATTGCGGGTCACCTCGATCGTCGGGAACGATTTGCTCATAATGCGTTCCACCGTCACCTTGCTCAGATTCTCCCCCTTGGCGACCGCATTCCGAACAATATCCCGCTCGGTCACAATCCCGACGATCTTTTTCTGCTTTTCAACCAGTAAGGAGCCGACCTTCTGGAGCGCCATTCGCTTGGCGGCATCCTTCGCAGTCGCCTTCTGATCAATCGTCTTGAACTTGGTCTGCATGATCTTGCTCAGCATACGAAGACATTCCTTTCATCCATGGATGAAGACCTCAATCGACCGTCAGCACCAACTTGCCGAAGAACTTGCGATCAATCATCAGCTCCTGGGCCGCACGGGCCTCACGTAGCGGCAGCGCCCGGTCGATCACAGGCTTCAGCTTCCCCTGGCCGATCAATGTGGCCGCCTCCATCAACTCCGCGCGGGTCCCCATATACGACCCCTTGATCGTGAGCTGACGCGAGAACAGGGCGCGCAGCCCCAGCTTCACCTCCGCCCCGGTCGTGGCGCCGGCCGTCACCAACCGGCCGCCCTTGGCGAGCGAGTTGAAGCATTGATCCCACACTTGCGGGCCGATGTGCTCGATGACCACATCGGCGCCGGCCCCCTTCGTCGCCCCCATGACGGCCTTCGTGACATCCTGCGTCGAGTGATTCACGACCTCGTCCGCCCCCAGGGCCTTCGCTTTCTGTATCTTCTCATCGCTCCCGACCGTGGTGATGACCCGCGCACCGACCATCTTGGCCATCTGTACGGCGATGCTGCCCACACCGCTCCCCGCCCCCATGATCAACACCGATTCCCCCGAGCGCAGCCCCGCCAGCGGAAACAACATGTGCCAGGCCGTCACGGAGACGAGCGGAAAGGCCGCGCCCTGCTCGAAAGAGAGGGACTCGGGCAAGGGAATGGCGTTCTTCGCCGGCACCGTCACATACTCGGCATAGCCGCCCCAGCTCAGGGCGCCGACGAGGTGATATGACTTGCAGAAGTTATCGCGGCCGGCCAGGCAGGCCTCGCACTGCCAGCAACTGATTCCGGGTGAGATAAAGACGCGGGTCCCGACGGCGACATCCTGGACCTGACTCCCCACCTGCTCGACCACGCCCGCGATATCGCTGCCGGACACGTGCGGGAGCGGAAGCGGATAGGCCGGATTGCCTTGGCGAATCCAGATGTCCAGGTGGTTCAGCGCACAGGCCTTCACCCGCACCAGCACGTCATTCGGCGCCGGGGTCGGCTTGTCCACATCCGCATACTCCAACACCGACGGCCCACCGTGCTGACGAAAAATCACAGCCTTCATTTTCACCTCACGCTGAACGCAGAACTATGAACGCTGAACGACGACAAAGGGATACTCCGGCAAGCCTTCCCGACCCATCCATATCTCAATCTCATCATCTCATTCACTCAACGTTCATCGCTCATCGTTCCTCGTTCATCGCTTCTCAAAATGTCAGTGTCCCTTCCGCAATCATCACCACCTGCCCCCCCACTTTCACTTCCTGAATCGCGTCGTCGTCCGACTCGATGTCGATGCGAATACGGGAGGGGCGATCGATCTCGTAGCCCTGCTCGGCCACGATGCTCGTCGTCGGCCCCACTTCGACCGCGCCGTTCTGCACCAGATAGGAGCCGAGCGCCCCGCTGGCGCTGCCGGTCGCCGGGTCTTCCAGCACCCCGAGGCCCGGGCAGAAAAAGCGCGTGTGCACGGTGGAGAGTTCTTCCACGGTGACCGTCGTAAAGACCATGATCCCGTTCGCGCCGAAGCGGCCGCAGAGGTCGTTGATCATCTGCACGTTCGGCGCGATCGAGTTGATGGCCGTCAGCGACCGCACCGGCACGATCATCACGGGCAGGCCGGTCGACACCACCTCGACCGGGAACTTCACATCCATGAGCAGATTACGGGCCAGGCCGAGCGCCTGCGCCACTTCGTGCAGCTCGCTGCTGTCTTGCACCTTGCCGAGAAATTCCGGCTTGGGCTGGGACATGACAACTTTGAAAATTTCGCCCTGATGTACGTGCAGCTCCACCGGGAAGATGCCGATGGCGCACTCGTGCCAGAGTACCGTGATCGGCTCCTTGATCGGGATGCGTTTCAAGGTGCCCAGGATGTAAAAGGTGCCCAGCACGGGGTGCCCGGCGAAGGGAATCTCTTTGACGGGAGTGAAGATGCGGAGTCGGGCGACGGTGGCTTGATTGGTGGGGGGAAAGACGAACACGGTCTCGGAGAGGTTCATCTCCCGAGCGATGTGCTGCAATTCCTCATCGCTCAGGCCAACCGCGTCCGGAAAGACGGCGACCGGATTCCCGCCGAACGGCAAATCAGTAAAAACGTCGGCTTGGTAGAACTGTAATGAGCGCCGAGTCGGGCTCATGGGAGGTAACCGTACTCTAGGGAAGGGCCCCTACTTTGTCAATGAAATGGGGGAAGGGAAGCAGGGGATGTTCAGTGATCAATTCACAATTTTCAGTTCTCGAAGAAGAAAGACATGCCATCGACCGGTCATGCTTTTCCCCTAGCTGAGCATTGAAAATTGACCATTGTAAACTCGGCCCTCACCCTGTCGGTGCAAGCGCTTCGTAGGCTTGGGTCAGCGGATTGCGGACGTAATCTTCCACAAACTGCTTGAGCGAGCCGTTGCGCCAGAGGAGTTGGTTGGCGAAGCGGGTGTCGATCTTGTGGAGCACTTTCACTTTCACGCCGGTCTTCTGGATGAACTGCTCCAGCGTCACCCCGGCGATATCCATATAGGACCCGCGTCCGGACTGCATGATGCACTTGGGAATGTGTACGACTTTCTGACCGGAGAGGGCGGCGGCAATATCATTAAACGTTAAGAGCACGGTGCAGTCCGAATCCCCGCCGAGCGTCGCGTTGGGCACCATGAGATAGCGGGCCCGATTCTTCCGGTACATGGTGAGGATCTTGTGGACGCTCCGCGACATCACCACCCAGTCTTTCTTCTCCAGTTCCAGCTTGTCGAACTGACTCACGATCCGCCGCCGGTTCAAGAAGGCCGTGATGGGCGCCTCGGTATGGATGGTCTGCAGATTGGGCAACCCGGCGTCGTAGATCCGCTGCGCCTCGGTCGCGAGATGTTGGCGCCCCTGCCGCATGAGCGCCGCCGTGTCGGGCTTGATCCCCTTCACGGGGGTAAGGCAGCCCATCCACAACACGCAGCGCTGGTTCACCTTGGAGATGGCGATCGCATCATCGGCCATCGTCTGCTCCCCAAAGGCATAGAAGTTCGCGGAGGACACCGCTGGGCCATCCAACACTTTCATCAGATGCTTCACCGAGGGCGCATGGGGCATCAGCGTCTCTCGATAGCGTCCCAAGGTGATGGCCGAGAGCTCGAAATTGATCCGCCCCGGGTACTGCACCGCCAACTGGTGAATCTTGGGCACATGCACGAAGCCGACGGTGAAGAACTGAATATTCTTGTCCGTGTATTTCAGAAAGTCTTCGACCCACTCCATCGCCTTGGGATGGAGAAAGAGATCCGTCCATTCCATGTACTCGTTGCCGCCCAAACACCAGAACTGCATGGGGTTGGTGGGCTTGCTGTTGATGTAGTCGAGGATGTAGGTCCAGTCCTCGTCGCTGGTCTTGGGCGGATCGGCCGTTTCCCGATAGGAGTGATCGAGCTCGTAACAGAAGGCGCACTGGACGGGGCAGGCCTTCCCCAGACTCAGGGGAATCTTGCCGGCGTCCATTTCGCGGCGCAGGACATCACGATAGTCCGTCTTGGAGAGGACCGGCTTGGGGTGGAGCAGCGGGAGCGCAGTGGCCATGACGCAAAGCGGCTAATACAATCTCAATATCTCTTGTGATATCCGACTCAGCCCCCTCACCTACACCTCTCCCCCTCCGCGGGGGAGAGGGAGGGGTGAGGGGGGAACAACCGTGACATGAACGATGCCGTCGTTGTGCAGAGTCCGGTTGACAGAAGTTAGAGGGCCTTGCCAGACTGCGTGACACTCTCTCAGGGAAAAGACCAATGTCCGATCCGCAGACACCCGATGAGCAGATCCGCCAGGCGCTCGCGCTGTTCGAGCTTCCCGCTCAGCCCACGCGCGACCAACTCGAGAGCAAGCGCCGGGAGTTGCTTGCCACCTGGCATCCCGCCCGCTACGCCAACCTCACGAATCACCCCAAGCAGTACATGGGCAGCTACACCAAAGCCGAAGCCATGACGAAACAGATCAATGAAGCGTACGAACTGCTCGCGAAATGGCTCGCAGCAAAGAGCATATAGCAAATGGCCTATGGCTTATAGCACGGGCAAGAGACCGACCTCTGCTCTCCCGCTTGTGCCATCAGCCATCTGCTATACGCTATCAGCTCCTTGCTACTGCACCCCGTGGCTCACCACGCGTGCCATGGTCGGTTCGCCTTCCTTGTCCGCCGCGTCGCCGCGCGCCACCGGCCAGGTCACCAAGCCTGAGACGGAATCCGTCGCCGCCGCCTCCTGCTCGCGCCGTTTCGCGTAGATCTGCGGCAGCCGGTTCGTGCCGAACTTGGAGATGTAGAGAAAGACATGCTCGCGCGCGTTCACGCGCACGGCCCAGGGCTCGAAATCGCGCTGGTAGAACTCTTCGCAGAGCTGCATCGCATCCAAACAACTGATCCCGCCCGGCTCGTTCAGCGTGTAGTAGTAGTCCAGCGGCAGGTCATAGTCTTCTTGTTTGTGGATCGTGATGCCGAACTTCTCCGGGTGGCGCACCATCGGCGTATGCCGGTAGGCCACAAAGTAGAAGAGTTCCACCGAGTGGATGTGCGGCTGATTGTCGATGACAAACTGCCGGGTCTCCAGGGCCTCGTCGCGCGTCTCGCCGGGGAAGCCATAGAAGGCCATCACGTGATTCCAAATCCCCGCCTCCCCCGCCTCGCGGAGATTGCGTTCGATCACGCTCTTCTTGGCGTGCTTATCCATCAGATTCAGCACGCGCTCATTGGCCGATTCCATGCCGTAGTAGAGCGTGCAGCAGCCTGACTTGGCCGCCAGTTCCCAGATGGCCGGTCCCTGCAAGGTCTCCTCGAAGCGGATCAGCGTGGTCCACTTGATGCCCGTCTGCTGATCCACCAGCAACTGAATCACCTTCTTGAACAGCGCAGGCGGATAGGACTCATCCGAGAACAGGAAGTGCCGGCATTGGTACTTGTCCCGCAGCGCCGTCACCTGCTCCACCACCTGATGCGCCGCCATCCCGCGATACTGATCGAAGTAGCCCTGCCCATGGTCGCAGAAGGTGCAGCGCCCCCAGTAGCAGCCGCGTGTGGCGAGATAGGGCAAGATCCGTTCGGGCACCAGATAGCTGTCGAGCGGGAGGCCGTCGAAGTCGGGCAAGGGTAAGGCGGTCGTCTTTTCCGTGTAGACCTCCTGGTTCACCGTCACGCCGCCCGCGTCGCGATACATGAGATTGGGCACCGAACTCATGGCCCGCTGGCCGTTCAAGGCTTCGATCAGCCAGAGCAGCGCGTGCTCGCCTTCGTACAGAATGGCCGAGTCGAAGATCTCCGTAAAGAACCGCTCCTGCTTCGGCAGTTCTTCCTGCAACCGCGTGATCACGTTCCCGCCGACGACGACATGGATGCCAGGGAAGGCTTCCTTGATCATCTTGCAGAAGGTCAGCCCCGCCATGAGCTGCATCTGCGTGCCGATGGAGACGCCCACCACGTTCGGCTTCTCCCGGCTCACCGCCGGCAAGACCAACTGGGAGCAAATGTCGCGGTAGACGTTCACCTGCGCGTCATCGAGACAGGCGAAGACTTCCTTGGAGACGCCGGGCCGGTAGCCGAGGTTGCTTTCCATCGGATAGAAGACGAGCGAGGCTGGATAGTAGGCGGTGGAGATATAGGCCATCACCTCGCGGAACGTATTGAGCGCGCCTTCGAGTTTTTCAGCTTCGTAGAACTCGGGGCCGCGAGAGATCCGCTTGGCCTGCTCCGCGCGCTCGGCCAGCTCGAACACGTCCACCCGATCCGCCTGATCCAGCCGCGCCTTCTGGTCCTGCTCCTGCTCGGTCAGCGCGCCGGCCTTGGCCCGTCCCTCCAGCGACTTCCGCTGCATCCCGATGCGGGCCTTCACCCACAGCAGGAAGGCATCGCTGAAGAAGTAGTCGTACATCTCGATGTTGACGTCTTTCTGAATCACCGTGTGGCCCGCTTCGCGCAATACAGCAGTCAGCGAGGGCAGCGCCAGATAGGGCGCCGTCGGTACCCACTCGGGCGGAAACAGCAGCATCACCTTCGACTGCTTCCGCGTCCCCTTGGCCAACGGGGCGAGGGCGTCTATTTGAACGAGTCCGTTACTGCTCATGGGCTTTTCAAACAATTTTCAATGCGCAATTCTCAACGACCAATCCTGAATTGCTCCGCAAGCTCCATTGATCATTGAGCATTGATCATTGACCATTCTCGCCATTCACATTTTGCCCGCCAGCGTCGGCGTCACGCCCGCTGTTTTCATGGCTTGATATTGAAGGTCGGGTAATTTTTGAAGCCCGAATTTGCAGATGTACAAAAAGATATATTCCCGGATGTAGAGCCGCAGGTCCCAGCCCGCGTAGTGGTTCCGCTCAAACTGCTGGAAGACCCGCTCGGCCTCTTCGATGCTCATCCCCTGCTTCACCGTGTAGTAGTAGTCCAGCGCCAGGTCCCAATCCGGGTTCTTGTAGGCCGTCACGCCCCACTTCTCCGGATGCTTCGCCA
>CAYZTJ010000099.1:5021-12659 GCA_964481215.1 uncultured Nitrospira sp. | reverse complement strand
ACCCTCCCGCCCCGCGGACTCTCACACGTCCGCCCTCCCGGCGGGCGCGCGCTCCGGGAGCACAGGAGCAGCATGGGTGTCCTTCCAACCCTACGTTTCCATCATTTCCAATCGCGCATCGAACTCGTGTCCGCAGGCCGTGCAGCGGATGCAGTCCGATTCGACGCTGAACTCGTCCGACCGGATTCCCATGCCGCCACAATCGGGACACCGGACGAGATGAACCTTCTCATCATTGACCGTCTCGTATTGTGAGCCTCGCAAGCAGTAGACGGGTTTCCCATCGAGCAGCCAGGGCGCTCCCTTGTTATCGCACACCGGGAGCGCCAGGTAATGGTGGTTCACGTAGTCTTCGATCGCCTGTTGGCTCGTGAACCCGTCCTTTATCAATTTGCCCCCCAGGACTTCGTAGAGGGCATTGTTCTTCACAATCGCCTTGGTAGGGCCCATAGTTACACCTCCTCGACAACGTGACCCGCCGCTCGTGGAACTCCCGGGAGTAGGCTACGCCCCTCTCCCACGTCCGTCAATCGCGCGACGATCAAAACCCGACGGAGAGGCCCATTGTGCCAAGAAGGGCGGCGCGATCGACTGGCCCGTAGAATTCGGTGCCGAGACCGCCGTCGAGGACGATGCGCGAGGTCAATTGATGGCGCAGGCCGAGCTCCACGCCCGTGTTGTTGCGCTGGCCGCGCAGGTCGGATTGCCGCGAGTAGAGGCTGGCAATCACCGTGTCGCGGAAGCTGGCGGGATAACCAAGCGGGTAACTGACCGCGGCCACGGCGCGATAGGCGCCGGGACGCTCCTGCCCCTGCGGCGAACCGAGGATCGTGTAGCCCGCGTTGAGGTGCGTGCGAAGACGGCCGAATGAGCGCGTCAGGATGCCCGTGAGCTGCGTATCCACCCCCTTGGAATTAACGCCCGTGGGCAGATCCACTTCGACGCGGGCAGCGAACGCCGGCAATTGGATGGTCTCCGTATTGAAGTTGTAGAGCAGCCCCAGGTGCAAATCGCCCGACTTGTTCGGCCCCACCAGCTGATGAGGGTCCGTGAAGAGGTCGCCCTGGATTTCGATCTGCGCATTGTCGAACGCGCCATAGATGATCTGCGGTTGAAACGTCATGCGGGTGCGGCCTTGCCGCCGATCGTTGACCCGCACGCCGCCTTCCAGCCCGATCTCTCCCTTGGGAATCGCATAGGCGTCTTCCATCCCGATGGGCCGGTTCGGGTCGAGGTTGTCGTGGTCGAGCGCGAGGGCGGGGAACGGCCAGGCGATCAGCGCCAGCAGAATCAGTGCGCAAGACGACCGGACGGCGAGGCGTTTCAATGGTGATGCTCCTGCCCGTTGGGGCTTCTCACGATCATCGGATTGGTCGCATCGGCGCTCGCCAGATAATAGGTATCGACGAGACGATAGATCTCCGCGCGTTTCGCGTCCCAGGTGGGCAGCAGCTCGCTCGCGAGGATGTCGCTGATGTTGTCGTGCAGCATGTGCAGATTATCGAAGATGTTGGCGATCTCGGGATAGCGCGCCGCGAAAGCCGGGCTCAGCTCCGCTGTCAGCGGCATGAAGGTCCACTGCACGGGGGGCCGGTCGAGATAGTCGCGATAGGTCGTCAGGATAGGCCGCACGGCGAGCTTTTTCTCGTCGAGATTGCGCGCAGCCTGGAGAGGATCGTACACGGCCACTTGCAAATAGTGATAGGACCAAATGGTCGCGTTGAAGAGCGGGAACCGCGTCCGGAAGGTCTTCGAGTAGGGAAATTGATCGAGGCGGTGATGGTCCAGCCGCCTGGCCGTGATGGCATAGGCGCTGTCCTGATAATAGGCCAGGACATTCCGCAGCGCACGGTCTTTGTCCGGCTCGTCCGAGACCACGATGTCGTAGGTGGCGCGGTGGAGGGCATGCGCTTCGTCGAACGTATTCTGCGCGCGCCAGGCCAGCTTCATGTAGGTGGGGGCGATCGCCTCTTCGTTGGGATTGAGCCGCGGCTTGGTGGCGATGAACGCGAGTGTTTCCTTGCGGGCCCGGTCGTCGATGGCCGGAATATCCTTTCCGCCGGTCAGGAGCAGATTCTCGTACAGGTTGGAATGGCCGAAATCGACGCCGTTGAATTCACTGTCGAGCTCGGCCAAGTCCTCGCGCAACGCAAAGTTCCACAGCGCGCGATAGTAGAACCGTTTGTCGCGCGGCTCGAACTGGCTGCAGGCAGTCAGCGCGAGGGCGACCGTGGCTGTGACCACGATCGCCGCTCTGCGTATGGAAGTCCGGCTCGTCATACCGAGTTCCTCGATCAGCACCCGTGATGGCCATGCACCAGCGCATGGCCCTTGCCCCGTGCGATCAACCAGCGGTTCACTGGAAAGGCGGCGGCTCCCGCGAGGAGCAACGAGATCGCGAGGCTTCCCCAGAACAAAGGATCAGGCAATCCCGCGTCCATCGCGCCGGGGATGACGAGCATGATCGCATTATCCACGAGCTCCATAGTGGTCATGGACAGCGTATCGGAGGCCAAAGCTAATCCAAGCGCGGCGCCCCAGGCCATACCCGCTCGTCGCAACGGCCAGAGTGTCATCCCGTAGCCGAAGAGAAAGGCCAGCGCGACGGCCAGGGCCACGGTAGGCCAGTTGCTCCATCCCAGCGCCGTACCGATCACCATGCCCAACACT
The DNA here is from genome assembly GCA_964481215.1 of uncultured Nitrospira sp. Lineage (GTDB taxonomy): Bacteria > Nitrospirota > Nitrospiria > Nitrospirales > Nitrospiraceae > RSF151. Next base: position 9,989 of record CAYZTJ010000099.1, on the reverse strand, counting down.
TCGCCGATGGTGCACCCCGTCAGGCAGTGCAGGGTGGCCATGAAGGCCGTGCGATTGAGCGACTGCGTTTCGCGTGTCTCCCCGTGATGACCGTGGTGCAGCCGGTGATCATGGTGCTCGTGGCCGTGTTGTCCATTGTGCCCATCGTGGTGATCCCGCAGATGTGGCACTTCGTCTTGCGGCATTGTGGCGACGGTCGATTCAATCTTCATCATGTGAGACCTCCCTGTGAGTGGTGAATGTTGCCGTGCACCCTTACAGACGGAGGAGGGGGCGGATTCTTACAGTCGCTTGTCAGCCTTGATTATTTATGAGGAAAACCCGTCTCCGCGGTATCCTGTGAAGAACCGGCTATGAGCAGGTACAGTTGAGGCACCCATGTTTGGTACAGACCCCGCAGGCCTGCTCCAGATTGGCCTTCAGCGCCTGGCGGGCCCGGTGGAGGCGGACCGTGAGATTATTCGGCGTCACATGAAGATCTTTGGCCACCGCGGCGGACGATTCTCCTTCCAGATCGATCCGCTTGATGAGATCCGCGTACGCCGGTCGCATGTCCTTCAGCAACATGTCCAGGCAAGCACAGACAGCCGGCCGCATCTCTTCGAGTGACGGCGTCCTATCCTCGCCGGATGCAATCATGGCGTGAAGCAGTCCCTCGACTTTCCGATTATCGGCGGCCTGCGCACGATAGTAATCCGTCACGGCATTGCGCAGAATGCGATAAAACCAATTGACGGCGCTTTCGCTTTTCTTCAGCTCGTGACCGCGCTCGACAGCTTTCACCAAACTCTGCTGCAGCAGATCCTCGGCAAGCGCGTCGTCGCCGAGCCGCTTGCGCAGAAATGAGCGAAAAGCGGATCGTTGCGTTAGCAACCGCTGCGTGATCTCATTCAAGGTGGGATGGGCGGCCTGATCTGCCATAAGTCCCGTGGACACGGGATGGGCCCGTGGTGCTCACGCACGCCTCGGGAGGGCGCAACTCCGCGCCTTGACGACGCGCCTTCCTACTCGATCAACTTTCGAAATGCCGATTGAACCTGGTCCAACCCCTTGCGGAGATCGTGCACGAAGGCCTCGCCTTTGGCTTGCGCCTCACTTCGCTTCGCCTTCAGATCACGTTGAAAGGCCTGGAGCTTCACGAGCACGTCCTGTTTCTTCTCGGCCAGCGTGCTCTGCTGCTTGCTCTTCTCGATCTCAAAGCGGGTCTTGAGAGCTTCAAATTCTGCTTCCAGGCTGTTCGCTCGACCGACAAGGTCTTCCCAGATTTTCCCCGATTCGAACGCCGCACCTTTCAATTTCTGATCGGCGACGGCTTCGAATTCGTTTAAGGCCATGAGAATCTTCGTCCGTTGTTCTTCGATGGTATCGCGTGCATCCGCCCTGCCCAGCGCTAATTGCACGCGGAGATGGTCGAGCTTGGCCTTGACCTCGGATTTCGCCTGCTCGGCCAGGTCCTTTGATATCTGCACCTCGGCCTGCACCTGCGTGAGCACATCCTGCAACTGTTTCTTCCGCTCCTCAAGCCGCAGTACCGCTTGGTCTTTCGTCTGCGTGAGTTGCGCTTCCAGCGCCACGGCGCGATGCTCCAATGCGTCGAGCGTCTTGTCGAGCGAGGCTCTCAGATCTTTGATTGGGGACATGGGATCCTCCTCTCTGCCGCAACGGACGCCTCAATCCCTCGCGCGGAATCAACCGACGGCCCGCGATAGTTATTTGAAGCCCACCACCATGCCGTCCGGTCCGGCCAAGTGGGCCACGTGCGTCTTCTTGAATCCGACTTGCTTCATCCACTGCCGACAATCGGCGCCCGTGTAGTCGAAGCCCCCGTGGGTCTCGATCAACATGTTGAGGCTCATCAGCAATCCCAGGACATTCTGCTTGCGTTGGTCATCGATCAAGGATTCGTGGATGATCAGCGCGCCGCCGTTCGGCAAGGCGTCATAGGCTTTGCGGAGGAGCATCATCTTCTCGTCCAGATTCCAATCGTGGAGGATGTGCCCCATGATGAGGACGTCCGCCTTCGGGAGCGGCTCTTTGAAGAAGTCGCCGGAATGGAAGCGCATGCGTGTGTCAACTCCTCGCACTCGCGTATAGGCTTCGAAAATCGGCCGGACGACCGGCAGATCCATCCCCCCGCCCTTCAAGTGCTTGTGGGCCAGGGCGATTTCGACGGCCACGCCCCCTTGGGCGCAGCCCACGTCGATGAAGGTGCGATATTTCTTCCATGGGAACTTCTTGGCGATGGCCTGCGCGGCGCCGATGCTCAGGCCTGTCATCGCCTTGAGAAATCCTTCCAGCCGCTGCGGATCGCTGTAGAGCGTACCGAAGAAGTCGCCGCCGGTCTTGACCTCGTTCTGCGGCGTCCCGGTCTGCAGGCCCTCTGTGAGCGACCCCCAAAATCTATAGAGCCGCGCATTGGCCATCTCCAGAATGCCGCCGACGTAGGAGGCCTTGGTTCGATCGAGGAACCTCGCCGTCTCCGGGGTAGTGGCATAGCGCGTCCCGGTGCGTTTCAGCATGCCGAGCGCCACGAGGGCATCGAAGAAATCGCGCGCGCTGCGCCGATGCAACCGATGCCGCGCGATCAGCTCGTCGAGCGAGAGCGGCTTCTTGGCCAGTTCCGTGAACACCCCGAGCTCGATGGCGCTGAGCAGCACCTTCGACGCCATGAAGCCCATCCCGAGCTGCATGATGTGGGCCGGTGTCATCTGACGAGTTGCCATCGATCGCATCCTTTCGCTGAGAATTTTCAGAAAGAGTACGAGTCGCGTGGAGGAGTGTCAACCTGCCGGTCTCCTCCTTACGCCTCCGGTTCGCCGATGTCGTCGTAGTATTTCTCGCGGTAGATGGGACAGAGGCCCTTCGGTTGGAGGAGGGTCGTGACCTCTGCGATCATGCTGCTGTTCCCGCAGAGATAGACGGCGCGATTCTTGACCGATGCGATTCGTTCCTCGACTAGGCGCGTGACCCGACCGGCTTCGCCGGACCAGCCGGGATCGGGCCGAGACAGGGTGATGACGAACGAGAACGTCGGCTGCCTCTTGGCCAGCGCGATCAGCTCTTCTTGGAGGTACAGGTCTCGCTGACTCCGCAGTCCCCAGAACAGCGTCGCCGGGGTCGGATTAGGACGCTCCGCGTTTGCCAGCAGCATGGACCAGATCGGCGCGATGCCGGTGCCGGTGGCGACGAACAGCAACTCACGCCCGGGGTCTTCTCGTAAATAGAAATGCCCCGCCGCCCCCTTGAACTGCACCGGCTCTCTTTCTTTCAAGCTGAACAGATAGGTCGAACCGGGACCGCCCGGCACGAGATTGAACAACAGCGTCAGCAGGACGGCGTGGCCGGGCGAGGACGCGATCGAGTAGGGGCGGGTGACTGGTCGACCCGTCTTTGGATTCGGCACCTCGAAGGAAATGAACTGGCCGGCCTTGAAGCTGAACGTCTTCGGCTCACGCAGACGAAGATCGAGTTGACGCACATCGTGCGTCAGGTCTTTGATCGCTTCGACCTCTGCGGTGTAGGTCTCGATCGGCATGGCCTGGTTCCCGCGTCGCCTGTGCTTCTGCGACTTTCACAGTGTACCGCACGCGGAGGTAGGAAAGATGAGCTGATGTCAGAAAACCAAGAGCTGATCGCGAACGGCGTCTGGTAGGGGATGCACGACATGCAAGAACGGCGCGACCGGCGCGAATCGCAAAGAGGGCACGGCCCGCCTGTCTCGACTTTCCCGCACGTTTCGCCTGCAGGATGAGGTACGCTTCACCAATGGCGGATTACGGGAGTTGGAGGCGTAGGGATGCGCTCAGGATGTGTGCGGCTTTTCAGCTTCATAGCCGTGAGGATTCGTGCTCTGCCAGCGCCAGGCGTCCGCGCACATGTCGTGCAGCCCACGCTCGGCGCGCCAATTCAGACGATCAGAGGCCAGTTTGGGTTCCGCGAAACAGGCTGCCACGTCGCCGGGCCGCCGCGGCGCGATCTTGTAAGGCACAGGTCGGCCCGATGCGTTCTCAAACGCACGCACAATCTCCAAGACGCTGTAGCCGGTGCCCGTGCCGAGATTCACGGTCAGACAGGTGTCCGGCTCCTGAAGCCGGACGAGCGCGTCGAGCGCCTTGAGGTGGCCAAGGGCTAAATCAACGACGTGAATGTAGTCTCGGACGCCGGTGCCGTCCGGCGTCGGATAATCGCCGCCCCAGACACTCAAGTATTCCCGCCGTCCGATCGCCACCTGCGCGACGAACGGGAGCAAATTGTTCGGAATTCCCTGAGGGTCCTCGCCGATCAGCCCGCTGGCATGGGCCCCCACCGGATTGAAATAGCGCAGGATGCCGAGGCGCCAGGAGGGGTCGCTTCGATGCAGGTCTCGCAGCATGTCTTCGATGACCAGCTTCGAGCGGCCGTAGGGATTCGTCGCCGAGAGGGGATGGTCTTCGGTCAGCGGCAGCCGCTGTGGATTGCCATACACGGTGGCCGATGAGCTGAAGACGAGCATCCTCACCCCGCATTCGCCCATGGCTTCGATCAGCCGCAGCGTGCCGACCACATTGTTGTCGTAATAGGCCAGGGGCTTTTCGACCGACTCTCCGACGGCCTTCAGGCCGGCAAAGTGGATCACGGCACGCGCCCTGCTGTCGCGCAGGGCCGTGACGAGCGCCGCGCGATCGCGAATATCGCCGCGCACGACGCGGAGCATCTTGCCGGTGATCCGCTGGACGCGGGCCAAGGCTTCCGGGTGACTGTTGCAGAAATTGTCGAATACGGTCACGGCATGGCCGGCATTCAACAGCTCCACGCAGGTATGCGACCCGATGTACCCCGCCCCCCCCGTCACAAAGATCATGTTCTGTACCTTGCCTTCATCAGCAGGGAGGGCGGCATAGCCTGCGCCTCTCCACATCTGCTGCGCGCGGCTGGAGACCCCGGCGCGAGGAGTTTTCGACTGCGGCCGTCGAGCGAGGCCCGCCGATT
>CAYZTJ010000099.1:0-4921 GCA_964481215.1 uncultured Nitrospira sp. | reverse complement strand
CTCACACCACTCCTTTGGGCCACAGCGACTCCAACTCCGGAAACTTTTCGCGGTAGTCTGCGTGGCTCGCCCGAATCACCTTCAAGGCCTCCTCGCGCCCATACAGGCTCGTGATCTCCACCTTGTGTTGGACCGCCCCCGGCGCCTGCTTATAGGTGAGAAAATAGTGCCGCAGCCGATCTATTAATGTTGTCGGACAGTCCTTGATATCCTTGAGCGTCCCGTAGGCGGCGTCTTCCTTCATCACGGCGATGATCTTGTCGTCGGCCTCGCCGCCGTCGGCCATGCTGAAGCCGCCGATCGGGAAGGCGGTTAATAAGATGTCGCTGTGAGGAATGGTCTTCTCGGTCAGGACGCAAATGTCGAGCGGATCTCGGTCGCCGACCATGCCTTTCCGTTTCGCTCGCTTGGCAAAGAGGGTTGCCACCCGTTCTCCGCAATAGGTTTGCGGCACCAGGCCGTAGTAGACGGGGCAGAAGTTCGAAAAGCGCTGCGGGCGGTCGACCTTCAAGAAGCCGCTGTCCTTGTCCAATTCGTACTTCACCGTGTCGGTGGGCACGATCTCGATGTAGGCCGTGACCACCTCCGGCGCCCGCTCCCCGATGGACACCCCATGCCAGGGATGGGCCTTGAACATCAAACTCATCAACCGTTGAATCGGATCGACCACCGAACGTCCCATGCCGCCTGTCTCCTTCCTCGCGCGTCGCACGCTCCTCAGTCTGGTTCTACAAGAGAGCCTGCGAATGGTCGAGACTTTTTGCCTTCTTGAGCAGACGACCCAGACCGCCGTCTTCCGGCTTGACAAGCCCTCTCCGTTTTTCTAGACTTAACCGAATGGTTAACCATCATCCGCAACTCAATGCCACCTTCGGCGCCCTTGCGGACCCGACGCGCCGGGCCATCGTGCAACGGTTGGCCCTGGGCGCCTGCGCCATTACCGAGCTGCCCAATCCGTCCGCTGTCTCGCTGCCGGCCATCTCCAAGCATCTGCGCGTGCTCGAAGCCGCGGGCCTCATCTCGCGCGAGCGCACCGGCCGCTCGCGACAGTGTCGCCTCATCGCGGCCCCGCTGCAGCGCGCGTCGGACTGGCTCTCGGCGAATCGGCGGTATTGGGAGAAGCGGCTGGACGCGCTGGCCGCCTATCTCGAAGCATCCCCCACACTGGAGGCGTCATCATGGCCACGACCACCTCGCCCCACGACGTCACACTCACGATCACGCGCCGGTTCCACGCTCCGATCGAGAAGGTCTTCAAGGCCTGGACGGATCCCCAGGCGCTGAGGCAGTGGTTCGCCCCATCGGATCAGCATCACACGCTACTGGCGGAAGTGGATCTGCGCGCGGGCGGGCGGTACCGGATTCAACTCCAGGCGCCGGATGGGACGGTCTCCACCGTCTCAGGCGTCTATAAGGAGATCCGCCCGCCCAAGCGGCTCGTGTTTACCTGGGCCTGGGAAGCCGGGAGTGGCTGTGGAACGACCGTGACCACCGAGTGTGAAACGCTGGTGACAGTCCAATTCCACGATCGCGATCAAGTCACCGACATGATTCTGACCCACGAACATTTCCCGACGCCGGACGACCGGCATGCCCATCACGAGGGATGGACGGGATGCCTGGATCGGTTTCCCTATGCCCAGCCCCATCATTGAAACGAGGAGGCCCTTGATGGCGCACTACATTTGCTTGTCACTGGCCACGCTGTGCCTGATGACCGGCGGCCCTGCGGCCCTTGCAACCGAGGGTCCCTCGACCGGCATCCGGCCGCTCACGTTCCTGATCGGCACCTGGCACGGCAAGAGCGACGACGGTAAGCTGATTCATGCCCGCTACACGCTGACCTCGGGCGATTCCAGCATCATGGAAACCTTGACGCCAGAGGGGCAGCCATCCATGACCACGGCCTATCACGCCGATGGGTCCCACTTGATGCTCACCCACTATTGCTCGCTGAACAATCAGCCGCGCATGCGCGCCATCGAGTTCAAGGACGGCGACAAGACGCTGACCTTCGAGTTCATCGACGCCACGAATCTGAAACATCCCACCGATGCGCACATGCACCGCGTGGTCTTCGAGTTCAAAGACCACGATCACATCGCACAGACGTGGGTGCTGATGAAGGACGGGAAGGAACTGCCTCACACCTTTTCGTTTTCGCGCGTGAAGCAAGAGGGACCCTAACCATCACGGATCGGACCTGTCTCATTAACCAAGGAGCCGCCATGCGACGCCTCATGATGCTTGCAGCGACCCTGATCCTGCTCAGCAGCCTCTCCGGCTGCAGCTATCTCTTCTACCCGAATGCCAAGGATTTCGCGGAGAAGGCCAAGGGCTCGACCAGCGTCGAGACGCTGATCAATCTCACGACCATGATGGAGGCCAGCGCCAAGGCCTCGAAGGGCGGCCGCGGCTACGATCAGCCCCTCAATGACCTGCACAACCAGTTCCACGCCTTCGACGACTCGCTCTGCTGCGTCGAAAAGGAGAAGCGCGAGACGCCGGCCTATGCCCTGGCCGTCACGCACAACAAGGAACTCTGGGCCATCTTCAAGCGCGTCTGGAAGTTCAAAGACGATCAGCCCCAGCGGGATCAGCACGTGGATCTCTTTGCCACCGAGGTCCGGGAGATGCGAGAGACCTTGCAGACCATCAAGTAGCGCCCCGCGGGGTGCGACGAACGAAGGAGCATGCTCGTGACACAGGCCGGGCCCAGACCATCGACAGGCGCTGTAAGACTGCTCATCGGCACCCGAAAGGGCGCCTTCATCGCGCGGAGCGATCGGGCGCGACGAACCTGGAAGGTGTCGGCGCCCCAGTTTCTCGGCCACATCGTGCACCACCTGGTCGCGGATCCGCGTGATCGCCGCACGATCTTGATGGCCGCGAGTACCGGCCACTTGGGACCGACAATCTTTCGCTCGACCGACGCCGGAAAGACGTGGAAGGAATCGGCCTCCCCGCCCGCCTTTTCCAAAGCGCCGGAGGGACAAAAGGGCCGGTCGGTCGACCATATCTTCTGGCTGACCCCCTGTCATGCGAACGAGCCGAACGTCTGGTATGCCGGAACTTCGCCGCAGGGCCTCTTTCGTTCGGAGGACGGCGGCGCGACGTGGCAGGCCTTTTCCTCCATCAACGACGACCCCCGCTACCGCGAGTGGATGGGCACGGTGCAGGACGGCACGCCGGACGGGCCCAAGCTCCATTCCATCATCGTCGACCCGCGCGATCCCCGTCATCTGTACTTCGGCATGTCGGGCGGCGGTATCCACGAATCGACGGACGGCGGCCGGACCTTCACGCCGCTGCTCAGCGGTCTCGATGTGGTGGAAGGCTTCGACCGATCGACGCCGACCTTTCACGATCCGCATTGCATCAGGCTCTGCCCCTCGAACCCGGACCGCCTCTACCAACAGAATCACTGCGGCATCTATCGGATCGACCGGCCTTCCAATGAATGGGTGCGCATCGGCCGGAACATGCCGAAGACGATCGGGGACATCGGCTTCCCGATGGTCGTGCACCCGCGCAACGCCGACATGGCCTGGGTCGTTCCGATGGATGGGTCGACGGTCTGGCCGCGTGTGAGCCCAGGCGGCAAACCGGCCGTCTACGCCACGCGGAACGCCGGCAAGAGCTGGTCGCGCCTGGACAAGGGATTCCCACGCTCGAACGCCTGGTGGACCGTGAAACGCCAGGCCATGACCGCCGATGCCCATGAGCCGATCGGGCTCTACCTCGGCACCACGAGCGGCGAGATCTGGGCCAGCCGCACCGGCGGCGCCGGCTGGACCTGCCTGGCCCGGCACTTGCCTGAGATCTATTCCCTGGACGTCGCGGCCGGCTGACGATGACCGTGCACATTCCGAGCGCGCTCTGGTCCTATACCGGCCAACAGCGCGAGCTGCAGGCGGAGGGCCGAACGGTCGGCGACACTTTGACGGCGGTGGAGGCGCGCTACCCTGGCCTTCGGTTTCGCATCGTCACCGAGCAGGATGAAATTCGGCCCCACATCCGCATCTTTGTGAACGGAGAGCAAGCGCGCGATCTCGCCGCCGAGGTTCGGACGGATGACCACCTTTACATCGTCTGCGCCTTGAGCGGGGGCTGATGGCTGACGACAGAAAGGAGCGAGTGATGCGGCGAGCGGTGCTGCTGGGCGGGCTGATCGGCGGGGTCGTGCTGTTCATCTGGGGGATGGTGTCCTACATGCTGCTTCCTTGGCACACGGCCACGTTGGACAAGTTCACGAATGAGTCGGCGATGGCGCAGGCGCTCGCGACTCAGGCTCCACGGTCCGGCATGTACATCCTCCCCAACCCGCACCGCTACGATCCGGCGCTCACCGCCGAGCAACGCAAGACCGCCGAAGATGAGGCCATGACGCGCATGATGCAGGGGCCCTTTCTGTTCGCCGCCGTCAGCCTCCACGGCGCCCGAGACATGGGTGTGGCCATGGGGCTCAATCTTCTGGCCAACATGCTCGCCGCCGGGCTGGTCACCTGGCTCCTGCTCAAGACAACCGGCTTGGCCTACTGGGAGCGCGTGGGGTTCGTGGTGGTGCTGGCCTTCACGACGTGCCTCATCGCCTACGTGCCCTATTGGATTTGGTGGGGATTTTCGGGCAGCTTCACCGCGGTGGAGTTCGCCGATCATCTGATCGGCTGGGGGCTCACGGGTCTGGCCATCGCCCGCTATGCGGCGACAGCATAAGGAACCCCGACATGCCGACGCAGACGCCGCAACAGGTGATCGAGACCCAACGCCAAGACTGGAATCGTGTCGCGGCCGGCTGGGAAAAGTGGGATGCGTTTTTCGAATCCCAGCTCACCTTTCTCAACCATCGCCTCGTGGCCGATGCCCGGCTGCGCCCCGGCCTGCGCGTGCTCGATCTGGGCTCCGGCACCGGCTATCCGGC
>CAYZTJ010000098.1:0-12666 GCA_964481215.1 uncultured Nitrospira sp. | reverse complement strand
GGCTCCAATTCTTGTAGTTCTGAATCCGCCCGAGTTTGACTTCCGGAGAATGCACGTAGAGCCAGTTGTCGATGAACACGTCTGGACGATTGACCATCAAGACCACGGTGAGGTAGTCGCGGTATCGCAGGCGCGCGGCCGCGCGGAGGATCTCCAGCGGGGGTTCTGGGTCCAGGGCCCGGATCAACTCGCGCAGAGGCATCGTCGAAATACAGGCGTCTCCGTCGAATTCGACGCGCTCCCCGTGACTGGTCCGCCCGATCACCGCGGTCACTCGCCCTCGCCGATGCAGGATCCGTTCGACCCGGACGCCGCGTTGAGTCGTCCCGCCCCGCTGGGTCACGAGTTCTTCGCAGCGCTCCCACATCATGCCGGGACCGAGCCGTGGGTAGTAAAACCGCTCGATCAGAGATGTAATTTCGTCGCCATCCGGTCCTCGGCTCGCACCCAGCAATGCTTTGCGCAAGGCCTCCCGGAGGGACAAATTCTTGATCCGCTGCGCCGCCCAATCTGCGGAAATCTCCGCGCAGGGGATGCCCCAAACTTTCTCGGTATAGGTCTTGAAGAAGATGCGATAGAGCCGTCGTCCGAAACGGTTCGACACCCAGTCCTCGAAATTCGTTTCGGGCAGCGTCGGAGCGATCTTGGCCTGTGCGTAGCTCAAGCAAACCAGCGCCGACTCGGCGAGTCCCAGACCGGCTAGGGCGTTGGCAGCCTTGAGCGGGTAGTCGAAGAAGTGATCGTTGTAGTAGATGCGGGAGACGCGTGGCCGTAGCAGAAACTCTTCGCCGAGGATCTCGTGCCAGAGATCATTGATCACCGGCACTTTCGAGAAGAACCGATGCCCGCCAATGTCGAACCGGTACCCCTTGTAGTTCACCGTACGCGAGATGCCCCCGACTTGGTCGGCTTCCTCCAGCACGGTCGGGCGGAACCCCTGCTTGGTCAATTCATAGGCCGCCGTTAATCCGGCAGGACCGGCCCCGATGACGACGACCCGTCCCTGGCTCATCGGCCCACTCCCATCCGTGTCAGACGAGGGCCGGGCCAGTTGGAGGCGCCGCAGGCACCCAGGATGTGCCAGGCGGTACCGAGCGCGAAGCCCAGGCCCGAATAGACGAAGTACAGCCAGTGCCAGAGCACCGCCAACCCCATAAACCCCAGCCCACGTTTGCGGAGGCAAAACCGGTAGAAGTCCCAATTCAACAGGGCCAGCAGACCGACGGCCGGGCCCACGCTCAACAAGGCGGGGGGCCACCAGATGCCTGCGATCATGCCGCAGACCAGCAGGAACGCCGCCGCGGTGCTGAGACGTCCTTGCACAGAGAGATTGAGATCATTGGGCGTATGACGGCGACCATAAATCAGGAGCGTCCAGGGAATGGCTCGCTGAAACAGATCAGTGCGGAGCAGGCCCCAGAGGGTCCATCGCTTGAGATGCTTCACTTGGAGGGCCTTGCACAGTCGCATGCGCGCGCCGGCGTCTTTGAGTCGATAGCCCAGTTCAATATCTTCGATCGACGGCTTACGATAGCGATCACTGAACCCGCCGGACGCGATGAAGAGGTCCCGCCGGATCGCGCCGCAGGCGCCCCAGAAGGTCGAAGCCTCTTCACGCCCCTGCTGGTGAACATAGTGGTGCAGCAAGTTTCGGTACTGCGAGAGGAACGACGGATCTCCCGGCGCATCGTCGTAGGAGCCGATGACGGCATCGAGCGAAGAATCCTGAGCAAATAACTCAGCCACTCGTCGGACCGTGTCCGATGGAACCACCACGTCGGCGTCCACGAAAAACAGGATCGCCCCTCGCGCCGCCTGCGCGCCGAGATTTCGCGCCAACGCCGGCCCGCTCGCCGCGGGCACTCGGATCACCGTGGCGCCCGAGGCAGCCGCCGACTTCCCCGATCCGTCCGTATCTCCGTTCGCCACCACAATCAGTTCCAGTGGCTTCGGCGAGAGGGCTGCCAAGGCATCCAGACATCGTCGGAAGGCCTCGCCACCGTTATAGACCGGCACGATGATGGAGACCGACGGGCTCTCCGAATCGGGAACAAGCTTCATTACAGCTGACGACTGCATCCGAGCCATTAGGATGAACGTCCCTTCATGACATGCATGTGCGGAGATCCACGCAGACCCCACCTCCAGGCAGGGTGCGCGTCCCCTCAAGACACTATCGGAGAAAGAAAGGAGAGCGTTTAGGCGGGAACCGGCTGAAATCTTCTCGAATCGACCGGCTTAGGGGCCTATGGAACACAACGGACAACAACGGATACGAATCGGCAGGTATTGATCGCAGATGGCAGGGAAGCGTTGTTGCGCAGTCTCTATAAGAATGTGGAGGGGGAATACGTGGAGCTGACCTGGTTAGCCCGCATTATTCACGAGGATTCGTGACGAAACCGCTGAGACGCCACGCGAGACGGACAGGCACAGCCGCGAAGGACTGAGGCGTACTTGAAACAGTACGTTGAAGGACTGAGCGGCGAGCACGCCCGCCGTCAGGCTTGTCGTAGCCGGGGGACCCGTTGCTCTTCCGTCGCAACGGGTCGAACGGCGGTTGCAGTAGAAGCATTCGTGAATAATGCGGGTTAGGACAGGGGTGGCGAGGCTTCCTGAGCGGGGACTCCGGACTTCCCACCGAGCAGGGCCAAACAGACAAGCCCGATGCCGATCCAGACTAGTTCGCGCACGCGGCGGAGGAGCGCGAAGGTGAGCCCGGTGACGTCGGAATACCCAAAGGCCTTCAAGAGCAGGAGATTGCCGCCTTCTTGGGCGCCGAGACTCCCAGGAATAAAGAAGGTGCCGCCTTTGATGAAGACCGAGAGTGCCCCAATCGCAATAGACGATGGGATGCTGACCGGCCCGCCCAGACAGGCCAGAATCACGTAGACCTCCACGGCTTCCGCCATCCAGCCTAGGAGATAGAGTAACGACGAAAGCGCAAACGCTCCGCGATGCTCGTTATAGAAGGTGAGGATCGTGTGATCGACGGATCGGAGCTTCTCCTCGCGGGCTTCGAGGTAGCCGATGCACAGCCCCACCGTTCGCAGCATCGACAGGCCCCAGGTAAAGAGTCCCCGCCGCTGGACAAACACAAAGGCCAGCACCCCGACGAGCAGGAGCCCCACGCCGATCACCGCGGCGGCGAGCGTTTGGGCAGCCGAGCCGGCGCCACCCAACAGCCAGAGGCCCAGTCCAAGCCCGATCAGAATAAACAACACCTCCGCCAGCGACATGATGGTCTTGGCGATCACGACTGAGGCCAAACCATCGACCATCGGCACCTGATATCGGCTCAAAAGAAAGGCCTTCAGCGGCTCGCCGCCCATGTAGGCCGTGGGGGTCGTCATGTTCACCACTTCGCCGGCCGTCCGGATCGCGAGCAGCCTGCCGAACGAGAGCGACCTGGCATGATTCACCAACGTCACTCGCCACCCGTAGGCTTCGACGAGGTACATCACAAGGGACGGCAACAAGATGATGGCCAGGGTCGCAGGCCCCAGGGCGGTGATCGTCTCAACGAGCCGACCGGGACCGACATGCCACACCAGACCGATGAGGGTGAGGAGACCGAGGAGAAGGAGCGCGACCCTAAGCACTGGGAGAAGGAACAGAGGTTCGGCTGACCCAGGCCAACATGACCCAGAAGACGTTGGCGCCGATCGCCGTCAGCCACAGGAACCAGGGCAGGAGTCCCGCCAGCGCGAAGGCGAGCAGCGCCACGGAGAAGTCGCGGCTGGCCATGTTCTTGAGGATGAATTCGACCCGCGCGGCCTGCTCGGGTGTCCGCCACCCACCGCGCTCGCGAATGCGCTTGGCGCGGGCCACGAGCAGGAGGGAGATGAGGTTCGCCGCGATGGCGGCGCCACCCAGCACCAGCGGCAGCCCGGCGCCGGCTGTTTCGCCGGTCGCCGACGAGAAGAGCCCCCAGGCGATGCCGGCGAAGATGGCCATGTGGACGACATTATCTCCGATCAGATCGAGTTGTTCCCCCGACTTGGATTCGGAAAACGTCAGCCGCGCCACCTCGCCGTCACAGCAGTCGACGATGGCCGACAGCTGAAACAGCAGTGCGCCGATGAGACCGGCCGCATAACTCCCGAGAGCGAAGGCCGCCGCCGCGCCCAGCCCGATGACGATCGACAGCCAGGTCACCGCATTCGGCGACAGCCGCAGGACGAGAAAGAGCCGCGACAGCAGCGCGGACACCTTGCGGTTGAAGTAGGTATCGACGAAACCCTCGAATGGGCCGCGCAACGAGCGGAACAGCACCCGCTCCGCCGCCGAGGCTCCGTGCGAGCCCCGCACGGGGTGACACCAGAGTCCCGAGTCGGCCTGCGCCTCGACGACCTTTACGCGACCGGTCGGCGCCAATCGCTCCAGCAGGCTGCGGATCGGCAACGCGCCGGGCGCCGCGGCCGCCGCCATGCCCAGCATCGGTCCCGGCAGCGCCAGCAGATCCACCGCGTGCAGATCGGTCTCCCGGGCGTCCTCGGACAAGTCGTCCGATGGCTCCGCCACGCCGGTGAGCCGCCCGTCATGCCACGCCACGATCGGATTGCGCAGCTCCACGCGCGCCGCGCGGGCTTCCCGCTGGGCGACCAACACCGTCGTTTCGCCGCCGCGCACCTCGTCGCGCAGCCGTTCGATGAGGCTCCGGCCGAACATGAGGCGAGGCCCCACCAACAGGCAGGGACCTTGGATGTCGTCGGACAGGGTTTCCCAGGTATGGGGATCGGTCAGCGGAAATTCTCGAACGGGCATCCACCGGACCGTCAGCGTCATCCGTGGATCATCGCGGAGAGAGCGCCGCAAGGCCTCTTCCTGCTCGCCCGCCAGAACCAAGAGCTGCGTCACGCCCGCCCGCTGCAGCGTCAAGACGGCCCGCTGAAAGAGCGTGAGCCCGCCGATCTGCATGAGGGGGGTGATTTCCCGCCGCCCCGTCGGCCCCGGCCCGTCGCCGAACAGACCGGTCGTCGTCAGGAGGATGGCGTGATCGAGCACGCGCGCGCTGGTCGCCTGTTGGAGGGTGTTGGCCATGGCGCCTCGCTGAGGCTAGGGGCGATGGGCGAGAGGCGATCGGAGATCCAAGTATCCCTTTACGCCCATAGCGCCTCGCCTATGACCTCGTGCCCATTTCAACCCAATTTCGGCAAGATCTCGCGTTCGGCGCGCGCGACATCTTCGGGAAAGTCGATCTCGATCCAAGGCAGGCCCCCGATGCGCTCGAAGCCCACCTGCGCCTCGCCGAAGAAGTCCAGGAGCGCGTCTTCATATTCCATGTCGAGCAATCCGCGGTCGACGCAGCGTTGGAGCGACGCGACCAGAGTCGGGGCATCGGCTCCGCGCACCTTCAGGAATCCCACGCCCTCGCCGGCCAGGTCGTAGGAGGAGGGCATGCGCTTCGTGAGCGCCACCACCCGTCCGCCGCGCACCACCACCATGCACTCTTCGGTCTCCTGTTTCACCGACTCATCCATCAAGAGAGCGTTCGGACTCTTCGACTGCACCAGCCGCCGCATGACCTCGCGATGGTACAGCACGTCCGCGTCCATCACGATCGCGTCGCCGTCGAGCGCGTGCCGGGCGATCCAGAGCGACCCGATACTGCCGCGCTGAAATTGTTCATTCACCAGATACGAGATCTCGACGCCCCCAAACTCGCTCCCGACCGCGGCGCGGATCATCTCTTGCTTGTAGCCCACCACCAGCGTCGCCTGCGCGACGCCCAACGAGGCGAGAATCTCCAGATGCCGCGCCAACAGGCTCTTGCCGCCGACCTCGATCAGGCACTTGGGCCGATGTTGCGTCACCGGCCAGAGGCGCTTGCCGACGCCGGCCGCGAGGATCACGGCTTTCATGCGCGAACGGTCGCCGACTCCAGCACGTCCTGGAACGCGCCCAGGAATCCTTCGAAATCTTTCAGCGTGAGCGCGCCCATGTTAGCCACGCGGAAGATCTTCTCGGCCAGCGGCCCCTGACCGGCATAGATGACATAGCCGCGTTCCTTCAGCCGGTCGTGCAAAACCGGATAGGAGACGCCTCCCGGGAGATGATAGGAGGTGATCGTATTCGATTGCAGCGCGGCCGGCAGCACGGGCTTCAGCCCCATCGCGGCCATGCGCTTCCGAATCAGGGCCGCGGCCTGCTTGTAGCGATGAATCCGGTTGGCGACGCCCTCCTCCAGCAGTTCGTTCAAGGCCTCGTCGAAGGCGTAGTACACCTGCACCGCCGGCGTGAAGGGAATGCTGCCCCGCTCTTGCTCGTCGTAGTAATGCGGCAGATGCAGATACATGGTGCGCCGGGGGTAGCTCCGCATCCGTTCGAGGAATCCCCTCCGGATCAGGACGAAGGAGACTCCGGGAAATGCTTGAATGCACTTGCCCGCAGTGCCGGCGACGAGATAGAGCTTCGAGCCGGCGATGTCCAGCTCTTCGCCGGCCAGCCCGCTGACGGAATCGACGATCAAGACGCGGTTCTGGCTGTCGCCGACCTCGGCCAGCTCTTTCACCTGGTTGATCAGCCCGGTGGTTGTTTCATGATGCACCATCGCCACGGCCTGCACTTCCGGATGCTGGCGCAGCGCGAGACGCAGCTGCTCCTTGTCATGGCGCGTCTGCCAGTCGCACTTCAGCTCCGGCACGTTCAACCGTTGCGGCAGCGCCATGGCCGACAGCCGCTCACCGTACACGCCGTTGTTCAGAACTTGTAGTCGTTTGCCCGGCGGCAAGGATGAGAGCACCGCCGCCTCCACCGCCGCCGTCCCCGAGCCGGTGAGGAGCACCGCGGTGTAGTCGGATTCCGCGCCCGGCACGAAGGCTTTGAGCAACTTCTGCCTGATTCCCTGGATGAGGTCGCTGCACTCCGACTCGCGGTGGCAGATGTCGGGTCGCAGCAGCGCCTGCCGCACACGCTCAGAGACATTCACCGGACCTGGGTTGAGTAAAATCATGGGAAATTAAAAATGCAAAATTAAAAATGCCGAAACCGTGTTTTTGCCTTTTCCATTTTTCATTTTTCACTCTCGTCGCTGATCGCTTTCTTGAACCGCTGCGTCATGGCGGGCGGGTCGATCTCCACGCGCCCGACGTCTTCCACCTGTTCGTTCACTTTGATCAGCAACATGCTCGGCCCATCTTTCGCCAGCATCTCCTTGAACTCATACACGATATCTTCGCGCTCCCGCACGCGCTCCACGTTCACGTAGCCGGCGGCCTTGGCCACCTGCTCCAATCGCACCACGCGCGACAGGGTCGGCTGATTCCCCGTGCTGCCGTACACTTCGTTGTCGAGCACCACGTGGATGAGATTCTTGGGACGCAGCGCGCCGATCGTGGCCAGGGTTCCCATGCCCATCAGCACGTTGCCGTCTCCATCCAGCACGATCACCTTCTTTTGGGGCTTGTTCAGCGCCACGCCCAATCCAATGGCCGCGGCCACCCCCATCGAGCCGATCATATAGAAGTGCGTCGACCGGTCGGCAATGGCGTAGGCCTCACGGGAGGGGAAGCCGTTGCAGATGATCACCGGCTGATCCGACAACTGTTCCAGGATCGCCGCGATGGCCCTGGCTCGACTTTGGAGCGTCCCTTCTTCGGGTCTCATGTCATAAGCTCAACGTGACAAGTGACGCGTGACGAGTAACAAGGAGGATGTGTGAAGAACCACAGCTGGGTTCCCGTTTCTTCTCTTTGCGTCACTCACCTCGCACTCACTCTTTCATTCCCGACTCGTCACTCGTGACTGTTCACTCGTCACTACCTATTTAAGGGTGCAATGCCTTCACAATCCCCTTTTTCAGCACCAGCGCCGTGGGCACGCGTTGCTTCATAAAGGTCTGGGCCGTCCACTTGAAGTCTTCGATCAGCGTCGCCTCGGAGATTACGCGATGCGGCACTTTCATGGTCTCCAGCAGTTGCGTCGTCGTGTCCCCCATGATCAGATGCTCCGGGGCGTCTTTACCTTGGAATCCACGCCAGGAGACGAGCATCAAGCAGGGTTGCTGATAGAGAAGGTTCAGCGAGACGAGGGCATTGAGCGACGTCCCCAGGCCGGAGTTCTGCATGAGGACGCAGGGCACCTTGCCCGCCATGTAGGCGCCTGCCGCCATGGCCATGGCCTCATCCTCCCGGACCGCCGGCGTGTACAGGCGGCGCTCCATCAGCGTGGCGATGATGCCGCCGAGAATGGAGTCCGGCACGCCCGTAAAAAAATCGAACCCGATATCTTGCAGCGCTTGAACGAAATCGTCGCTCTCGATCATGAACAGCCCATCCTCGAATCCTGCCCTCTCAAGAACCGAGGGATTATAGTGGGTCGCCGCGCGAGACACAAGAATCTCGCTCGGCTTGCCCCCTTACGCGACCCCATGATAGCGTGGGATCGATGCGTGAGGATACGCGAGGCGCCATGACGCGACGACGCTCCCGGCCCGTTCGAATCGCCTGCTGCGCCATTCTCCTCTCGCTCGTCTCCGGCCACGCACTGCTGGCCGGTCCCATGACGCGCGATCCGAAGGGCTACCTGGGATTCGCCTGGGGCGCCTCCCTCGCCGGCCATCCGAACTTCGTGCTGGCCGACAACGGCGCCGTGATCAAGGGGTATGACATCAAGGACCAGCCGCCGACATTCGGCAATCAGCCGGTCGACCTCTTACGGTTCATCGAGTTGAACGGACGGTTCGCGCGCCTCACCGTGCGCTACCACGGCAAGGACACGCATGCCCGCGTGATGGACTATCTCCAGCGCGAGTACGGGCCCATCGACCGCACGCCGGGCGCCATCACCCGCGGCGCCGGCCAGCAATTCAATTGGCGCGGCGCCGAGACCGAAATCAACGTCACCTACGACGCGACCCGCGAGCGCGGCTTCGTCTTCATCGACAGCGCGATCTTGGCGCCGCGATTCAACGACCTCATTACGGATTCCTCGGAGTAGGATGAAAGAGTCGTCGCCCGACTGCCGAGTTCGAATGACCCTGTGGCTCGTATGCCTGCTGGGCATGGCCGGCGCGGCTCCGCCGGCCTGGGCCGTGCCCATCGAACGCGACCCCAACGGGTATAATGGAATGGCCTGGGGGAGCCCCTATACGGCTCCGCCGGACTTTGTAAAGAGCGAAGAGAATGGGAAGATCCACACCTTTGAATACCGCGGGCCGAAACCGATGCTGGGTCCAGTGGCAGTCGAGTCCATCAAGGTGTTTACCATCGGAGGGCAGTTCGCGCGCGTCATGGCGCGCTATCGGGGTAAATCGACGCATGCGGAGATGCTCAAGCACCTCCAAGCCCTGTATGGGCCCATCGATCGCACGCCGGGCCTGATGACGCACGGGTCCGGCCAGCAGTTCAACTGGCGGGGCGCCGAGACCGAAGTCAATCTCACCTATGAAACCGTGAAGGAACGCGGCTTCGTGTTCATCGACAGCGCGGTCCTAGCGCCACGCTTCAATGACAACCTCCCCGAACATGCGTACTAGTCTGCTACTCGCCGCGGCGCTGTATGGCGTCTTGCTTGCCGCCGCAGCAGCGACCGCCTGGGCCGTGCCCATCGAGCACGACCCGCGCGGCTTCGAAGGCGTCCCCTGGGGGGCCGCCTTTAACGAATCGGCTGATTTTACCGTGGTCGAATCGAGCGCTCGGATCACGACCTACGAATTGACGCATCCGCCCACGCTCGGACCGGCCCGCCTCGAATCCATGCGCTTCCTGACCATCGACAAGAAATTCGCCCGCGTGGTCGTGAAGTATCAGGGTAAGGCGACCCAACAGCAGATTTTGACCTATCTGGAAAAAACCTACGGGCCGCTGGACCGCACGCCGGGACAACTGTCGGTGGGAGCGATCGTCGTCCACAACTGGCGGGGCCCCCATACCGATGTCACCATGACCTACGACGCGAAACGCGAGCGCGGCACCATCTTCTTCGAGAGCCTCGCGCTGGCCCCCACCTTCCAAGACGCCGTCAGCGATACGACGAACTGAGGGAGTACCCAGCCTCGGCGCGATCGTGAGCACGCCGCTTACGCGAGCGCCACCGCCAGATCTCGATTCGGATCATCAGTGAGCACGGCGGAGGAGACGACGAAGTCGCCCAGCCAGGCCGGGGAAGAGGACATGAGCGGCTCATCGTCGGCCGGCGAGGCGGACAGGTTGAGGTTCAGGCTCAGGTTCAGGTTCAGGGAAGAGAAGCCCATGGGTACCGTGCGGGGTAAGGGGTGAGGGGTACGGGGTATTTCTGAAGACGTGCTGGGTGCTGAGTCGGAAACGCTGAAGGATGAAGGCTGAACGCTGAGCGAGGACATGGACACGAGGTCCGCGGTGCGCGGTTCGGGGTTCGACACTGACAACTGTGAACTGATGACTGATGACTCAGAGGCCAGTGACGAGTTTTCAGGAGCCGAGAGCTGAGCGCTGACAGCCGGAGCCACTTCATTCAGTCCTGCGTCGGAGCTGAGCGTCGTCACGGGAATCGTCACCAACCGCGTGACCGTCGAGGTATGGCCCGCGCGGTCCGTCACGGTGACGGTCACGCTCGTGGCCCCGGGCGTGAGCCCCTGCAGCGCCAGCCCGACATCGAACGTCCCATCGGTCGAGGCCAGCGGGACGACCACGGGCGACGCGCTGGCCTCGAATTGATAACTCAACGACGTGGGCTTGTTGGCGTCGATTACCTGCCCGGTGAGCCGGGATTGCGTCGTCAGCAGGGCATTCTCTGCGGGCGCCGTCATCGTGAGGCTCGGCGCCGTGGCGTCCAGCACAAAGGGCAGCGCGAGGGACGTCTGATTGCCGAAGAGGTCGCCCGCCACAAGCTGCAGCGTGTGCGCGCCCTCGGACAGGGTGCTGCCCAGGATCTGCTCCAGGCGCGCCCGATCCAGTGTGAACGTGTAGGCGCGGGTCGAGGGCACCGGGCCACCGGGGCTGACGGGCACAGGCGCCAGCGCATCGAGCACATCCGTGAACTGCGCCGAAGAGGTGTGATCCAGCCACGCACGGAACGTGGTGAGCGCATGCATATCCTCTACCGCACCCCCCACTGTGGGATTCATCGTCAGCCT
The DNA here is from genome assembly GCA_964481215.1 of uncultured Nitrospira sp. Taxonomy (GTDB): domain Bacteria; phylum Nitrospirota; class Nitrospiria; order Nitrospirales; family Nitrospiraceae; genus RSF151. The sequence goes on along the minus strand of CAYZTJ010000098.1, from coordinate 1,610 downwards.
GTCGGTGGCACTGATGCCGGTGTCCTGCAGCAGGCTTGCGGTGAGCGCGGGCGCGATCGTCTCATGCTCCGGATGGTAGGGGGCCAAGAACCTGCGGATCGTCTCCGGCGCGTCTCGTTTCGCCGTCGGGGAGCGCACCTGCCCCTTGAGAAGATCAGCGTCCTTCATCTCGCTGAGAAACCGATAGATGAGCCGGCCGTCCGTAAAGGGATTGGCTTGGCCATCCCCATCCACGTCCAAGAGTGTCGTACGCGCCGAGTCTAAGTAGGCGCGGATGTCAGCCGCGCTACGCGTAAACGCCGCACCCGACGGCGTCGGTCCATTCGAAGCGGGTCCCGTGATGAGCTGGCTATCCGGGGCCCCGCTGAGATAGCGGAGGATGGTCCTCCCCTCCCCATCCGCGGTCAGCGTGCCATCGCCAAAGACATCCAAGTTCACGCTGGGCAGCGGCGTGCCGTCGAACACGGCTTCGACGATGGTCGGCGCATGCACGGTCAGGGGTAACTGCGGATCGGCGCTAAGGAGTGTGCCGTCCCCTCGTTTCCAACCTCCGAAGGTAAAGCCAGGGCCTGGCTGGGCGGTCAACACCACCGGAGTGCCTGTCCGTACCGTCGTCGCCGGTGAGCCCGGGAAGGTGAGGGCCGCATTCGAGGCGCTCACGGTGCCGCGCCCGGTGCCCGTGACGTTGACTTGTAGATTCACCAACTGCGGGTCGGGCCTGTCCAGGTCTTGAATGACCACGGGACCGTAGAAGCTCCCTGAATTACCCGCGCTATAGACAGCCAGCCCGCTGTTCCCTAATGTGGCATCGATGACTTCCCAATTCACCAGTTTGACTCCGGATGGATTGACGAGTTGGACCGAGAGTGTGGACTCCACCACCGTAATAGCCAATTCGTAGGACGTCCCCGGAACGTACGCCGGCCCTCCTAAGGCCTCCCCGGTCTCCTCCCGCAGGACTGTCGGGGTCCCATCGACCATCTTGATCAACCGCCGGTAGCCCTCGGCTGTATCCATCGAGAAGCGGTAATAGTTCTTCGCATCGAGATAGCGGAACATCACGCCCAGGGCCCCGGTCGTGTCCGACCGCAACGTCATGAGCAGCGTGTAATCGGTCCGGCCCTTGAGGATCCCATTCGTCAGGAACAAAAAGGTCCCGCGCTGGGCCGGGCTGGTGTCGGTGGGCGTGTCGATCGGTGAGGCCTGCATTAACGTGGAGGCAGTCGTGAACGCGCCAGCCCACTGCGAGGGGCCGCCAGCGGTGCCTTCATCCACGACGCTGAAATTGGAGAGCCCGACAGAGGGGGATGCGATCACTTCTACGGAAAAGCCGCTCTCCTGCGCCTCCACAATCCTCACGGTTGCGAGGCTGGAGGTCAGGCTCCCATCCGTCGCCTGATAGGTGAAGGTATCGCTGCCGCTGAACGTCCGGCTGGCCTCATAAATGAAGGACCCGTCTGCGCGAAAGGCCACCAACGTCCCTTGGCTCGGCCCCGTGATGAGCTCCGCCATCAGCCGATCCCGGTCCGGGTCGCGATCATTGGCCAGCACGCCGGTGGCCGGCACGGTGACGAACAGGACGCCCTTGCTGGGGATCGCGTAGACGTCGG
>CAYZTJ010000097.1:0-12890 GCA_964481215.1 uncultured Nitrospira sp. | reverse complement strand
CTCGTTCATCGCTCATCGTTCATACTTCATCGTCTCCCCGCTGGCGGACTTTTTCAGCATCCTGCTAGCCTGTCGGTATGATCCCCCTCCGAGACGATAACCCCACGACGCTGATACCCGTCCTGACGATCGGCTTGATCGTCGCCTGCTCCCTCGTCTTCCTGTATCAAGCCACGCTGCCTCCTGGCCAGGACGAGGCCTTCATCCTCCACTACGGCGCGGTGCCTTCGATCGTGGTCGGAGGAGCCGCCGACGGGGTCATGGCGATGGGATTCCCCGCCACGCTGACACTGCTCACCAGCATGTTTCTGCATGGGGGCTGGATGCATCTGATCGGCAACATGCTCTACCTGTGGATCTTCGGCAACAACATCGAAGACGCCATGGGACATGTCCGATTCCTTGTCTTCTATCTCGTCTGTGGCATCGCGGCGGCCCTCAGCCACGCGCTCACCGACCTCCAGTCGACCATCCCCATGGTCGGGGCCAGCGGCGCGATTTCAGGCGTGCTGGGAGCCTATCTCCTGCTCTATCCAAGAGCGCAGGTGCTCGTGTTAATCCCGATGGGACTCATGACGCGCACGATGCAGGTGCCCGCGGCGCTGGTGCTGGGCTTCTGGTTCCTCCTACAGCTCCTCAGCGGCGGGGCAAGCCTGGGGCGAGGCGGAGGCGGTGTGGCCTGGTTCGCCCATGTGGGAGGCTTCCTCGCCGGCATGGCATTGATCGGGCTTTTCAAGCGTGCCGACATCCCTTTCCTTGCACCCGCCAGACCCGCCGCCTGGTCCCGGCACTCTGACTTCTAGCCCGGTCGATTGACCAGCCAATCACGACTTGACTTCCCCTTAGCCAGGGTGTTCCATTGGCCGCAAGATTCTTGTGGACTTCCCAGAACCGGAGGGCTCCCATGGCTGTCCCACAGACCACTTCGAGTGCTCCACAGACATTCCAGGAACGGCGACAACAGGCCCGCCGGCAGGAAGACCTTCGTCTCATTCAGCGAGACCGCGCTCTCGAAGCAGCTCGTCGAATCGCAGAAGCCCTGTCGCAGCATATTCGCGTTGAGGACCTCGTTGAACGTGCACTCGAGACCGCACTGGAGGTGGTCGGAGCGGAAGCCGGCTCTGTCCTCTTGGCCAACCCTGAGACAAATGAGCTTCGGTTCGCGCATGTCAAGGGAGCCAAAGCAGAACTGCTAAGAGGTACCGTCTTCTCTCTCGATCACGGGCTCGCCGGCTGGGTTTATAAGAAGGGGGAAGGCGTGGTCGTCGGCGATGTGAAGACCGACGCGCGCCATTGGGAAGGCGTCGACAAACTCACCGGCTATGAAACGCGTGACATCATAGTCCTCCCGCTAAAACGTTGGGCCGGCGAGCCGATTGGTGTCATGGAAATTCTCAACAAACGCAACGGCCCGCTCGACGAGGATGATCTCGCGATCTTGACCATCATTTCGGCGCTCGCCGCTGATCAGATCGAGAAAGCGCGGCTCCACCAAGAGGCAAAATTGGCCGAGGTTGCCAGACTTCTGGGGGATATCAGCCACGACGTCAAGAATCTCTTGATGCCGGTCGTCTGCGGCGCCGGGCTGCTGAACTCGGAACTCGGCGAGCTCTTCGCCTCACTGGAGAAGGATCACCCGAAACAGGTCGAGGCCAGTCGGAAGACCTGCGAGGAAGTCATGAGCATGGTCCACGATGCCAGCCGGCGCATTCAAGATCGCGTTCGCAGTATCGCTGATTGCATCAAAGGGCGGAGCTCGCCGCCGCAGTTCTTGCCCTGCCGGATCGACAACATCGTGGAGCAAGTCGTGAAGACCCTGCGATTTCTCGCGGATGAAAAGGGAGTCGCGTTGCGAATGGAGGGGTTGGATCGGCTCCCCTTTATTCAAGCGGACGAACGGCGCCTTTATAACGCCCTTTACAATTTGGTCAACAATGCCATTCCTGAGGTCCCGCAGGGCGGCACCATCACCGTCAGTGGGAAGATTGAGGGCGAAACGGTCGTCATCGAGGTGGCCGACACCGGCAAGGGAATGCCGCCCGAGGTTCGCGAGCGGCTCTTTACTCCTCGCGCCATCAGCACGAAGGCGGGAGGCACCGGGCTCGGCACCAAGATCGTGAAAGACGCCGTCGACGCCCACCGCGGCGCCATCAGCGTGGAGAGCCAGCTTGGAACGGGCACGACCTTTCGCCTGCGACTCCCGCTCCAGCAGCCAGACAGCGCCTCCGAAGCGTAAGCCGGTCATGGGGTGGTTCCAGCCCCCTTCGGCGGCGCCGGGGCGGCCAGCTGGCCCGGCGTCAGGACCACATTCGTCGAACCGCAACTGGTTCGCTGCAAACTCTCCTTCCAGGCCCGCTTTTGCTCCTCGGTGAACGACGAAGTATCCACGCGCGAGGACAGAATCTGCTGCGTCCCGCTTCCCCAGCTCCAGTGCAAATTCTCGACGTCCACTTCCAAGAAGACCGTGCGCTTGGTTTCTTGGCTCTGGCCTTGCTGCCAGACGCAGCCCGTCACGGTATCCAACAGAAAGGGGCTCGCGGCGTGACCCGGCACCACAACCAGTTGATATCGGCCGACCGACGCTCCTGACGTCATGGTCGGCGGAGTCACGGTCCCTTGCGCACTGCCCCCGGCTCCCTGCTCCGCCTGCGACAAACTCGCGAGCCCCGCCAGCAGGCCGAGGACCGTCACCCAGAGCCAGCCGCGGCTCCCCCGCCGACCAGTCGTCGTACCATCGATCATGGCATCCCCCCTGTACTCGATTCGCCCCGCTCGGCAGCTCGCCGCAGGAGCCGGATTCCGTTGTCTGAATCTAATCGGCTTGCTACTCTAGCACAATCACCGCCTCCGAATGGACTCAGACGCCACATTGATATGACCCGTAGCTGGCTCGGCAACCCGCAGACCATCCATCGCATCGGTTTCCTACTGTCGCTGGGTCTGACGCTGCTGATGTTGGCGCTGACCTGGGTCGCCCCGCCGCATCTGGCCCGATTGGAAAACGTCTTTTTGGATTTCCGATTCCGCCTCCGCGGAGAGGAACCGGCCAACCCCGACGTCGTCATCATCGCCATCGACGAGCGCAGTCTGCGGGACATCGGCCGCTGGCCCTGGTCGCGCAGCATCCAGGCCCGCCTTGTCGAGGCGCTTGCCGCAGGCGGGGCCCGCGTCATCGCGCTGGATCTCCTCTACCCGGAAGCCGAACGGGTTCCGTCGCTCGAGATGCTGCGCGAACTGGCGGATCGTCCGGACCTCCAATCACATTGGCCCCACGACATCCAGGCCCGTCTGCATGAGCATCTGATGGATGCCGATCCCGATCGCCGGTTCGCCGAGACGCTGAAACAAGCCGGCAGGGTCGTGCTCGGCTACTCGTTGGTCGTCCCCGAAACCGCCCTGTCGGCCTCGGGCTCTCCCGGCGCCGGCTCGATGCGTCCACAGATGGATCCATTCCGTTTCATGCTCGTTCGACAGTCCCACATCGGTGAAGCCCTCTCGCCCTATCGGGCCTCCGAGCTGATTCCTCCCCAGACACCGTTTATCCAGGCTGCCGCGACGCTCGGGCACGTCTACTCGCTGCCCGAGCCGGACGGGATCACCCGCTATGAGTATCTCAGCCTTCAATACGGCGAAGCGGACGCCTACTACCCGGCCCTGGCGCTTGAAACGGCGCGGCTGGCCCTGGGCATTCCTCGCGAGCGGATGGCGCTCGCGCTCGGCGAAGGCGTCACGCTCGGGCCGATGACCGTCCCCACCGATCAACGGGGGCGTCTCCTCATCAACTTCTATGGGCGGGAACGAACCTTTCGGTACATCTCAGCCACCGATGTCCTCCACGGACGCGTGCCGGCCGACGCCCTGCGCGGCCGGATCGCCTTGGTCGGCACCGCCGCCCTCGGCGCCTACGATCAGAAGGCCACCCCGTTTTCGGCCAATTTCCCGGGCGTCGAAAAAAACGCCACCGTCGTCGCCAACATTCTCGATCAGCGGTTCGTGGAGAAGTCGCTCTGGGCCGGGCCGGCCGATAAGGCGATCATCCTGCTGCTCGGCCTCGGCCTCGGCCTGACGTTGCCGCGATTGCGCGCGATGGCCGGCACGGCGGTCGCGGCCGCGGCCCTGCTGGGCTTTTCCCTGCTCGCCTACTCGCTGTTCGTACACCACGGCGTCTGGCTCGATATGGCCTACCCGCTCATGACCATCTTGGCGGTGTTTATGGCCAACACCGTGCTCAAATTCTCAACCGAAGAACGGCAGGCCAAAGAAATTCGCGCCATGTTTTCGAGCTACGTGAGTCCCCGCATCGTTGAAGAACTAATCAAAGACCCCGAGAAAGCCCGATTGGGCGGCCAACGCAAAGAATGTACGCTCCTTTTTTCAGACCTGATGGGATTCACGACGTTCAGCGCCGAGCGCCCGGCGGAAGAAGTCGTGCAGATGCTGAATGAGTACCTGGGGGCCATGACCGACGTCATCTTTCGATGGAACGGCACCCTGGACAAGTTCGTCGGCGACTCGATCGTCGCGTTTTGGGGGGCGCCGCTGGACCAGCCCAATCACGTCGAGCTGGCGACCCGCTGCGCGTTGCACATGCGCGCCCGACTCGGACAGCTGCGGGAGCAATGGCAGGCGGAGGGGAAGGCCCTCCTCGACAACGGCATCGGTCTCAATACCGGTGAAGTGGTCGTCGGCAACATGGGGGCGGAGGGCAAGAAGATGGATTACACCGTCATCGGCGACCAGGTGAACCTGGCCGCGCGGGTCGAAGGCCTCACGCGCCAACTGCACATCCCGATCATCATCACCGAGTACACCGCCGACCGCCTCCGGCCCTACCTTGTTCCACCCGATGGAAAGCCCAAACTCGGCCATCTGGAATGCCGAAAAATCGGAGCCGTCCGCGTCAAGGGACGCCCGCAACCCGTGATCGTTTATGGCTTGCGGCCGCTCCCGGAGGGGGAACGAACGACCCTACTGGAAGAAGCCACGCTGACGGACACCCTGGACATGAAGGAAAAATAGGCATGCCCACCATCCGGAGGATTGCTTTTTCCCCGTCCATCCGGAGAAGATGGCGGCGTCGCTATGCCGTTCGGTGCAAGGGCCAAGGACAGGGCGTGCGCAAACTGATGCGGTGCCGGCCGCCGGGGACGCTGCTCCTCTGCCTCGGCCTGGCAGGCTGGCTGGCGGGAGGTCCCGTGTCGCCATTGTCCGCGCAGATTGCCTCCGACTCCCAACTCTTCGAGCTGAATTTCTCGAAGGGCCTGCTCAAGTTCAATCAAGGCCTCTACACCGACGCCGAGCGATACCTCGCCGACGCCCTGAAGGCCAAACCCGACGACAGCGAGGCCCGGTTCTACTATGGGCAGACCCTCTTGCGAACCCAACGGCCTTCCGAGGGCGAGCAGGTCTTCCGCGAGCTGCTGAAGCGAGAGCCGGGATCGGGGCGCGCCCTCCTCGGGCTGGGCATGGCCCAATTTCAACAGGGCGCCTATCGGGAAGCCGTGGCCAGCCTCACCGCCGCCCAGCAGGCGCTCCCCGAAGACCCGCTCGTCCATTTCTATCAGGGGCTGGCGCACGTCAAGCTGGGACAATTCGAACTGGCCCAACCCCGCCTGTTCACAGCTTTGACCTTGAGCCCCGACCTGGCGCCCGATGTGCATTTCCAGAGCGGGCTCGCCTACTACCAGCAGGGGCTGCTGGAAGAGGCGAAACAGGAATTTCAAGCCGTGGTGCAGGCTGAGCCGCAAGCCGCGCTCAAGTCCGATGCGCACTTCCAACGGGGGCTCGAGCACTATCGACAGGGGCGCTTCGCCGAAGCCAAACAAGAATTTGAAGCGGTTCCTCCGGGAGAGAGCCAGTCCGACTTGGCCCGATCCGCCTTGGGCTATTTGCAGCAGTTGGCGCAGCCGAGACCGGCCGCGACGGGCCAGAAGCGGTGGGACCTCGGCTTCACCATCACGGAGCAGTACGATTCCAACGTGGTCCTGCTGCCTGGCGGCGTCCAACCCCCCGGGGGATCCACCGGAATTTCGCAAAAAGAGGACTTCCGAACAGCGCTCTACGGCAGGGGGGAGCTTCGCCCCTTCGACAACGGCACCTGGACTCTGGGCGCCGCCTACAGTCTCTACCAAAGCTTTCACCGCCGGTTGAGCGGCTTCGACGTCCAGGACCATACCCCGTCGATCTACGTACAGCACAAGGCCGGCTCCGTGACCTCGCGGCTCGCCTACGCCTACGACTATATCAACGTCGGCCGGTCGCCCTACTTGATCGCCCATGCCATTCAACCGACGATTACCATCACGGAGAGCGAGCGGCTCTTTACCCAAGTCCAACTGCGCTATCAGAACAAGGATTTCCAGCACGGGCTGTTTCTCTTTAACTCCACGAGAGACGGGAAAAATTGGCTGGCCGGCGTCACGCAGTTCATCCTGTTCGCCGACAAGCAGGCGCACCTGCGCGTCGGCTACACCTTCGACAAGGACGTCACCGGAGGAGGATCCCCGGCCGTCGCCACGCCGGGCGATACGACCAATGCGGACTGGGCCTACGACGGGCACCGCGTGACGGCGGGCATCGGACTCCCTCCCGTCTGGAAGATTCGAGGCGACCTCGGGTTCGACTACTACCGGCAGGACTATCGCAACCCGAATTCCTTCTCGACCACGGGCACGACCGTCCGGCGGGACAATGTCTACCTGCTCAACGCGAGCCTGAGCCGCGAGATCGGCGCAGGCCTTTCTATCATCGGCCAATACAGCTACACCCGTGACCAGGTCAACGTCGGCGCGTTCGACTACAACCGGAACGTGTTCTCGTTGACGTTGGCCGGCCAGTATTAGGAGACCGCCATGTCCGCACCGAGACGTCTTGCAGGCCTCTTCGCTGTTTTCCTGCCGTTCCTGACATCCGCGTCCCTCTGGGCGGCGGAACAGCCGCCCGAGACAGTCGGCAGTTTCACGGCCGTGCAAGGCAAGGTCTTTATGACACACCGCGGCGCCCCGGCGTCCGTCGCAGTCAACGTCACCGACGACGTGCGCTTCAAGGCCGTGATCGAGACGCAGCCGGCCTCCAAAACCAAGGCCTTGTTTCTCGACGATACCCTGTTGACCATCGGCGAACGGAGCCGCGTGGAGATCACGGAACAGATCTACGACCCGGCGAAGAGCCGGCGGAGCACGGTCATGCGCCTGGTCCGCGGGCAGGTACGAGCCCTCGTGGGACGTATTTTCGAAGGCGCCGGCTCGCGCTTCGAGGTCCATACCCCGACGGCCGTGGCGGCGGCCCGCGGCACCCATTTCGTCGTCTGGATCGACGAGACGCCCGCATCGTTGCGGGGCGAGCAGCCGGAGCCGGCGCCCCGCTCGCGTCTTGTCTCCAGGGCGGAGTCGGAATGGGCCCAGGCGAACCTCGGCCCCACCGGCCTCGTCAACGTGGGCGAGGCCGGCAACGTCGACTTTACGTCCGGCGGCAAAACCGTGATCGTGAAGCCCAAGGAATATTCGTTGGCCTTGCCTGGTCAGCCGCCCAGCGTTCCGACCGCCTTCAGCGGAAGCGCCCCTCCACAGGTTGGCCATGCCATGGCTGGGACCTTTCTCCGGGATATGGTCCGGCGCGAAGCGATGCGCCAGATCGTGCAGGCCATCGGGATCACGGAGGTGAAAGAACGGGTCGTCGCCACGATCGCCAAGAAATCCGGTCGAGAGGGCGCGAAAGTGTTCGCGCAGACCCGGGAGGGTTCGCCTGCCTCCGGCGCGCCGCAAGGAGGGGATGCCGACGTCTCGACCTCTACCACCGTCTCAACGACGGCCGGCCCAGGGGGACCCAACTCAGGAACGGGACGCTTGATCACCCCGCCGGCCGCCTTGTCCGATGCGCTCCCGGACGACCTGAGTCCGCTCAAGCGAAGAGCCCGCCAGCTCCTCTTCAACCTACGCAAATAGACGTCTCGTCGGGCCCCACGCTGCATCAGGCCTGCACCGCACTCTTCGTCAGGGGTTGGACGGTGCTCCCGCTCGAGGAATCTCACCTAACCGACAGCAACCACGTGGACCGTCACGTTGCTCCAGCCGTCGCAGGCCATCGCCCCGCCCGCTATATTTCCATTGTGTAGGAGTCCGGCGGTTTCGCCGATACGACACGGACGCCTTGCGCGCATTCGGAAGAGGGAGGGCTCTCACCATGGCGGCATCGTTACGCTTCCTATCAGCCTCACTGGGCCTCCTCGGGTTGATGAGCAGCCTGGGGGGGGACGGCGCGCTTCACGCCGCCGAGCCGGAGTCCGTCGGAACCTTTACGGCGGTTCAGGGCCAGGTCAGCATGACCCGTCCGGGCGGGGCCCAACCGGTCTCGGTGAAACTCTCCGATGCGGTCTTCTATAAGGCCGTCATCGAGACCCAAGACGCGTCGCGGGCCAAAGCCCTCTTCGTGGACGACAGCATGCTGGCCGTCGCGGAAAATTCCAAAGTTCAGATCAACGAACAGGTCTACGACCCCAAGCACGGCAAACGCAGCCTGGTGTTCAACCTATTAGAGGGGAAGGTGCGCGCCTTGGTCACCAAGGTCTTCCAAGGCCCCGGCTCTCGTTTTGAGATTCGGACTCCCACCGCAGTCGCGGCGGCGCGCGGGACCTACTTCGTGGTGTGGGTCGAAAAGGGGGCCGGCGAGACCGGCGGGTCTTCGCGCGGCGTGGCGGCTCCGCCGGCCGGAGAAGCGGCTCCCGCCTCTCTGCCGAATCGGGAGTTCACCGGCATCGCCAACATCGGAGACTCCGGCAACGTCGACTTCACCTCCAACGGACAGACCGTCACCGTGAAGCCGGGACACTTTGCCATCGCCGTCCCCGGTCAACCGCCGGTCGCGCCTGCGCCGCTGGCGAAAAACATTCCGACTCAGGTCAGCCAGGCGATCCGGGCGACGAGCGTCGTCAATGCGCCGAAGCCGGAAACCCCAAGTGAAATGTTCAAGGCCACCGCGAACTCCATGCCGGCGATGCCGGCCATGGCACAACAAGGGCAGGGACCAGGCGCGATGCCGCAGCTGAACGCCCCGGGGAAATCAGGCCAGATGCCCAACGGCGGACCGAACGGCGTGGCGAATGGCCAGGCGGCGATGCCCTCGATGCCGGCCATGCCCGCGACCCCGGTCGGCGTGACGGCGCCGACCACAACCGTCGTAGTCACCCCGCCGGCCGCCGTCACCGGAGCGGTGAACAGCAGCAACTCAAACGGCAAAGTGCCAGCCTTTGTGAATCCTCCGACGCCGGGGTACATGACCCAGGGACGGGGCGGAGGCCCGGGGCACTGACCCGACAGACAGTGTGGTTACCCGCCGCATCGAAGCTGCGTTTCAAATCCCTCGGCCGCCGCCGAGGCCTCTTCCGGTTTCCCGCCCAGGAAGGTGACGTGGCCCATCTTGCGGCCCGGCCGCACCTCTCGCTTGCCATAGAGATGCAGTTTCGCGCCCGGCGCGGCCATGAGCGCGCGCAGACCGTCGCCGGTGGTCGCCCGAACCACATCGTCACCGATCAAGTTGACCATCGCAGCAGGACACAGAAACCGCGTCTCTCCGAGCGGCAGGCCCGCCAGGACCCTGACTTGCTGCTCAAACTGCGACACGGTGCAGGCATCCAGCGTGTAATGGCCGGAGTTGTGCGGCCGCGGCGCCACTTCGTTCACATACAGCTCGCCATTCGGCATCAGAAAGAGCTCGACACAGAAGACGCCGACGCCGTCCAAGGCCTCGACGACTGCGGTCGCCAACTCCTGCCCCCGCTCCGCCACCCCTGGCTCCAGCAGCGCAGGGACACGTGTCATCCGCAGAATGCCCGCCTCGTGCCGATTCTCGACGACCGGATAGGTCCGGCACAGACCCTCGGCCCCGCGAACCACCAAGACAGAGAGCTCTTTCTCAAAGTGGAGAAATCGCTCCAGCACCCAGGGGCCTGAGGCTCCGCTTCGCCGCCATTCCTCCCGCACCTCATCAAGCTCGCGTGATGAGGTGATCCGCCATTGCCCTTTCCCGTCATAGCCCGACGTCGCCGTCTTACAGAGGCAGGGATAGCCGATCGATTCGGGGGCGAGTAGCTCCTCGGCTGTCCGGACCCCGACAAAAGGCGCGACCGGCAGCCGATGCGCGGCGAGGAAGGTCTTCTGGTCGAGACGATTCTGGATGGTCGCGAGAATCTTGGCTGAAGGCCGGAGCGGCACCAGATCTCCAATGGCTTGGGCCGTCGCCGAAGGGATATTTTCCCATTCATAGGTCGCAGCCGCTACAGACTGTGTGAAGGATGTGAAAGCCGCCCGATCAGTAAAGGGGGCAGCGAGCGGAAGCTCAGCCTGCCGCAAGGCCGGGGCGTCGGCATCCGGATCCCAGACCGCGACGCGATAGCCCAGGCGCCTTGCCGCTGTTGCGAACATGGCGCCCAGTTGCCCCCCACCGAGCACACCCAGCGTGGCGCCGGGCTCGATGACGTGAGGCGTGAGACGTGAGGCGTGAGGCGGCATGGAGAGAAGAGGGACCTTGATTCGAGGGGCTACCCGTCACGCACCACGGATTTCAGAGTCATCAGTGATCAGTTGTCAGTTTCGGATTCGGAGCTATCAGCTATCAGCCATCAGCTATCGGCTCCTGAAAACGCGTCACGGCTCACGTATCACGGAGTGCGGAGGCATCAGCGATCAGGTATCGGCTCCGAATCGGGAGCTATCAGCTATCGGCTATCAGCTCTCGACAATCCGGTGCTCCGCGTTCCACCGTCCGCGTTCATCCTGTCCCGCCCGTCTCGCCTTTCGCGATTCTCCCGCCGGTCCGCGTTCAGCCTTCATCGTTCAGCGTTTCCGCCTCATCACGCGTCACGGCTCACGCCCCTCCGGATTCCGGCGACGATGCGATGGCGGCTTGGGTTTGGGTGGCCCGAAAGGCCAAGAGTTTCTCGCGAATACGTGGATACCGGCCGGCCAGAATTTCCGCCGCCAACACGCCTGCATTTTCCCCACCACCGATCGCCACAGTGGCCACGGGAATGCCGCGTGGCATCTGGACGATAGAGAGCAAGGAATCCAGCCCCCGGAGATTCTCGGTGGGGATCGGCACGCCGATGACCGGAAGATGAGTCTTGGCCGCGACCATGCCCGGCAAGTGGGCGGCCCCGCCGGCGCCGGCGATAATCACCTCGATGCCGCGGGTGGCCGCCGCCTCGGCATAGGCGAAGAGCCGATCCGGGGTGCGATGGGCCGAGACGACGCGGAGTTCGCTCGGCACGCCGAACTCCGTCAGCACGGCGACAGCCTTCTCCAGCACCGGGAAATCGGTACGGCTTCCCCCCAGTACCCCGACGAGGGGACGAGGCGACTTAGCGCTGACTTGGGCCGACTTCCGACGGGTTTTCGCCATTTCCTCCCCGCTCTAACAGGATGCTGAAAAAGTCCGCCAGCGGCGCTGGGGCACCCATTGCTCTTCTACATGCAATGGGTCTGACGCGAGGAGGCTCAACGTCCGCTTCATCCGTTGCATTCTACGGAGCAACGGGTCCCCGGTACGCTTCGCCTCTTCGCTTGCTGCGGCCCGGGTACCCGCCTGGCGGGTGCGACGGCCTTTGTGAGCATCCTGCGTGGGCCACTGGTTTTCATCCGCGATCTCGATGCCTGTGACGATGGCGAGGTGCCATTACCGCTTTTCCGCAGCCTGCTAAAGACGTTCAACTTAGACGTTCTCCCCTAGCGGGTCAAGGGTCTCGTCCCACCGCCTCGCTTCCACGCATGCTTCCATGCTTGCGTTGACGGTCCTGCGGAAATCACGTAAGATTCTACAGCGGTTGGACATCGGGGCACGCCTATGGAACAGCCCACGTCAGGGGTCACTGAAAAGCTCCAGTCCTTCACGGTCCACCCCACGGCCCTGCAAGATATCCAGGTGGACGACCTGGCGACCTCCCTGCAGCTTCAATCCTGGGAAAAAGTCGAGATTCCGCCCTATCTCCGACGGTACGGATGGTTGGCCGTCCGCCTGCTGCTGATTTTCTTCATCCTGGTGTTGTTCGTCCCCTGGACCCAGACCATCACCGTGAGCGGCCAACTCTCCGCCTATTCGCCCTATGAGCGACCGCAAGACATCGAAACGCAGATCACCGGCCGCATCAAGAAATGGCATGTCTTCGAAGGCGTGCGCGTCAAACAAGGCGACTTGATCGTCGAGCTGGAAGACTTCGATCCTCAGTTCCTGGCCCCTGAGCTCCTGTCGCTCCTCGAACAACGCAAGCAAGCCTTGGAGCAGACGCGCAAAGCCGCCCTGGAGCGCGCCGACCAGCTCGATAAGCGGATCCCGGAGATGCAAAACCTGGTCAAGTCGGCCGTCCCGTCGGCGGAAGCGCGGGTCATCGAAGCCGAAAACCGGGTGCGAGAAGCCGAGCAAAAGGTGAAGGCGGCCCAGATTGCCGTCGATACGGCTGAACTCAACGTCGATCGTCACCGGCAGTTGGTCGAGCGCGGCCTCGTCTCGCAGCGCGAGCTGGAACTGACGATCCAATCCGCCATCGCCAGCAAGGCGGACTTGCAAGGCGCGGAGGCCATGCAGCGGGCCGCGAAACAATCGATGAAGGCGCTGAGCTTCGGCCGCGATCAAGTCAGCGCCGAAGTCTTACAGCGGCTGCTGGATGCCGAAGCAGCCCGCGCCGGCGCCCTGGGAGATGCCGCGAAGGCCGCGAATGAGCTGGCCGATGTCGAGCTTCGCCTGGCCGGCGCGGTCCAGCGGCGCAACTTCTCCCGTATCTATTCGCCGATCGACGGGACGGTGGTCAAGATGGCCCAGGTCGGCGCCGGGGAAACCGTGCGCCCCGGCGAAAAGCTCTTGAAGCTGTCGCCGCTCAGCGCGGACAAGGCCGTCGAGATGAC
>CAYZTJ010000096.1:9699-13068 GCA_964481215.1 uncultured Nitrospira sp. | reverse complement strand
ACCGACGCGCAGTTTACGATCACCGTGACGGCCCCTGAGTGAAGCAGCGCCTGTCCGATCCATGGAGTCGTATCGGCAAAGGGGGGGGCTGATGTCGACCAACGTGGAGGAGCGAGCCTACACGGCAGTCGTGGCTCGGCCGACACCGGTGACGCTGCGGTGGGACGATTCGGAGATCATCGCACTGCTGACCACTGTGCTCAAGCAGTACGAAACCCGCTTCGGGGCGATGGATCTGGGCCTGCGCCCGTCCGATACGCCTCAAGGGAGCTAGGTCACGGCGTCTTCTGTTCAGTGATGGTGCCGGCCGCCGGGCCGGTGGGTGCTGGAGAGGCCGGAGGGCCTGGCGCGGCGGGGGGCATGACCTGCTCAGACTTGTCCGCCCTTGATTGCTAACGGCTCTTCGTCTTCAGCCGTTTGAGCGTTTCCCGATAGACCGCGAGGTCTTCCCGTTTGCCGATCGCGACGACTTCGACCACGACTTTCTGCTCGATGATCTGGTACACAATGCGGACCGACTTCTTGGCCGCGTAGAGCTTGTAGTAGCCGGTCAGATCAAGACCGGCTCGATTTCCCAAGCGCTCTCCCAATCGGGGAGCATCTTCAAGCTTGCGTAGCTGCTTGGCGACGGGCTGTTTGAGCGACCCGTCGAGACGTCGAAAATCCTCGGCGGCTGCGGCGGTCAGGACGACGCTATACGGCAAGCCGTTGCTCCTTCAGCAGCGCGTCCAGCGTAATAGTGTTCTTTCCCTTCCTGCCTGTCCGCTGCGTGACAAGCCGGTGAATCTCTATGTGCTCGATGAGGTCGAGCGCCTCCGCCATCTTTTCATAGTCGTCGACCGGCACAATGACGGCCTCGACGCGGTTATTCTTGAGGACGACCACGCGGCGGCGGTGCTGCGCTTTGAGATCGGTGAGCACTTTCCCAAAGGACCGCGCGACTCGGGATGCGCTGAGGATTTCTTCCTTCTTGTAGGCCACGGCCATAGTGTCCCTCCTGATAACAATGGTGCGTGAAATATAGCGCATGATCTTGCGTCATGGCAAGGCAGTCTTCCAGCGTAGCAGGATGTTGAAAAAGTCCTCCAGCGGGGAAACGCTGAAGTATGAACGATGAGCGATGAACGGAAGAGTTCTTATCTGCCGCTCGTGGTGCGGTGCTGGCCGCGGGGCCGGTGGGTGCGGGGGAGGCGGGAGATGGATTGCGAAGTCTCTCTCTGTGTGTGGCTGCTAGTTATTCGTCTGTGCGCGTGAAAGCAGGTAGGATCTCAGCTCTTCGTAGACGTCTCGTCGCGGCCCCACAAAGATCACGTCCAGTGTGTTGTCCTCTTCGTTGAGCCGATAGATCACTCGATAAGTCCGAATCCGGCTACGACAAGCCTGACGGTGGGCGTGCTCGCCGGTCAGTCCTTCTCGGCTGTGCCTGCCCGTCTCGCTTGGCGTCTCGGCGGTTTCGTCACGAAACCTTGTGAATACTGCGGGCAGCACCGTCCCTCGTGACAGCCACATCGTATCGGCAGTTCCGCTTCTCTGCTTGTAACGAAGTCATCCCCTGGCAGACTATAGTCCATCCCTGTGTGTCTGATACTATGGAATCGCGATGACGCGACTGTCTCGGCGGGGGCTGCTGAAAATGGTCGGTGGGGCTGCGGCGCTGGGGGTTCTGTCGCCCCCAGGCCAGCCCTGGGCCGGATTATTGGATCGGCTGCTGCCGGCCAAGTCGGCTGAGCGGCTTCCCATCACGCCCAACGAGCAGTTCTATCTCACGTCCTACCGATCGCCGCCGGATGTGCGGGTGGCCGACTGGTCCCTGCACGTGAAGGGAGCGGTCGACCGGCCTTTCCCCCTAACTTACGAGCAACTGCTCGCCCGTCCGACGGTGAAAGAAATCGTCACGCTCGAATGCGTGGGCAATGGATTGGCGGCGGACGCGATCAGCACGGCCGAGTGGGAAGGCGTGCGGCTGCGGGACCTTCTACAGGAGGCCGGCCTGTCGTCGGACGCGGTCGATGTGGTCTTTCATGCCGCCGACGGTTATTCAGACAGCCTTCGTGTCTCGCGGGCGATGGGTGAGGATGTGCTCGTGGCGGTCAAGATGAACGGCGTGCCTTTGCCGCGTGCGCATGGGTTCCCGGCGCGGATCATCGTACCGGGTGTCTACGGGATGAAGCACGTGCAGTGGCTGACGGCCGTTGAAGCGGTGACGAGCGATTATCACGGCTACTATCAGCGGCAGGGCTGGTCGGATGAGGCCGGCATCAAGACGTCCTCACACATCGATCGGCCGACCCGGGGGGAATCAGTCCAGGGGCCTGTGGTGCCGGTGGCCGGCTACGCGTTCGCCGGCGCGCGGGGGATACGGCTGGTGGAGCTGAGCGCTGACGGCGGGGAGACGTGGCACCCGGTGGATCTGCAGCCACCCCTGTCGCCCTTTGCCTGGCAATTTTGGTCCTCTCAGTGGAAGGCGCCTCTGCCGGGGCGGTATTCCCTTACTGCGCGGGCGACCGATGGCGCCGGCCGTCTTCAATCGTCTCTGGAGCAGGAGGCCTTTCCGGATGGTGCGACGGGGTTGCATGAAATTACCGTGAAGGTGGAGTAAAAGGGAAAAATGAAAAATTAAAAATGAAACGATACTGGGGGAGTGAAAGATCAAAAGTTAAAAGTGAAAAGTTAGAAAAGGTAAGCCGTGGGAAGCAAAAGGTGAACAGTGAACAGCGCGAGGGGGTGGAGTGAGAGGGATGTCTGGGCGGAATCAGCCGATGGCCGAAAGCGGAGAATTGATGGCCGAAGGCGGAAAGCAGCGAGCTGATGGCTGATGGCCGAATGCTGACAGCCTCTTCTGAAAACACAAAGGGGCCGGCCCCTCGACCGACCCCTCTGCGCAGCGGAGGACTGGGACAGGAACTACTGCACGGAATTCGCGTGGCCGCCGTAGGTCAGCTCAGCGCGGATCGAATCCCCGGGCTTCTTGTCGCCCCGGATTTTCTTCGTCTGGTTGCTGACGAACATCCGCACTTCGCGGCCTTCATAGTCTTCCATCACGACCACCGAGCCATTCACCTGCTTCACCGTGCCGGACACCGTGCGGTGCGCCGGACCCGGCTTTTGATCCAACTGGCCCGCATGCACGGCATGGGCGCCGCTGGAGGCGGCCTGGGCGCTCTGCTTCGCGACCGAGACGGCCGAGCTGGTGGACGATTGGGTATTGGTTTGCTTCTTCGATGCGGCATCGGCAGGCCCGCTTGTGACAAGGCCAACCGCCGCGGCCAAGGCCAAACAGGTGATGGACGACTTCATGACAAAACCTCCTTGTTGAATGCTCCAATAGGCGTTCGTGCCACCCCCACTCGGCGGCGTGAACGAACGGGA
>CAYZTJ010000096.1:0-9599 GCA_964481215.1 uncultured Nitrospira sp. | reverse complement strand
GAATGCTCCAATAGGCGTTCGTGCCACCCCCACTCGGCGGCGTGAACGAACGGGAGGAGAATCGCAATTCCCATGCCGAGGGAGGATGGGGAGAGAACGGCCTCAGTTACGTCCAATGATTCACAATGAGCATCGGGGGATGAGGGGACGAGGACAAAAAACGTCGCCAGAGGAAAGGAATTCGTGTACGGGCGGCCCAATTCCGGCGGTCGGGCGACGAGCCTGGACCGGCACGCGTGGCCGCTCGGGGGCCGTTCCGCGAGAGGGGGGATGCCTGTGGACGCGCTAACCCGCTTCTTGAAGCCGGTCCTTACTCTCGTTCAGCAGCGTCCGATCCTGACCGTCTTCGAGGCCTGCTTGCGTTGCAATTCCGCCTGCGGCTACTGCAACCTTCCGTTGAATGAAGGCCGGTACGAGATGTCGCGCGAGGAAATCGGCCGTGTCTTCCGACACCTCTATGAGGAAGGGCTGAGGTTGGTGTTCGTGCAGGGGGGTGAGCCGCTGCTGCGTCGGGACCTGCCCGACCTTCTCGAGGATTTGGCCGCCATCGGCTTCCGGCTGACCCTGATTACCAATGGAACGAGGCTGACGGCCCCACTGGTCACGCGCCTGGCCCGCTTGCCGCTGAGCTATTCCATCAGCCTGGATACGTTGGATCGCGAGCGCTATCGGCGCATCCGCGGCGCCGATCAACTCGATCAGGTCCTGGCCGGCGTCTCCCTCTTGGAGTCACTGGCGGCTCCCAAGTACCTGACCTGCATCGTGAGCGAGGTGAATCGGGCCGATGTGCTCGACGTGGTGCGGTTTGCGCGCGCGAAGGGCTTCGTCCCGGTGGTGGGCGCCTACCATTGGGGCGTCGATCGCTACGGCAAGGCCGATCCGCTGCTCCAGTATGATCGGGCGCAGGCGACGGCGGTGTTTCGCGCCGTTGCGGAATCGGGCCTGGTGCCGCGCGGGTATTATCGGCAGTATCTCCAGGACAACATTGAGTGGCTGGAAGGCCGCCCGTTGGAACGATGCGACGCGGGCCGCTACAGCATTGCGATCGACGCCTCGGGCAATGTCGCCCCTTGCCTTGCGCAGCCTCATGCAGGCAATCTCTTGGAGATGCGGCTTCCCGAGATCCTGGCACGATTCGATCGCGGGCGCATCGAGGCCTGTTCGGCGTCGTCGGGGTGCAATATGCTGTGCAGTCGCGTGGTGGGCTCGATCCTACGGCATCCGGTGACGGCACTGCGCACGCCGCTGACCGTCGAGCCGGCGGTGCGCGCATGAGACGGATCCTTCTGGGGTTGGTGGGACTGCTGTGGCTCTTCGGTTGCACGACGGGGCCACGCCTGTACCATCCGATCGATCCCATCCGCGCCGATTCGCTGTCGCACCGTGCGTTCACGGACGTCTTGCAAGCCCACGTGCAGGATGGCCGCGTCAATTATCCGGGCATCCATGGCGATCCGCAATTTGCCGGCTATGTGCGGCAGTTCGACCGCGTCGATCCGGAGCAACTCCCCACCCGCGAGCATCGGCTGGCTTTCTGGATCAATGCCTACAACGCCTTTGCCATCCAGGGTATCCTTGATGGCTACTCGCCGAGCACCCTGGTCGGGCGGTACCGTTACTTCATCGGGCGTGACTATGGAGTCGGAGGGGCAACGATCAATCTCTACAACCTGGAGCGCGAAGTCTTGGTGAAAGGTTTCCAGGAGCCGCGCATTCATTTCGCGATCGTCTGCGCGTCGCAGTCCTGTCCGAAGCTCAGGTCGGCCGCCTACGAGGCGCCGACGCTCTCCGCGCAGCTCGACGAAGGGGCGCGCGCGTTCATCAACGATCCCACCAAGAACCGATTTGACCGGGCCGGCCGGGTGGCGTTCCTCTCGATGATCTTCAAGTGGTTTCGAGAAGATTTTGAACGGCAGTCCGGTTCGTTGCCGGCCTATGTCGCCCAATTCGTGGCGGACCCGGATTTAGCCATGGACTTGAGGCGTCAGCCCTATCGTGTGGAGTTTCTGGACTATGACTGGAACCTGAACGGGGTGGCCCATGTTGGTCCGTAGCGAGGAACGGGCTCCTATCGCCCGGTTGCTTGCGTTCTTGGAGGAAGGCGAGCGCATGGCCGAGTGGTGCGCCCGCGCTCAAGCGGGGCTGGCTCCCGAACGGAAGAGCGCGAGTTTTCTGATCGGGCAGTCCCGGCAGGAAGCGATGCACGCCCGGGTCTTTCATGGCGCGATTCTCTGGCTGGCGCCCAAACAGCGGGTTGCCAGTCCTTGGCTTGCGCCGATGGAGGACTATCGAGCCCTGTTGCAGGATGCGGTTCACCGGCGAGACTATCTCGAGACGATCCTCGCCGAGCAAATTATTCTCGAAGGGTTGGGGGAGGCCATTCTCAGTCGAATTGAGGCAGGGTTAGCCAAGCGCGGCGCGCCCTTCGGCCGCCTGCGCCGCGTGCTCCTGCATCAGGAGGAGGCGCACCATGGATTTGGCCTGCGTGTCCTCGATCGAGCGATCAGTGCGGGCAATACGTCGGTGGAGTGCCTCCGGCGGCGAGCCGAGCCCTATCTGGGACTCATCGGGCCGATGGTGACCACTTTACGCGAGCTGTTCGATGACGTGCACGAGGACGCCGCGGCCTGGGCCGCCGACGCCCAGGCCTTCCTGCCATCGTGGCTCCGTGACATACCTATCCCTGATCCGGTTGCCTCCAATGATCTGAGTGTCTTCAGCCTCGATGCTGCACCGCTCCTCACCCCTCACCCCTTACCCCTCACGTCTTAGCATGGTCTCCATCATCATCCCGGTCTTGAATGAGGAACGCGCCCTGCCGGGCACGCTCGACGCCTTGTTCCGGCAGGAAGGGGACTATGAGGTCATTGCCGTCGATGGCGGCAGTCGAGACGGAACACTCGATGTGCTCGCCGATTTCGGATTCTCACCGATGCTCCCGGATGGTTCGCAGGGACCGCCGCTCGTCTCTCGTCGCTCGCCGGACATTTCACGAAAGACGCTTCACGCCTCACGTCTGTTTCTGAGCGCTCCCAAAGGTCGTGCCACTCAGATGAATGCCGGCGCGGCTGTCGCGCAGGGAGGATGGCTGCTGTTTCTGCATGCTGACACGGTGTTGCCAAATGATGCGCTCAGCCGACTGAATGCGATGGAGCAGGAGGCTGCCGTCCAAGCCGGAGGGTTCCGGCATCGGTTCAGCGGGACGGACTGGCGGCTGCGCTCGATTTCCTGGTTGGACAACTTCCGATGCGAGCACTCACGGGTGATTTACGGGGACCAGGCCTTATTTGTGCGTCGATCGTTGTTTCGCGCAGTAGGCGGCTTTCCCGACCAACCGATTCTTGAGGATGTGGCGCTCTGCGAACGGTTGTCGGCTCACACGCGCCTGGTCCTGCTCGATCAGACCGTCATCACCGATGCCAGGAAGTTTCTCGCCATGGGCATCGGTCGAAGTTTCCTTCGAGTCCTCTTGATCATTCTGCATGTGCAGTTTCGCCTGCCTGTCCTGCCTCGGGTCTTTTTTCAGGACGTTCGCTAGCCCATCCGATAGTCTTCCGGTCCTCGTGTAAATTCTCGAATTCTTTTTGGCTCCTCTAGAGTGGGTGCTAGAGTGAACGAGGTGATTTCATCACCCTCGGGCCGTGGTTTTCCATCGTTCCACAAGGAGGATCGACATGAAGGTACTTCGGATGCTGGTGATTGGCGTCGGCGCGACGGTCGTCGCGCTGGGCGGGCTGGCGATGGCCGGCTCAGGATCGTCCTCGCACGGGGACCAGAACGCAGTGCGTAACCAAGTCGGTGGTCAGCAGGGGCAGCAGAACCAGGCTGCGGTCGCCGATGAACAGGCAGTCGGCAACCAGCAGGGCCAGGGCCAAGTCTCCGACCAGCAGTCGGTGGGACAGGGCCGCCGCCACAATGGGTCACAAGTGGGCGGCCACCAGTCCGGTCAGAGCGGGCAGAACAACCGCCGCGGCGAGCGTCGGCCGGTCGCGCAAGAAGATCAGTCACAGCAGACCCAGGTCGAAGTCGTGCCGCAGTCCGGCCAGTCCGGACAGGGCAGCCAGAGACAGGGCCACTAAGCTCAGGTCTCGGTCGTCTGAGGTTACGGGGCTGGTCGCACATTTTGTGCGGCCGGCCCCTTTTTTTGTTCGCACCGCGCCACGTCCCTCGTTCGCGTTCATTCCGCCTCGTTTACCTTTCGTCTCGTCGCCCGTCTAACCAGCTAGTGTTGACCACGTGTGCCCGGTGCTGGGCATGCGGCATCGAGAAAGGGGGGCGACATCATGCATCGCAAGACTCTCGCGAGCGGTGGTACGGCTTTGGTGCTCGTCATCGCGCTCATAGGCTCCGGTTGTGCCACGACCTTGGTCCATGATGACGTGCGGCGGACGTCGCCCTCGCAGGCGCGGTGCAGCGGCGGCGAATGGGCCGATGATTCGTCCATCGCATGGCTGCCGATTCCTGTGGTGGCTTTCGTTGTGCCGCATGCGAATCTCCACGCTATTGCCGCGGAGCGCTATTTGTCTCGCTGCGGCGATCCTGCCCGCACGGTGAACCGCGACGTGTCGGTCAACCGAACGGCCTGTATTCCGGCTGGACTGACGCGCGTGATCACCCTGGGCGTGTGGCAATGGTGTCCGGCCTACGTGTCCTGGCAGGCGGACGTGGTGACGGGATCGTAGGGATGAGGGCTGAGTGAGGAGGCGGGAAAGGCGGGACGAGGGGGAGGGGCCGGAAACGAGGAAGAAGGGATGAAGGGGAGAAGAAGAGTTCGGTGAGCAGCAACACCAGGAGGTGCTTTCATGTCACAGGCGCATCGCGTTCTCAATAGACTCGTCGGGTGTGCGGCTCTTGCCGCGATGATGGCGTTTGGACAGGGATCGGTGTCTGCCCAAACGCCGGCGCCGGCGGAAGTGGTGATTCAGGGAGAACTGCCGCGAACGGCGCAGGGAACCGTAGACATAACGAAAGTGCGGGAGCTGGTCACGGCGCGCGTGGGCGCCGGCGCGCGGGAGATCGTGTTCTCGGGCTTCACGGTTACCGAAGCGGAGTCGCGCGCGCTGTTCCTCGGAACCGATCGGGCGCAAAACCTGCTCCGGCAGGCCGGCGAGGTCTTGCCGGCGGACGGCCTGGAACGGGAGATCGCTTTCCGTGGCAGGGCCCATGGCGCCGCGGTCGACTCTCGGGTGCATCGTGTGGAGGAGGGGACGCTTCGCGCCAGGGTCGATGGGGTGTCGCTGGCGCATTTAACCGCGGATCAGCGGGTCCAGCTGGTCGGGTCCTTGGGGTCGCAAACCGGGTTTGATCGCGTCCGTGTGCAAGGGCCGGATCAGTCGGGCGCCGGGACGCGGACTGAGTTTCGCTCAGATAAGGGAATTGCTCGGAATGACGCTCGGGGGGGCGGAGGAAACTCCGGACGTGGCTCGGGCAACTCCGGACCAGGCTCGGGTTCCGATGGACGCGCGAGCCTCGCTGACCTCCGACACGACGATCGACAAGGCGACCGTCGCGAAGATCGGCGGATGGATCGGCAGGCCGATCGACGGGAAGACCGGCGGGGGGATCGGGGTCTTGATGTGCGGCAGCGGGGAGATCGAAGCGGGCGGTAGGCCGTCCCCGCACACCCGACCGGTGAGCGAGGGGACTCGTGGGAGAGACCCCTCGCTCCGCATCGTACGAGCCCGACTTGTCGCCTTGAACTGCTCCGTGCTCATCCGGTAAAGTCCCACCCCCGTTGGGCTGTGTCTCAATATCAGAGAGAATGAAAGGGCAGGTGTCGGTGAGACCGGTGTGTCGTGTGGCAGGCGTCTTGTTGGTGATGAGTGCGACGGTTCTACCCTGTGGGGCGTGGGCCGACGATGCCTTGGGGGCGAACAAGAAACCGAGCCAAGCGTGGCAACTGGGGTTCACGCCGACCTACACCAGCGGCAACTATGGCACGAATTCGAGGACCGATTTCCTATACGTTCCGATCTCGGTGCGGCGGCTCTTTCGGGATGGGGATGTGACGCTCATCGTGCCCTATGTCCAGGTGACGAGCGACGGGAAGGTCGTGCTGATCAGCGGTACTCCCAACCGGGTGGACAATCGGGGACGGGGCAGCGGTGGATCCGGGTCGGGAGGAAGCGGAAGCGGTGGAAGCGGCAGCGGAGGGAGCGGAAGCGGCAGTGGGAGCAGTGGGAGCGGCGGAAGCGACGACGATTCCGAATTGACCGGCCAAACCGCTGGGTCACGGGCTACGCGCGGCGGTTTGGGCGACATTGTGCTGAGAGGGCGCTACTTCCTTGTCGATGAGCGGGATTGGGTTCCCATGATTGCCGTCATGGGGCGCGTCAAGTTCGGCACCGCCAGCGCCTCCCAGGGATTGGGCACGGGCAAGACCGACGAGGGCGCCGGGCTGGAATTCTCCAAGGCCCTGACCGACAATCTCCTGGCGTTTGCCGACACCGGCTATACCGTCATCGGGCGCGCCGAAGGGCTGAATCTTCGTAATCAATGGAACTATGACGTCGGTCTCGGCTATTAC
This sequence comes from uncultured Nitrospira sp., assembly GCA_964481215.1. Lineage (GTDB taxonomy): Bacteria > Nitrospirota > Nitrospiria > Nitrospirales > Nitrospiraceae > RSF151. The sequence goes on along the minus strand of CAYZTJ010000096.1, from coordinate 3,073 downwards.
GTGACGAACGCCTGGTTGGTCAGCGCCTATTATGAGGAATACCGGTCGATTGTCTCAGGGCTCCAGAATCCCCGAGACCTTCTGCTCGCCATGAATCTGAAATCGTCCGACACGCTCCGGTTCAACGCCTCGACCCAGATTGGGCTGTCCAATGGCGCGCCCGACTACGGGGTGACCGCGGGGCTCAGTCTCCGTTTTTGACGCTTTCTTCTTGTTGGATGCTTCGTTAGACTTCTCATCGAGATTTACGGATTGCCCATCCTGGCGTCATATTGGATAGACACTCTACCGGACGGCGGCCGGGGGACCTGGTGGAGCCGGGCCTCCCCATGACATCTCTTCAGGGCGACGAAGAACGCGAGTGGGTCGAGGCCGCGCGTCGGGGGGATCGTGAGGCCTTTGGCGCGTTGGTGTCCCGCTATGCGGAGCGGATCTGCAACGTGGCCTATCGGATGGTGGGGGAAGAGGCGGATGCCCATGATCTGGCGCAAGAGACCTTCGTCTCGGCCTTCAAGGCCCTCACGACCTTTCGAGCCGACGCGCGCTTCTCGACCTGGCTCTATCGGATCGCCGTCAACAAGTGCAAGGATTGGCTTCGGACGCGCGGACGATTCGAGCAGCCGAATGAGGAGGGGGACGGAGCCTACTATGACAGCTTGGTCTCCACCGAGACGCCCGAGCGGATGCTCGCGCAGCGGGAGGTGGCGTCCCGGCTCCACGGGGCGATTCAGCGCGTGCCGCCGCTCTACCGAGAGGCCTTTGTCCTCAAGCATATCGAGGGCATCGGCTATGAGGAGATGAGCGAGATGTTAGGGGTCCATCGGGATACGCTGAAGATGCGGGTGTATAAGGCTCGGGTGCAGCTGTGCCGAGAACTCGAAGACTTGAAAGACTGAGTGAAAAGTTTGGAAGGGGATGAAGAGAGAGGGGAGCCATGAATCAGACGGACTTGCTGCTCCAACGGTTCATCGATCAGGATCTGACGCCGGATGAGCGGATCGGCTTACTCCGCGAGTTGGACCGGACTCCCGCGCTGCGGCGACGGCTCCTCGAGATGGAGATGATTGCGGCTGAAGCGCCAAGGCTCCCGCGGCTTACCCCGCGCCCCGGCTTTGCGGCCCAGGTGCTGCGGCAACTGCCGCCGGCGCGGAAGAGCCGGCTCCAGCGCGTGCAGGAGTTCCTCTGGGCGCCTCATGTGGCGGAGTGGAACCTGGCCGGCGCCGCTGCGGCTGCCGTCCTTGTCTTGGTGATGGCCTGGGCGCTGGGACGGTTGAGCGCGCTCCCGCCGCCGGCTCCAACGGTCGCATCTGCGCCCGCGCCTCATAACGAACCGTTGGCCCTGGTGCGGCTGGTGATGGTGCAGCCGACTGCGGCGACGGTGGCGGTGGCCGGCGATTTCAACGGCTGGGATCCCGCGCGGACGCCGCTGCTCCGGAATGACGGCGGCATGTGGACCACGACCATCAGGCTCAAGCCGGGCCGCTATCAATATATGTTTGTCATTGATGGGAAGGAGTGGCAGACGGATCCACTCGCCTCCGAGGTCAGTCAAGACGGGTTTGGGCAGCAGAATGCGGTGCTTGAGGTCGATCATGCGATCTAGGAGTCAGGCCGGCGCTGAAGAGCCATGCGCGGTTCTGTCTGCATGGCCGGTTGAATCACGGAGTCCGCTCAGCTACTCTGGCGCGGGTTTGCAAGGGAGCCGGGGTGGTGGCGAGGATTCTGTGCCTCACAGGTGTGCTGGTGGTGGCTGTGCTGGCCGGCTGCGCCGCTCGACTGGAGCCCCATGCGCCGGTTGGGGAGGCCGGCGGCGTACGGTTCACCGTCAGCGCGCCGTCGGCACGGTCTGTGGCGCTGTCCGGATCATTCAACGGCTGGTCGGCGACGCGTCATCCCATGGCGCGAGTGGGCTCAGACGGGCTCTGGGCGGTCGTGATTTCGCTCCCGCCGGGCGAACATGCCTTCATGTTTGTGGTGAATGGCACGCAGTGGCTGAGTCCGCCGCAGGCGGAGGAGTACGTCGAAGACGGGTTCGGGAATAAGAATGGCGTCGTGGTGGTGCGAGACGTGCATGCGCATCGATAGCCCCATGCGATCCCTCCGTTGGAATACCACGGTCCTCTGTGGTCTGGCGATGCTCATCTGCCAAGCAGCGTCGGCCGATGCTGAGCCGCTGGCATCCCAGGATCATGAGGAGATTGTTCGGCTGCGTGTGGCGCGAGGCGGCGCAGCGCACGACGTGGCCGGGTTGCTCGATCAAGCCGCCAAGGCGGCTGACCGCGGGCTGCCGGCGGAGCTGCTCGCGAACAAGATCAAAGAAGGTCTGGCCAAAGGCGTGGATCCGACCAGGATCGAGCCGGTGCTCGGTCGGTTGATCGGCCATCTCGACTCGGCGCAGGAGATCCTCAAGGGCGCCGGTTCGCGCGAGATCGCCGACGTGACGGGGCCGGCGCGGACGCGCGCGTTGGATCTGTTGGCCGAAGCCTTTGCGCGGGGACTCTCTCCGGATGAGGCGCGGGAATTGGAACGGCAGTCGCGCCAGACGGGCTCGGGGAAAGTTTCGGCCGAATCCCTGGCGGCCGGGGCGAAGGGCCTCGCGGTCATGAAGGAAGCCGGGATTGCGGTCAAAGAGGGACTGCCGGTCGTCAGTGAAGCGATCCAGCGGGGATTTCGCGCCGGTGAGGTGGTCGATCTCTCTCGCGAGCTCAAGCGGCGCGGGTCGGACATTCAATCCGGTAAGGTTCGGCTGCAATCGGTGCGGGACGCCATCGCCCGGGGTGATCGCCCGGAACAGATCTTTGCGGATGATCGAGGGGATCGCGGCGGGCGGAGCGGCGGGAGCGGGTCCGGCCATGGCGGCGGTGAAGAGCGCATGGATCGCCGCAGCGATCAAGGGCATGGAGAGGGCCGGTCGGACGACAGTCGGAGCGGTCGATCGGACAGCCGCCCCGACCGGCAAGACCGCTCACGAGGCGGTCGCTAATCCGTCGGTGGCCAGCATCCGTGGAGCCCCACGGTCTTACAGCCGTGGCCCCTCCCATTTGATTACTTCGGCGGAACCCGCCGAAGTATG
>CAYZTJ010000095.1:0-13189 GCA_964481215.1 uncultured Nitrospira sp. | reverse complement strand
TTATCCCGAATCCGCACAATCTCATCCACCGACACCAGATGCCGCGCAAACCCCAACTGCTTGGCCGGAATCCCCATCGCCAGCCCGATCAACTGCGGCAGGTGCAGCACCGGCAGATCCAGCTTCGCATTGACGGCCTTGCCCGCCCGCTCCTGGTAGATATCCATGCTCATGTGGCACAGGGGACAGGGCGTCACCATCGCCTGCGCGCCATGATCCTTGGCCTCTTTGAGATTGTTCCCGTTCATGGCCATCGCAATAGATTCTTTCTCCAAGATGATCGGGAAGCCGCAACACTTCGTCCGCCCCGCATAGGCGATCGCTTCGCCGCCGAGCGCCTCGATCACCTTCTCGAGGGAGGAGGGATTCTCGGGATCGTCAAATCCCAGGTCCCAGGACGGCCGCAGAATATAGCAGCCGTAAAATGGCGCGATGCGCAGATCCGTCAGCGGCACCTTCACCAGGTCCCGCAGACGCGCGAGGCCAATTTCTCGCACCACAATCCAGAGCAAGTGCTTGACCTGCACGCGCCCTTCATAGCGCAACCCTTCGCGCCCGAGAATTCCGTTGATTCGCTCCAGCAGCGCCGGATCTTCTCTCAAACGCTTGTTGGCCGAGCCCATCACCCCTTGGCACGTCCCGCAGATGGTCATGACCTCGAGGCCGAGTCGTTCCGCCTGCGCGAAGGTGCGCGCGTTGATGGCCAAGGCGACATCGGGCTCGGCTTCCGTCACAACCCCGGCCCCGCAGCAGGCCGCGGCCTTCAACTCGACGACGTCAAGCCCCAGACGCCCGATGATCGCCATGGTCGACTGGTAGAGCTCGGGCGTCGCGCCTTGTGCGGCACAGCCGGGATACAGGGCATACTTAAGTGGAGCCATGCGTCGGCCCGTGGTCGAGACGTGGAGCAGGTTGTATCAGGCGATGCTAGGGGCCAGGCAACGGGCCGGCGCATTCTCCTCGGCTTCTCTGTCCATTGCCTCTCGCCCCTTGCCTATCGCCTTTTTTGAAATCCAGCCTACTCAGGCCTCCTTCGAATAGCAAGGGGGACTGTTCCCCTAACCCTCGGAGAATATTCACGACTCTGGCGGGTCGGCCGGCAGCCCCTCATTTCGTGTCATTGACCAGCCTGAGCCGATTCCCGTAAAGTGAGGGGCTTTTGTATCCTTTGCGTGAGCCACATATTTATGGAGCCAGTGACTGCCACAGGACCAGGCGCCGCATCCGGCGCGGTGCCGATGCTCCAGACGATCGAGCCGTTCTGCCGGATCGATCAGGCCCGGCTCGCTGAACTCGATCCTGAACTGCTGCAGTTGCAGCCCGGGGATACGCTCTATCGCCAAGGCGACCCGGCGGATGCCCTGTTTGTGATCCTCAGCGGCAGCTGCCAGATCAGCCATGCCGCCGCAGAGGGCGACGAGCGCCCGCTGACGAGTTTCGGCCCCGGAGAGATCCTGGGGGAAACCGCCGTCCTGCAGGCTCAGGCCCGCACCACCACCGCCCGAACGACGGAACCGTCCAAGGTCCTCCGCTTTTCACGCGCGACGCTCGAGCGGCTGACGACGATCGCTCCGGCCGCCACCCAGTATTTTCACGATCTCAACGTCCGCCGGCACTCGTCGCTGCAAGTCGCCCTCACGACCCTGTTTCGCGGGCTCGACCAGGCTGGCCTCCAGGGACTGACGGCGGAGGCCAATTGGGTTCGACTGCGCGGCGGCGAGATCTTGTTCAAGCAGGGCGACCCCTCGGACTCCTTTTATGCGGTGGTCCATGGACGCTTGCAGGCCGTGATTCAACGCGCGGATGGGGCGGCGCCGCTCGTCAAACCCATCCCACGCGGCACCTGCGTCGGCGAAATGGGCGTCCTCACCGACAAGCCCCGCTCCGCCACCGTGCGCGCCGTGCGCGATTCGGAGCTCATTCGGTTGCCGAAATCCGACTTCTCGGCGCTCCTGAACCGTTCCCCGCAGATCGCCACCGCCTTGGCCCGCACCTTGGCCGAACGGCTGCAGCAAGCCAATCAAGGCGCGAGCCACGCCGTCGAGCCGGCGACGATCGCCATTGTGCCCGGGTCCCCTCGCGTGGCCATGGCGCTCTTCGGAGAACGCCTGGCGCAAGCCCTGGGCCAGGTCGCCGGGTCCACGCTGCTCCTCGATCCGGATCGCCTCGACCGGCGCCTCGGCGCCGGCAGCGCCTCGGTCCCGTTCCAGAGCTCCGCCAATCATCGCATCGTGAACTGGCTGAACGAGCAGGAAGACCGGCATCGCTATCTCATCTTCGACTGCGATCCCACGTGGTCGGTCTGGACGCAACGCAGCATTCGCCAGGCCGATCTCGTGCTCCAAGTCCATTTCGCCGACGAACCGCCGGCCCGCAGCCCCATCATGGCGCAATGGCTCGGCCGGAGTCAGGGGGCCTCGGTGCGCACGGAACTCGTCCTGCTGCACGACGACCATCGCGTGCAGCCGGCCGGCACCCAAGCCTGGCTGAAAGTCTGCGGGGCGGAGGCCCATCATCATGTGCGGCTCACCCGCACCGCCGACTACGAACGCCTGGCCCGCTTTCTCACCGGCCGCGCCCGCAGCCTCGTGCTCAGCGGCGGGGGCGCGCGGGGCTTCGCGCACATCGGCGTGCTGCGGGCCTTCCGGGAGGCCAACATTCCGGTCGATCAGGTCGGCGGCACCAGCATGGGCTCGATCATCGCCGGCCACTATGCCCTCGACCACGACATCCCCACGATGACCGAGCGGATTCGGGACGGGTTTCTCAAGCAGAAACTCTACCTGGACACGACCGTTCCGCTCGTCGCGCTGATCTCGGCGCACAAGCTGGTCTCGATGCTGAAAGGCATGTACGGCGAGACCGCGATCGAGGACCTCTGGACGCGCTACTTTTGCGTCTCCGCGAACCTGACGCGCGCCGAGGCCATGATCCATCGCGACGGCCCCTTATGGCTCGGCATTCGCGCCAGCATCTCCGTCCCGGGCGTCGCGCCGCCGGTGTTCCACAACGGAAATTTGTTGGTCGACGGCGGCGTGCTCAACAATCTGCCCGCGGACATCGCCCGCACCCTCGCGCCCGGCAAGGTCGTCGCCGTGGATGTGGCGTCCAAGGTGGACCTCACGGGACCGGACCATACGCTCCCGAGCCTTTCCGGCTGGCGGTTGCTCTGGTCGCGCCTGACGCCCTTCGGGACCAAACACGACATCCCCACCATTTTTCACATCTTGACGCGGTCGGCCATGCTCACGACCATCTCCAATGCCGAGTCGATCCGCGCGTCGGCCGACCTCTATCTGCAGCCGCCCACCCAGGGCATCAGCCTATTCGAATGGAGCGCGCTCGACGAGCTGGTCGAGACCGGCTACCGCTACACGCTGGAACAATTGGAACAGTGGGATTCCCATACCTACGCCCCCAAGGAGAGGAGGACTTCATGATCATGCGAGTGAGTCTGCTCTGCGCCGGCCTGGCGGCGCTCATCACGCCGACGGCCGCGCAGGCCGAGAGCCTCCGCACCATCTTCAAACAGGTCGACACCGCCGTGGTCGTCGTGCAAACCGATCACAAGGACGTCGTCACCGGCCCCCAGAAGCGCCTCTCCAATCTGCCCGGCGCGGGCTCCGGCGTGCTGATCTCCCAGGACGGCAAGGTCGTCACGGCCGCGCATCTCATCCAGTCGGCCGACGAGATCGCCGTGACCTTCGCCAACGAGACGACCGTGAAGGCCAGGGTGGTCTCCTCCGATCCCGCCGCCGACATCGCGATGCTGCAGTTGGAGAAGGTGCCCGATGGGATGAAGGCCGCCAGGCTGGGCGATTCGGACGACGCCGAAGTCGGCGATCAAATCTTTATCGTCGGGGCCCCGCTCGGCTTGGGGCATACCCTCTCCGTCGGACACATCGGCGCCCGGCTCCGCCCCAATACGATGTACGGGGCTATGGCGCGCGCCGAATTTTTCCAGACCGATGCCGCCATCAACGAGGGCAACTCGGGCGGCCCGATGTTCGACATGAAGGGCGCGGTCATCGGCATCGTCAGCCACATCGTGTCCAAGTCGGGCGGATCCGAAGGCCTGGGCTTTGTCGTGACCTCCGATATGGCCCGCCGCCTGCTGATGGACCGCAGCCCCTTCTGGAGCGGCGTCGAAGGCTACCTGTTGGCCGGCGACATCGCGCGGGTGTTCAACATCCCCCAACCGGCCGGCGTGCTCGTTCAGCGGGTCTCCCCCAAATCCCCCGCCGCCCTGCTGGGCTTGAAACCGGGAAGCTTGGCCGGTGTGATCGAAGGCCAGTCGTTCATCCTCGGCGGCGACATCGTCCTGGACGTCCTCGGCGTGCCCATCGTCCCGGACGGCTCCAGCTATTCGGTGATCCGGGAGCGTCTCGGCAAGCTGAAATCCGGCGATGCGATCACCGTCACCGTCTTGCGCGGCGGCAAGAAAAGCGAGTTGCAGGCCAGACTGCCGTAACGGACTGTTTTGCTCGTCATGTCGGGGGCCTGGAACTGCCAAGCCCCCGACACCGTGCGCGATCCGCCCCGACCCCGCCGCCTAGCCCTTTCCTGGATAAGTCCGCGTCGATTCTGTAGAATTACGAGCATGGTGCTCCTACGTTGGTCCCCTCTGGTGATACCGTGCCGGCGCCCGTAGCACGGACCCGGCGGCGACTCTGGCCGTTTCTCCTTGCTGGATTGGGAGCGATCCTGGCGGCCGGCGTCGCCTGGGCGGTGTTTTTCGGTCCGGCCTCCTTGACCGGCTTTGCGCTCCAACAGCTGGAACAGGAGCTCAACCGCAAAATCGACGTCGGGCGAGCCAATCTCCAACTCCTTCCGCACCCCCTCCTGGAGCTGGACGATGTGGTGGTGCACGACCGCGACCCCTCGCGCACGCTGGTCGCGGCGAAACACATCGAGCTCTCCTTGCGCGTCTTCCCGCTGCTCAAGAAAAAAGTCGTCGCCAAGCGTCTGCGCTTCGAACAGCCGCGACTCGAGCTGCGGCGCGACCGCTCCGGCCGCTGGAACATCGCCCCCGGCGACCAGGACCAAGCCGAGCCGGCCGACGAGTCCGTGATGCCGGACCCGCTCACCATGCTCCTGTGGGTGCGGGAAACCACGGTGGTGGGAGGCACCCTCACCGTGGTCGACGAATTCCGCGAGGACGGCGTTCGGACCGTGCAGCTCAACGGCTTGGATGCCCTCGTGAGCGTGCCCCCGGCGGCCCGCCATGCGGACCTTCGGCTGGCCGCCACGATCCCCTCTCCGCAAGCCTCCAGCTCCATGACCGTCACCGGCCGCATGACGCTGGCGGACTCGACGGTGCGCATCGGCGCCGAATCCCCCGTGGCCGGCGACTCGACGATGCAATTCGAAGGATCGGGAGAGCTGCTCAACGTCGACATCCGGCAGATGGCCGAATTTCTCGGGCCGCGGCCCGTGCCGGAGCGCCTCGCGGGGTCCGCCAATCTCCGAACCCGGTTTCGCGTCGTCCCCGGCGTCAACGGCTACGATGTGGTCCTCTCGGACGTGACCGCGAACGTGGAGCGGGTCTCGTTCACCGGACAAGGCAACCTCTCCGCGCTCATGTCGGCACAGCCGACCTTTTCGTTCACCCTGTCCTCGTCACCCGTCAGCCTGGATGAGCTGCTCACGCACTTTCCCGTCCAATGGTTACCGGGCGACATGGAACGATTCGCCGCCGAGCGGGCCATCGGCGGCACCGTCGAGGTGGTCACCGCCTCGATCACCGGGAGCACCGCTCCCGAGCCCCACATATCGATCACCGGTGAATTCCACGTGAAAGAAGCGCGCGCCCTCCTCGGCAAGCGGCGCCTCCCTGCGCAACACCTCGCCGGCACGGTGTTCGTCGAGCCGGGACGGACCAAGATCGCCGGACTCAGCGGCGAGTACGGTCCCATGAAGATCAGCGCCGGGCGCGCGACCATTTCGTATCCCGAATCCGACGCCTGGTTGGAGTTGGAGGTCGACGGGGAGATGGCCGCCGCCGACCTCATGACCCTGCTGGCGGGCTCCTTGGACTCGAAGGAGATCGCCCGCGCGCTCGGCGAGCTGCGCGAGGTCGCCGGCGAGGCCTCCCTCAGCTATCAACTCGCCGGCTCCCTGACGGCCGCTGAAGGGCTCAAGATCGTGAAAGCCGAACTGCAGCCACGGAATATGAGTTTTCTGAGCCCCGGACTCCCCGACCGCGTCACCGGATTGTCCGGCCGCATTGTCTCCACGGACAAGGGGTCGGAATTCCACGGCCTCTCGGCCAAGCTCGGCCAGGCGCAACTCGATCTGCAGGGCGGCATGGAGTCGGACGGCCAGGAACAGTGGAAAGACCTCAGCGTCCGCGTGAAGGGAGACACCACCGACCTGGCCCGCTGGTATCCGCACGTGTTCTCGGGCGAGGGGGCGCCTCGCGGCGCATTCGGCAGCCAGATCTCGCTCAACGGCCCGGTCGCGACGCCGCAGTTCCACGCGACGGTCGACCTCAAGGAGATCGGGCTGACCTTTGCCGAGGGCATGAGCAAGCCGGCGGGCACGCCCGGTTCCCTCGAGGTGGAAGGGAAATGGCTGAAGAACAAGGTCGCCGCGCTGTCGCACGCCGAACTGCTGGTGCCGCCGTTCCGCCTGGCGGGCAAGGGATCGATCCGGGTCGAACCGCAATTGGCGGTCGACGCCAGCCTGGCCTCCGGACCCATCGTGCTGGGCAGCCTGCCGCCCGGCAGCCCGCTCGAAAGCTTTACGAGCGGCATCTTGGAAGTGTCGATGGACGTGAAGGGCCGGGGACCGGACACCAAGACCTGGCAGTATAACGGGTGGATCGCCGTGACCGACGGCACGCTCGCGCCGAAGGGCTTGGAGGCGCCGCTCTCCAACGTCTATCTCCGCACGCAACTGGTGCGGAACAGCGCGGACATCAAGCGGCTGGCCTTTCGCATCAAGGACAGCGACGTGCGGCTCTCGGGATCGATCAAGAACTGGCAGACGACCCCCAAGATCGACGTCACCATCGAGTCTTATCAGCTCGATCTGGATCTGCTGATCCCGAAAGGCCGCCGGTCCCCCGTTCGCGACTTCCTCGAGCATCTCGCGGCCGGCAGCCAGACGGCTGCGACCGTGGCGATCGATCGCGGGCTCTACAAGGAGCTGGTGTTCACCGATCTCAGCAGCCAATTGCACATCCGCGACGGCGCCATCTACGTCGATCAGATCACCGGCGAAGCCTCCGGCGGCCGCATCGACGGCCGATTGGCGATTCGTATTCCGAAGCAGAAGTCGGCGGCGGTCGAAGCCAGTTTCACGCTCTCCGACATCCCCTTCGAAAAGGTGCTGCTGCTGGCCGGCGACGAAAGCCGCATGATTACCGGCGGGCTGACCGCGACCGGCACCATGCGGGGCAGCGGGGACGACGCGCGCGGAGTGCTGGCCAGCCTCAACGGCAAAGCCGACTTTGCCATTCGAAAAGGCCGGGTGCAAAAAGGCACCGTGCTCCCCAAGATCGTCGGCATCTTGAACCTGCCGGCCCTGCTCGCCGGCAAAGTCGATCTCAGTCGCGATGGGTTTCCGTTCGACAAGATTACCGGATCGCTTATGATTAAAGACGGCTTGGCCACGGAGGACGAACTGATCGTCGACAGCTCGATCATGAAGATGAGCGCCGCCGGCACCTACGACATTCCATCGGACCAGCTCAACGCCGTCGTGGCCGTCAGCCCCTTCGGCTCCTACTCCTCCGCGCTCAAGAGCATCCCCTTGTTCGGGAAAATCTTCGCCGGCGAGCGGAAGGGGCTCCTGACCGCGATCTTCGAAGTCCGGGGGTCCGCGAAGGATCCCGAAGTGACCTACCGGCCGCTCGACTCGCTGACCACCGGACTCGGCGGCCTCGCCCAACTCGCGATCGACGTCCTGAAGAACACGTTGACGCTGCCGCTGGAGTTGATGTCTCCGAACGGGGACAAGCCGGCCGGCGGCAGCGGCAACGCGCTGACCGAGATGCCGAACGCGCCGGACCCGCCGGTCTCAACCGTTCCTTGACCCCTCCCGGAGCGGATGATAGCATCCGAATCAGCAGGAACACGTACGGAGGACGCAGGGTTCTCAGTGAACAGTTGTCAGTTCTCAGTATTCCGAGATTCGAACTGAGAACCGATAACTGACCGCTGACAACCCTTCGGCTTCGCAGCCAGGAGACCCGCATGACGGCAGATCGCGCCACCCTGATCATCGCAGCCAGCGAATTCGACTCCAATCTCTACTACATCACCCGCTTCATCGCGCCCGATCCCTTCATCTTCCTCACGATCAAGGGCGAGCGCATTCTCGTGATGAACGATTTGGAAATGGACCGGGCCCGGAGTCAGGCCACGGTCGAGCGCGTGGTTTCCCTCTCGGAAATCGAACGGGCCCTCAAGAGCCGGGGCGTCGCCCAGGTCGGCACGGTCGAGATCGTCCATGCCGTCCTCCAACAACACGAGGTCCGGAAGCTCACCGTCCCGCGCACCTTTCCCTATGCCTATGCCGCCCGGCTCCTCGAGCTCGGCTACGAGATCGAGACCGGGAAAGAGCCCTTCTACGAACAACGGGCCATCAAGACGGAGGAAGAGATCCGCCACGTGGAAGCGGCCCAGCGCGCCACCGAAGAGGCGGTGGCCGCCGCCCACGCCCTGCTCCGGGCCTCGCGCGTGAAGCAGGACATCCTCTGGCACGAAGGCGAGCCCCTGACCTCCGAGCGCATCAAGAAGCTGATCAACGTGACCCTCATGGAACGGGATTGCGTCGCCCAACATACGATCGTCGCCGGGGGCGATCAGGCCTGCGACCCCCACAACGAGGGCAGCGGCCCGCTGCGCGCGAACCGGAGCATCATTTTCGATGTCTTCCCGCGCAACAGCCAGACGCGCTACTTCGCCGACATGTCCCGCACGGTGATCAAGGGTCGGCCGTCGGCCGAATTGAAACGCTTGTACCAGACCGTGCTCGACGCCCAGGAAGAGGCCATCGAAAAGATCCGCGACGGCGCGGACGGCGCCAAGATCCATCAAGGCATCTGCGAGCGGTTCGATGCGGCCGGTTTCAAGACAGGCCTGGTCAACGGACGCATGCAGGGCTATTTTCACGGGACCGGCCACGGAGTGGGCTTGGACATCCACGAAGCGCCCCGGATCAGCCGCACGGGTTCGCTGCTCCAGGAGGGCCACATCGTGACCGTGGAGCCCGGCCTCTACTATCCCGGCCTGGGCGCGGCTCGCATCGAAGACATGGTGCTGGTCACCCGCGACGGCTGCCGGAACTTGACGAACTATCCGAAGACGTTTGAATTGGAATAGTCGTCAGTTGACAGTGGGCAGTTTTCAGTTTCGGACGCACCGGTTTTCCGGAAAACACCGTCCACTGATGACTGTTCACTGACCACTCTCCATGCGCCTGACCTTCTCCATCCGCCGCTACAATCCCGAGCGCGATCAGCAGCCCCATCTTGAAGAGTACCGGCTCGACGTCGGGCGCGGGGCCACCATCCTGGACTGTCTGATCCGCATCAAAAACGAACTCGACGGGACGCTCGCGCTCCGCTACTCCTGCCGATCGGCCATCTGCGGCTCCTGCGCCATGGACATCAACGGATCGGAAAAACTCGCCTGCCGCACCACGGTCCGCCGGGAATTGGAACGGCACGGTCGGCTCGAGATCGGCCCGCTCCGCAACTTGCCGGTGATCAAAGACCTGGTGGCGGACATGACGCCATTTTGGAGCAAGATTCGCGCGGTCACCCCCTGGTTGGCGGCGTCGACGACTCTCGACGCCCCTGCCCACTTCTCCCCAGTCCACATGAACTTCCAGAACGTCGATGCGTGCATCCAGTGCGGCGCCTGCGTCGGCGCCTGCGCGGCCCACGAGGTCTCTCGCGGGTTTCTCGGTCCGGCGGCCCTGGCCAAGGCGGAGCGCTTCCTCGCCGACCCCCGCGAACGACCCGACGCCAAGCGGCATCGGCTGACCCTGCTGGACCAGGAGCACGGCATCTGGGACTGCACGCGCTGCAACCTCTGCGTGGAAGTCTGCCCGAAAGACGTGAAACCGATGGAGGCCATCATTCGGTTGCGACGCGCCGCGCTCGATGCCGGGTTGACGACCTCCGGCGGGGCCCGCCATGTGACCGGCTTCACCTCGCTCATCCATCAGTTCGGCCGGCTCAATGAAGCGCTCATGCCCATCACGATCGTCGGGCTCAATCCCTTTCGCGCCTGGCGGATCGTTCCCCTCGGCATCAAGATGCTGTTGAAGGGAAAGGTGCCGAATCCCCTGGGCGCGCCTTTCACCGGCATCCGACAGATCCGCTCCATCTTCCACGCCGCCCGGCGACGCACGGCGCATCTATGACCGCCCGATTCCGGGTGATCGAGGACATCGCGCTGGCCGATGCGGCCTTCGAAGCGACCGGCGATTCCCCCTCGGAACTCTGCCTGGCCGCCGCCCAGGCGCTGATTGAAACCCTCGCGGACCCCGCAACGGTCGAACCCGGTTGGAGCCGCCCTGTCTCCCTCCGCGCCGTCGATCTCCCCGATCTCCTCTTTGACTGGCTCTCCGAACTGGTGTATCTCAAAGACGCGGACGCCGTCGTGTTTCGCGAGGTCTCGCCTCTCGTCGTCGATGGCCGTCCGGGAACGGAGTGGTCGCTGACCGCGACCGTGATCGGCGCGCCGATCGATCCCGCGCGACAAGAGCTTCGCGCCGACGTCAAGGCCGTCACGAAACACCTCTACGACGTCCGGCAGGACGGCGCACAGTGGGTCGCACGGGTGGTGTTGGATATTTGAATTGGCAAGAGGCCAGGGGCCAGAGGCGATGGGCATGGAAAGAAGGCGAGGGGCCAGAGGCTAAGGGGCTATGGGCGAGGACAAGGACATCCGATGTTCTTGCCTATGGCCTCGCGCCCATTGCCTATCGCCTTTGACCCATAGCCTATCGCCACGCGCCTCTTGCCCATCACCTTGACGCGCGCGACAACGCGCGTCACCGATGGAAATATGAAACTCCAGACCGACATGACCGTGAACCGGATCACGGACCAGATCTGGGAGATTCCTCCGTCCGAAAAACCCGGGATGATCGTCCCCGCCCGCATCTATGCCACCGAGACCATCCTCACGAGCATGGATCGCGGCGTCTTCGAGCAGGTGACCAACGTCGCCTGCCTGCCCGGTATCCGCGGCCATGCCCTCTGCATGCCCGACGGCCACTGGGGCTACGGATTTCCGATCGGCGGCGTCGCGGCCTTCGATCTTCGCGAAGGGATCGTCTCCCCCGGCGGCGTCGGATATGATATCAACTGCGGCATGCGGCTCATTCGGACCGACCTCACGCTCGCGGACGTGCAGCCGAGGCTGGACCGGTTGCTCAACGAATTGTTTCGCGCGGTGCCGGCCGGAGTCGGATCGAAGGGATTCGTGTCGCTCAGCCGGAACCAATTCGAGGAGGTCATGCGCCGGGGCGCCCGCTGGTGTGTCGACCAGGGCTATGGGTGGCATGAGGACTTGGAGCGCATCGAAGAGCAGGGCTGCATCCCCGGGGCCGACCCGTCGAAAGTCACCGATCACGCCCTCCAGCGAGGGATCAGCCAGCTGGGCACCTTGGGGTCCGGGAATCACTACCTGGAAGTGCAGGTGGCCTCCAACGATCGGATCTTCGACGCCGACACCGCAGCGGCGCTGGGGATCACCGGGCAGGACCAGATCGTCGTCATGGTCCATTGCGGCTCGCGCGGGTTCGGCCATCAAGTCGCCAGCGACTTTCTCAAAGTCTTCGAGAAGGCCATGCGTCGGTACGGCATCTCGGTCAAGGATCAGCAGTTGGCCTGCGCGCCCTTTCAGTCGCCCGAGGGGCAAGACTACTTCGCCGCGATGAACTGCGCCGCTAATACCGCCTTTGCAAACCGCCAGGTCATCACCCATCAGATTCGCGAGGCGTTTGCGCGCGTCTTCGGGCGATCGGCGGAAGAGCTGGGCATGCACCTGGTGTACGACGTGGCCCATAACATCGCCAAGGTGGAACGCTATGCCGAAGGTGAACTCTTGGTCCACCGCAAGGGATCGACGCGGGCCTTCGGCCCGGGACGCGCGGAGCTGCCGGAGCTGTACCGCCGGACCGGCCAGCCGGTCATCTGTGGCGGCTCCATGGAAACCGGTTCGTATCTGCTGGTCGGCACCGATCAAGCCATGCGCGAGACCTTCGGGTCCACCATGCACGGCTCCGGACGCACCATGTCGAGGGCGCAGGCGAAGAAATCGGTGCGGGGCGAGCAGGTCCGCCAACAGATGAAAGAGCATGGGATCATCGTGAAGGCCGTGTCCATGTCGGGTCTGGCCGAAGAGGCGGGTTTCGCCTATAAGAATATTTCTGATGTCGTGGAGACGGTGGATCGGGCGGGGATCACCAAAAAAGTGGCGGAGCTGCGGCCGATTGGGAATATTAAAGGATAGAGTGAGGGATGGCGAGGGCGATTTCTGTGCTCGCGCAACGCGCGCCCGCCGGGGAAGCAGCCAGACTACACCGATATCCCCCTTCATCAGCCGAGTCTTCTGTCTCTGCCCGACTCGAGCCGGCTGGAGGACATTGGGATTTTCGACTGTGGGTGGACCGCAGACAGCCCAGCCTTCCTCCCTAAACCGTTGATTGGCTTCAATCGGACGCGGAATGCGGGGAAGCAATGGGGGCAGAAACATTAAAGGCCAGAAGGCTGCGGTTTCCTGAGTAAGCAGGATAGTTGCGAGCGGCAATCGATCTACGTCGCGTCCCAGAATTCATCGCCAAGACTGATCTGCCCTGATCTCTCCCCCTTTTCGCTGGAAGTTGCCTAACTCACGGGAATCTCTGGGTTTAGTTGCGTTCAAGAGCAACCGACAAAGATGAAGAGCTCGGCACGGAGGGTTGCGTCCGCTTTTTGGGCCGCTCCCAGGGCCATGCCTCCATACGACTATAATCGAAGGAATACATTGAGACCAATGGAAGCCCATCCTTCCCCTAGCCGATCGGCGATCGCTCCCCCCGAGCCCCTAGCCTCTCTGTCCCAGATACCAGCTCCGAGAAGTGCTGACAGCGCCTCGGCAAGCACCATGTCGGTCTCCGTGGTGCTCGAGTGGGAGAATATGGCGCATGCCGCGAGCGACCGTCCGCGGCAGACCATGGCGGCGCT